>JBEKPC010000200.1:0-8486 GCA_049521155.1 Bryobacteraceae bacterium
CCGCCCTTTCCATTCGTTAAATCAATGATGCGCGGCGATCCCAGCACGTCCAGCAAATACTCCACCCGATCCCGATTCGCCGCCGCCGCCAATTCATCCACAAACGACTGCACCCCGAAAGCGTGAAATATATTCGCCACCGAACGCATCCATCCAATACGCACCGGAGCCGTCGCCGGACCATTCTCCGCCCGATGATTCGGAATATCGAACGGCGTATCGTTCCACCCCATTCCCATCTGCGAATCGCCATACTTCGCCGTCGCATTGAACATCATTTCGATCGGCGGAAACGCGCTCCGTTGCAGCCAAGCGACAGGCCGGCCCTTCGCATCGGTCGTCGCCTTCATGTACATCGCCGCCACCGAATGATAGTAGTCGAAATGAATATCGTCCTCGCGGCTCCACACCACCTTCACCGGCTTGCCGATCTTTTTCGATAGCATCGCCGCCTCAGCCACATAATCCGGCTTCGACTTGCGCCCGAATCCTCCGCCCAGTAGCGTCACATGGCAAGCCACGTCAGCCGGCTTGATCCCCACCGCCGACGCCACCGTCGCCTGCACCGCCTGCGGATTCTGTGTCGCCGTCCACACCGTCACCTTGCCGTCTTTGAACTCCGCCACCGCCGCCGGAGGCTCCATCGGCGCGTGCGCCAGCATCGGAACGTAATAATCCGCCTCGTGAACCGTCCCGCCCTTGGCGAACTCCGCGTCCACATCCCCGACATTCCTCGCCACCTTCCCCGGCTGTCTCGCCGATTCTTGCAGCGTTTTCTTGAACGCCGTCGAATCGAATCCCGCGTTCCCACCCAGGTCCCAATCCACCTTCAATTTCTTACGCCCCTGCATTGCGGACCACGTATTATCCGCGATCACCGCCACTCCGCCCAGCGCCTGGAATCCGTAAGGAGGCTTCAACGCCTCGATCTGCACCGTCTGCGAAACGCCCGTGACCTTTCGCGCCTCGCTATCGTCCACCGAAACGATTTTCCCGCCCATCACCGGCGATCGTTCAATCGATGCATAAACCATCCCCGGCATCTTCGCGTCGATCCCGAACACGCCTTTGCCCGTGCACAGCGCCTGCAAATCGACAATCGGCAGAGCCTTCCCGATATAGCGATATTCCGCCGCCGGCTTGTAAATCAGCTCTTCCTTCTTGGGAACAGCCTGTGCCGCCGCCAGCGTCACCAGCTCCGCGTAGACGATTTTTCGTCCACTCGGCAAATGGATCACCTGCTCATTGCGCCCTTTGCATTCAGTCGCCGGGACGCCCCATTTCGACGCCGCCGCGCGCTCCAGCATCGTGCGGGCCGTCGCCCCCGCAATCCGCAGCGGTTCATAAAAACTGCGAATCGAATTCGACCCGTCCGTATCTTGGGATCCATACTTGGCATCACCCAGCGCCTGCTCCACCCGGACATTTTTCCAATCAATATCCAGCTCATCCGCCGCCACCATCGGCAGCGACGTGCGAATCCCCGTCCCCATCTCGGACCGGTGCGCGACAATCGTGACGATCCCGCTCGGCTCCATGCCTAGATAAACGCTAGGCTGCCAGTTGGTGTCAGCCTCCAGCTCCGTCGAAAGCACCAAAGCCCCGGCGGAAAAAATCCCCAAAAATCCGCGCCGTGAAACAACCAGCTCCGCGCGGTTCATGCCGTCACCCCCGCCGCGACCTTGATCGCCGCCCGTATGCGCTGATAAGTCCCGCAGCGGCAAATATTCCCTTGCATCGCATCGTCGATATCTTTATCCGTAGGCTTCGGCTTCTCCTTCAGCAGCGCCACCGCCTGCATGATCTGCCCGCTCTGGCAGTACCCGCATTGCGGAACATTCCCGTGCTCCCAAGCCGTCTGCACCGGATGCTTGATGCCCTCAATCGTCGTGACCGATTTCCCCGCCGCAGCCTTCATCGCCGTCTGACAGCTCCGCACCGCCGCGCCATTCAGATGGACCGTGCAAGCCCCGCACAATCCCAGCCCGCACCCAAACTTAGTCCCCGTCAGCTCCAGCACATCACGCAGAAACCACAACAGCGGCATGTCCCCATCGCCATCAAATTTCCGGGCAGCTCCATTCACGCGCAGTTCAATCATGAGTCCTATATTACCTCTCTTGTTTCCGAAAATCCGGCGCCGTAGCTAATGAACAATTGCTGCAATGGTCGTAGCTGATCACCCGAGTCAGCATCCACACCCCATCCCTGTTCTCCCAAATCATCGTGAACCGCCCCACACCGCTCCCATCCCCGCACTTCGCCATCTTCGGATCGCAAAACAAATGAATGCCGGTCTCAACCGCGCCAAACCCCTTAATCGGATACACCTTCAACGTCCCCGGAACCAAATCCCGTCGAGTATGCCCGCAGACATTCTTCTTAGTCGCGTCGATCACTTCCTGCGATCCCCTTAGCAGCCCGCTCACATCGTGATAAAACTCCAGATCGTCAGCCAGCAGCGCCCCAAACTTCTCCATATCGCAGGCGTTATAAGCATCAAACAGAGCCGTATCCAACCCCGCAATCGTCCGATACAACTCACCCTGCTGCGCAAACGCCGCAGGCAAAAACAGAAGAAATACGAGAGTCCGCATAAGCCCATCGTAGCGCGCGCCCCCAGGCGTGCCGCGTCGCCACTCGTGGCGCCGCCATCCGCAATTCGGAGCCGGGCTAATAGCTCGAGATTGACAGTATGGAGGTTCGATATCATCACCATTTAATGACAAACCAGAGATATGTCTCCCACGAGCTCACCCACTTTGTCGGAGGCGGATTAAAGGGGGAGTCGCAATTTCAGGATCGGCAATACGACCTGCTGATAAAAATCTTGCGTCAAGGTGAGCTTGGCAAGGTTCACCCTGGCGCGAATTGGACGATCCTGATGCGAACGGGCGGGGGAAACCTTTCAAGCAACAAACGGGCCGAAGCCCAACAAGTTTGTTTCTGCGACATCCCGGTCGGGGACCTCGGCCTGCATATGAAGAAGTACAGCAGATTTGGGGTGGCATTCACGAAGCGCTACCTTGTTGCAACCATAACTCTTGAAGACCTATACAATCGCTTCGATGCGCATTGGAAGAAATTTAGCAGCAGCCGGCATGACAAAGACCTCCTTTCATTAGAACAACAGGTGATTTGGCTCTTTTTCGCTAAACTCAAATTTTTCGATCCCAGCAAAGACGAGGATCACAACGAGAACTATTACATGGAGCGCGAATGGCGAGTCCTCGGCACCGTACCTTTCTCACTAGAAGACGTGGTCCGGATAATTTTGCCCTCCTCCTTCGCGAAGCGCTTCCGCGTGGACGTTCCTGAATATTGGGGCCAGTTAACATTTTCGGACGAAATGTCTTAGGTGGCGCGAGCTTCAGCTTGCCGCGACGGCTTCAGCCGGCGTTCCGTCCGTTCATAGAATCGCAACCCCCAAATGTTATGATTCCCAAATGTTTCGCCTGGCCCTCTTCCTAACCCTCCCCCTATCCGCCCAATCCCTCCTCGTGATCTCCATCGACGGCATGCGGCCCGATTACGTCCTCAAGGCCGACGAGCACGGCCTCAAAATTCCCCATCTGCGCCGCATCTTAAAGGATGGCGCCCATGCCACCGGAGTCCGCGGAGTCCTTCCCACCGTCACCTATCCCAGCCACACCACCATCCTCACCGGCGTCTGGCCCGTCAAGCATCACATCTATTCGAACGTCGTCTTCGACCCCCTCGGCCTCAACCTCGCCGGCTGGATGTGGTACGCCGAAGACATCGCTGTCCCCACTCTGTGGGACGCTGCATTGAAAGCCGGCCTCATCACCGGCAGCGTAAGCTGGCCCGTCAGTGTCGGCGCGCCGAACATCCGCTACAACATCCCCGAATACTGGCGAGCTCCCAAATCCGGCGGCGAAGATCAGAAGCTTCTGCGCGCCCTCAGCACTCCCGGCCTTATGGCGGAGATTGAAAAGGAAGCCGGCCCCTACGTTACCGATCTTGACGACGCCGTCCAAGGCGACCGCCAGCGCACCCGCTACGCTGCCGCGATTTTACGCAATAAACACGCCCAGTTCGTCACCGTCCATTTGGCTTCGCTCGATCACCTCGAACACGGCTACGGCCCCTTCAGTCCCGAAGCAAACGCCACCCTGGAGCAGATCGACGCCGAAGTCGGCGAACTCGAACAGGCCGCGCCCCAGGCAGTCGTCTGTGTTCTTTCAGACCACGGCTTCACCCGCACCGAACATAGCCTCAACCTCGTTGGACCCTTTGTCGAAGAAGGCTTAGCATCGAAAACCGACTGGAAAGCCTACCCCGACCTCGAAGGCGGATCCGCCGCCATCATTCTGAAAGACCCGAAATACAAGGATCAAGTTGAGAAGCTCCTGCATCGCCTCGCCGCCGATCCAAAAAACGGCATCGCGCAAATTCTCGACGCCCAGCAAATCGCCAAATTTGGCGGTCGCCCCGACGCCACCTTCTGGGTCGATATGCAGTCAAATTTCTCCGTAGCGGCAGCCCCCCGTCCCGATCGAATCGGAGGCGCCCACGGCTACGCCCCCTCAAATCCCCAACTGTTAGCCTCCTTCTTTATCGCCGGCCCAAAAATCAAATCCGGAATAGACCTGGGCGAAATCGACATGCGCAGCATCGCCGCCACGCTAGCCAAAGCCATGGCCATCCCCTTCCCCTCCGCCGATCTCCCCGCCCTCCCCGTCTTTTGACTCTCTACCGAACCGCCATGCGTCAGTATGCGGACAAACGCTACACTGCTCTCATAAATCCCATGCCCCACATCGTAGTGATCGGCAGCGCGAATATCGACCTCACCACTTTCACCGACCAATTCCCCCGTCCCGGCGAAACGATTTTCGGCCGCGATTTTTCCCTCGGCTTCGGCGGCAAAGGCGCCAACCAAGCCGTGGCCGCGCGCAACTGCGGAGCCGAAGTGTCCATGATCGCCCGCGTCGGCGACGACATGTTCGGCGAAGCCACCATCCAGAATTTGAAGTCGTTCGGCATCGATACTACGAATGTTTTAGTAACCCCCGGCGTCTCCACCGGAGTCGCGCCGATTTTCGTCGACAGCAGCGGACAGAATCGCATTCTCGTCGTGAAAGGCGCCAACGATCGCTTAAGACCCGAGGATATTTATGCGGCAAAAGATGTCATTTTATCCGCGGATAAGGTCGTTTGTCAGCTCGAAATACCGCTTTTATCCACGATTAAGGCACTCCAATTCGCAAAAGAACACGGAATCGGCACCCTCCTCAACCCCGCGCCAGCCCAAATCCTTGACCTCGCGCAGGTACGTTTCGCCGATTATGTGATCCCTAACGAGACCGAAGCCGAGATTCTCAGCGGCATGCCTGTTCGCAATCTCGACCAAGCTCGGGCCTGCGTTTCGAAACTAATCGACGGAGGGTTAAGTCGAGTCATTATCACACTTGGCGCAAACGGCACCCTTTATGGCGATCAGCACATCGCCCCCTATCCGGTGGAACCCGTCGATACCTCCGGCGCGGGCGATGCCTTTATCGGAAGCTTAGCTGTATTCCTTTCAAGCGGATACAGCGAGATCGAAGCCATTTCCCGGGCCAATCTCTACGCCGCGCTTTCGACATTATCGATCGGAACGCAGAAATCATTCGTGAGTGCCGCACGGTTTAACGAAGAGTGGCAGCTCCGATTAAAATGAGCCCGCTTGCATAGCCGATAAACATCAATGTGGTGTAGGAGATAGCACCTTTCTCGCGCCACACGAACACACCCCAGATCGCCGCCACCAGCGTCGCGCCCTGGCCCAGAGCATAGGAAATCGCCGGCCCGGCAACATTGGCCGCAATCACGTTTAGAGAGAGCGCGACCATCCAAATGAAACCGCCAAGTATCCCAATTAAATGGAGTTTTGCGCTGCCCCGAAAATAATCCCCGTAAGTGACGCCGCCCGCCTTCATAAAAACCGAATTGACAATGATATTGCTGAGAAGCACGCCCGCCCCGAAGAAAACCAATGCAACATAAGGAGTTAACTTCTCCGGCCCAATAGCTCGCATCAATTGCGGATAAAAAAGACCCATGATACAACCCGCGATCACTGAAAAAATCAACCCTCGCACCCGATTCGTTCCCCGGGTCTGCCGAGCCATCGCGGACATGATCATCGCGAAAACAATCAGTGCAACCCCGGCAAACAAAAGCGATGGATTCCCTTTCGGTGCTTCAAGATAGCTCTCAACCGTCCCGATCACCAACGCCAGTCCGATGCCGACGGGAAATGCAACAGACATTCCCGCGGCGTCGATGGAGACAACCAGTAAAATGTTCGCAAGATTGAAGATCGCGCCGCTAATCAACGCCGTAATGGCAAACGACCCAACCACCGCGAAACTTCCGCCGATGACTGCAAACAATAGCGAGAATATAAATACACCGATCGCATAATCCCAATAAAACAGCTCAAATGGCCACTTTTCTTTCCCGGCGAGTTTCTGGGTATTGGCCCAGGAACCCCATCCGAGCATGGTAATTACACAAAACAAAATCGCGACAGGCAGAGTCATAATGCGGTAACCAGCTTTGCTAACAACGCGGTACGATCCGCGATCCGGTTGATCAGTATACTCTCATTCGGCGCATGCGCGCCTTCGCCGACCGCTCCTAAACCGTCGAGCGTGGGAACGCCCAGCGCCGCGGTGAAATTTCCGTCTGAGCCCCCACCGGTCGCTGACTCTGCCAGCGTGACGCCCAGCTCCGCCGCGAGTTTCTCCGCTGTTTTATATAACTTGCGCACGCCGGCGGATCGCTCCATCGGCGGCCGATTCAGGCCTCCCGAAATTTCGACGGTGCATCGCTTGTCAAAAGGTTTAAGAGACGCGAATTTCTTTTCCAGATAGACACGATCGCGATCGCGTGGGGCTCGAATATCGACCTCTGCCCGGCATTCGGCTGGAACAACGTTGCTGCGCGTGCCGCCTTGAATCACGCCCGGACTCACCGTGACGCCTTCGTCGAGACGTGTAAATCCAGCAATGCGTTCCAGTTGGCGAGCCATTTCGACAATCGCATTCGCGCCGTTGGCGAAATCGACGCCGGCATGGGAGGCAACACCGCGCACGGTAATCGTGTAATCTCCGACGCCTTTGCGGGCGGTTTTGAGTTTTCCTTCAAGACCCGTCCCAGGCTCCAGAACTAAAACGGCGCTGCTCGACCGGGCCGCGTCTTCCGTCAAGGCCCGTGAAGAGTCGCTGCCAACTTCTTCATCCGCATTGACTTGCATTATGACCTTCTTTGAAACGGCGATATCCAATTCCCGCAGCGCACGCATCGCAAAGATAAAAAACGCCAAGCCGGCTTTCATATCGAGCACGCCGGGACCCCACAGGCGCCCCTTTTTCTCAAGAAACGGCATGGTGCGAAGAGTGCCCAAAGTCCACACGGTGTCGGAATGGCCGAGCGCGAGGATTTGTCCTTGCTTCTTATTTCCGGGAAGATCGAACTCGACGCGCAGGTGTCCGCCGTTGAATTTCTTCACATTAGCGATATCGCGGACACGCTCGAAAAGAAGATCGGTAAAACGCTCAATACTCGGAGGATGGTCGCTGGGCGATTCGCACTCGACGAACTCGCGGATCAACGCGACGATGGCTTTCTGATTCTTTCGCGCATAGCGGAGGCAGGAGTCCATAGAATGGCAATTATGACAGTTATCGTTACGGGAGGGAGCCGTGGAATCGGCGCCGGACATGGCGCCGCGAAGTCTCCGGCCTTCCTTCCACGATCCGGATTTGGGTCCGGTAAGCTGGAGAGCTGATGGGACTCGCGCAGACCTGAGGCGGTAAACTTGTGTGATTGATCGGAAACAGGAGGCAATTTGAATACTCGCAAACACGCCACCACAGGGCTTTTGACAATTGGACTTCTCGTCACGCTCGCAGCCAGCTTAGAGGCCGACGATATGGCCTATATGCTGGGAACAGCGGCGCCGGGGGTTCAGAATCCGCTCGGGATCGTCGACCTCAACACGGGCGTCTTTACCTTGATCGGCAATATGGGATCCGGTGGATACGATGGCTTGGCTGTTGCGAACGGGGTTCTATACACCGAACAGAACGGACTCCTTTATTCGGTCAACACCAGCAACGCAAATCTCACGCTCATCGGCGGGCTGACCGGCAACAATCTCAGCACTTTCGGCTCAACCACCACTGGACTCTTCGGCATGGCCCCTACGGGCTCTTCTTCGGTGGAAACTCTATTTTCGATCAATCCGGAGACGGGCGCCATCACGGCGATTGGGCCGATCGGCGCCAGCGCCATACCCAATGGTACAGGCTTCTATGCGAGGCTTTCCGTTGGTTCCAGCACGCTGTACATGGAAAACGACAGCAATCTATACACTATCAACACGACGACCGGCGCGGCCACGCAGGTGGGAACTACCGACAGTCACGACTATTTAAGCACCGTGCCGCTTTTCGAAAACGGCACTTATTACGCCG
>JBEKPC010000201.1:0-8289 GCA_049521155.1 Bryobacteraceae bacterium
ACCAGCATGCCGGCGATCGGCTCCGCGTGGCCATTCACGGTCGCCGTCAATTGGTTTGCCTCTTTGAAGGCGACCAGATCATCCAGCACGTTGTTGTTGCGCTTCATTTCGACATAGAGCGGGTAGGGAAACGAGGTGCTGTTCAGGTTGCCGGCGGAGTCTGGAAAAAAGTTTCCCCAGATGGGTCCGAAATGCGCTTGCGGGCCGCGCGCCCAGGTGAGCAGGCGCAGCCTGTCAGAATGAGGGACGGCCATGGTTTTCAGCAAAACTTCTTTCGCCAGGGTGAAAATGGCGGTGTTCGCGCCGATGCCGAGGCCCAGCGAAATGACGGCAACCGCCGTGAATCCGCGGTTCTGACGCATCATGCGCAGAGCGTAGCGGCAATCGCCGCGCAGTTCATCCCAGAGACGGAGGCCGAGCGATTCGCGGCACTCCTCTTTCTGAGCTTCGATGCCGCCGAACTCGATACGGGCGCGGCGCAGCGCTTCTTCGGGAGGTACTCCTTGTTTCACGAGATCCGCGGCACGGCTTTCGATGTGGAAGCGAAGCTCGGCGTCCATTTCGGATTCCATGCAGCGGCGATGGGCGAGCCAGGAAAAGAATTTCATATTTCCTCCGTGCGCAGGATGCCGCCGATGACATCGGTCATGCGGTTCCATTTTTGTGCTTCCAACTGGAGCTGCCGCTTGCCGGCGGCGGTGAGGCGGTAGAACTTCGCTTTGCGATTATTGTCGGATTCACCCCACTCGCTTGCGATCCAGCCTTGGTTGTCCAGACGATAGAGGGCGGGGTAAAGAGAGCCCTGCTGAATCTCCAGGCGATCCCCGGAAATTTGCTGGATGCGCAGCAAAATGCCATATCCGTGCAGCGGGCCGAGTGAGATCGCTTTCAAGATAAGCATGTCGAGGGTGCCCTGGAGCAGGTCGAGTGGTTTCGGCAAGAATGAGTCTCCTAGAGGATCTAGGAAGAGTGTAACAGCCGTTCTCCTAGACTGTCAAGAGGAGAGAATTGTCGTCATCTATCCAGGGTGCGGAAAAAATAGCGCTCCCGATGGTCACGGCTCTGCCGGAGCTTGCACAGACATGCTTGTGCTATATTCCCGTCTTTATGGGTTTTCACAATCGTCTTTTTTGGGGCCTCCTTATGACAGCCGCTTTGGCTGCGGCGCAGGACGTGGATCGCGGCGCTCCGATTTTCATGCAGCAATGCGCGTTTTGTCATGGGCGCGATGCGGCGGGCGGGGAGGACGGGCCGGATCTGACGCGCTCCAAATTAGTCGCGGCCGATGTTCACGGCGACAAGATCGGGGTGGTGATCCGCGAGGGACGGCCCGAAAAGGGCATGCCTCGCTTCACTCTTTCCGACTCTGAGATTACGGGGCTGGTCGCCTTTATCCACGATGCCAAGGCAAAAGCGGAGGCACTCGTGGGCGGGCGCCGCGGCGTCGATGTCGCGGATCTGCAAACCGGCAACCAGGAAGCAGGCCAGAAATATTTCAATGGGGCGGGGAAGTGTTCGACCTGCCATTCGCCCACGGGCGATCTGGCGGGGGTGGCCAAGCGGTTTGAAGGATTGAAGCTCGAACAGCGCATGCTTTACCCGAATGACGCGAAGTCCAAGGTAACGGTGACGCTTCGGTCCGGGCAGAGCGTTACGGGCGAGCTGGCTTATCAGGACGAATTCACGATCGGCTTGCGCGATAGCGCGCGCCGCTATCGGTCCTGGCCGACCAGCATGGTGAAGTTCTCGATCGACGCGCCGGCGGAAGTGCACGTCGAACTGCTGTCTAAATATTCCGACGACGATATTCACAATCTGATGGCGTATCTGCAAACGCTGCGCTAGGAATCCTCATATGACACGTTTCATGCAATTTTTATTCGTTGCCGGCGCGGCGGTCAGCCAAGGTGTGGATCCGGCGATGCTGTTGAAGCCTCCGGCAGATAGCTGGCCTGCTTATCACGGAGATTATTCGGGGCGCAGGCACAGTCCGCTCGTGCAGATCACTCCGGAAAACGTCGCGCAGCTTGGCCTCGCTTGGGCGTATCAGACGGGGCAGGTGCAGCAGATCAAATGCTCTCCGCTGCTGGTCGACGGCGTCCTCTATATCACGGTCACCGACAATGTTTACGCGGTGGATGCGCGGTCCGGGCATCAGCTCTGGCATTACGCTTATCCACCCAACAAAGGTTTTCACATCGGGTCGCGAGGCGTCTCGATGTATAAGGACTGGCTGTATTTTATGACGCCGGATTCGCATCTGATCTGCTTGAACGCGAGCGACGGCAAGGTGCGGTGGAACGTGGTGGTGGCCGATTCACTCAAAGGGTACTGGACCACGATGTCGCCGCTGATTGTGCGCAATCACGTGATTGTCGGGGTCTCCGGCGATTTCGATAATCTGACGGGGTTCCTCAAATCGATCGATCCGGAAACGGGCGCGACGCAGTGGCGATGGGACAGCACACCTCCCGCTGGAACGCCTGATGCGACCACCGGCGGCATGACTTGGATGACGGGAACGTATGATCCGGCGCTGAATCTGGTTTATTGGGGCACTGGCAATCCGACGCCGGTGCTGAATGGAAAAGCGCGGCCCGGGGACGATCTTTATACTTGCAGCATTGTCGCGCTGAACCCCGACACGGGGAAATTGGCGTGGTCGTTCCAAGCCTCGCCACACGATACGCACGATTGGGACGCGGTGGAGACTCCGGTGCTGGTGGATCGGGATTTCGCGGGTAAGCCGCGCAAGATGCTGATGCAGACATCGCGCAACGGCTACTTCTTTGTGCTGGATCGAACCAATGGAGAGAGCCTTCTGACGATTCCCTTCGGGCCGGTGAATTGGAGCACCGGGCTCGACAAAAAAGGCCAGCCGATTCCGAATCCGGCGAAAGAACCGGCACCGGACGGGCGGCTGATCGCGCCGAATGAAGGCGGGCTCACCAATTACCGGTCGCCCAGTTTCGACCCCAAAACCGGACTGTTTATTGTTGATTCGCATCCCAGCTATGGCATCTACTTCGCCAAGCCCGCCGATGGAAGCTTCGGGTGGGCGGGCGCGGATTATGATGTCTGGGCGAAGGCTGAGCTGGACGCGATCGATTATCAGACGGGAAAAATTCGATGGAAACATGAGCTGGGCCCGAACGGCGCGGGAGCGGGAGTGCTGACCACGGAATCCGGGCTGATCTTTACCGGAGATGCGCTGGGCAATGTTTTGGCGTTGCGAACCAGCGATGGTAAAACGCTATGGCATGCGGGCGCGGGATCGCCGATGCAAAGCTCGCCGATCACGTATGAGCTCGACGGGCGGCAATATGTGGTGACCAGCGCTGGCGGCGTGTTGTTTTCCTGGGCGCTGCCGCAGTGAGCGATTTTGCATTGCAACCTCATCTAATGGGAGACCTGCTGGAATTGCGTCCACTGCGACCGGAGGATTGGGACGCGTTGTTCGCCGCTGGGTCCGATCCGTTGATCTGGGAGCAGCATCCTGACCGCGAACGCTATAAAGAAGAATATTTCAAGGAATATTTTCGAGGTGCGCTGGAATCGCGCGGAGCATTTGCCGCCATCGATAGGAAGACTAAGAAAATCGTCGGTTCGTCACGCTACTGCGGATATAACCCCGGGAAAAGGGAAATTGAAATCGGCTGGACGTTTCTGGCGCGATCTCATTGGGGCGGCCATTACAATGGCGAGATGAAACACCTGATGCTTGGTCACGCTTTCAAATTTGTCGACAGCGTGCTGTTTGTGGTGGGCGTGAATAATCTTCGGTCACAAAAAGCGGTGGAGAAAATCGGCGGTGTAGTGATCGGGCGGCGACCGGAGGAATCGCACGGAAAAATTTTCGAACACCTGGTGTTCCAAATCAAGAAACCGGCGTGAGGCTGCGATAGCCTGCTTCGAGCAAGGCGTATTCTTCTTCGGAAAAGGGCGCGAAGGGGGGTGCGGGATCGGGACGGCAAAGTCCGGCGAGCGCCAATGCGGCCTTAATGCCGCGCAGATAGCTGCTGCCGTGAAAGCCGACATGATAGAGGGCACGGCTCATCTGAATGACCTGCTGTTGAAGCGCCTCGGCGCGACTCGCGTCGCCGGTCGCGATTGCGTTGTAGAGCGCGACGAGTAGTTTGGGATTTAAATTCGAACCGCCGCAGACGCCTCCGATCGCGCCTCGCTTCATGGCTTCCAGCAGCAGTTCTTCGGGGCCGACCAGGACGCTGAAATCCGGCCGATCGTGAAGGAACGCGATTGTTTTTTCCAGATACTTGAGGTCGCCGGTGCTGTCTTTAATACCGACGACTCCAGCAATGTCGGCGGCGCGGCGGACGGTTTCGGGATCGTAGGAGGTCTTGGTGAGATGCGGGATGTTGTAAAGGAACAGCGGCAGCGAAAGCCTGGGTGTGATGAGTTCAAGATAGCGAAGCAGATCCTCCTGCGAATGTTCGAAATAATAAGGCGCGGCCAACACCACGGCATCGGCTCCCGCTTCGGCCGCCGTATCGGCGAGGCGCAGACTTTCCGACATGGCGGTATCGGAAATACAAACTAAAATCGGGATTCGCCGGTTGACCTGATTCGCGGCGCGACGAATAATCTCCTGGCGCAGGTCGCAGCCGAGCGAAGAAAACTCGGCGGTAGAGCCCAGCAGGAAGATTCCGTGGACGCCGCCAGCGACGACGTGGTCGATTAAACGCTCCAGACCAGGAACATCGAGACGGGGTTCCGCTTGGCCCGATGAGGCGAGCGGGGTGGCGAGAGGGGTAATTAAACCGCGTAACGGAAGAAGCATCTGCTTTCCATTGTACTTTTATGGTTTCATGAAACGTAGATGTGTAAATTGAAACCGTACTCTATCGTGGCACTCGCTACGATGTTTCCCAGCGTTTTTTTCGCTGTGGATTTCAAGAATGCAACGGTGGTTCTGTCCGCCAGTCCAACCACTCCTGCGAAAAAAGCTGCCCAAATGCTGGTGGAGGAGGTCGAGAAGCGGACGCAACTGAGGCTGAAAGTCTCCTCCCAGGCGCCGGTCGGCGCTCCTGCGATTTATTTGCGTTTGGCGACTGGCAAGCCGGAGAGTTTTACGCTGACGTCGACCGATCACGAAATTGTCGTCGCCGGCGCGGACGATCGAGGTGTGGTGTTCGGGACCGGCTATCTGCTGCGGCAGTTTCACATGTCGCGGCAGAGGCTGGAGCTGGATGCGGGTCTGAAGATCGCTACAGCGCCGAAGGTGGCGGTACGCGGGCAGCAGCTTGGGTACCGGCCTAAGACGAACGCATACGATGCATGGTCCGTGCCGATGTGGGAGCAGTATATTCGCGAACTGGCGATTTTTGGCAACAACACGATTGAGCTGATTCCGCCCCGCTCCGACGATGCCGAGGACAGTCCGCATTTCGCGCTGCCGAAAATCGAGATGATGGTGGAGATGTCGCGTATAGCCAATGAATACGGGCTCGATGTATCGGTCTGGTATCCGGCGATGGATAAAGATTATTCGGATCCGGCGACGGTTGAGTTCGCGCTGAAGGAATGGGAGGAAGTGTTTCGCAGGCTGCCGCGCATTGACGCGATTTTTGTTCCGGGCGGCGATCCGGGGCACACGCAGCCGAAATATATGTTCGCGCTGCTGGAGAAACAGACAGCGAGTTTGCACCGTTATCATCCGAAGGCGCAGATGTGGCTTTCGCCGCAGGGATTCACGAAAGAATGGCGCGACGAGTTCTGGGGGCTGATGGCGGCGAATCCTCCGTGGCTTTCGGGATTGGTGTTCGGGCCGCAGGTTTACGGCAGTCTGGAAGAATTTCGGGCGCTGACCCCGAAGCGTTTTCCCATTCGCTTTTATCCCGATATCACGCACAGCACTCACGCAGAGTTTCCCGTGCCCGATTGGGATTTAGCGTACTCTACGACCGAGGCGCGTGAGGTGATCAATCCGCGGCCGGTTGACGAGACGGCGATTTTTCATCGCTATCAGCGGTTCGCGAATGGATTTGTGACGTATTCGGAGGGCTGCAATGACGACGTCAATAAGTTTATCTGGAGCGGACTGGGATGGAATCCCGATGCGTCGACGAAAAGCATCCTGACCGACTTCAGCCGCTTCTTCATTGGCGACGATATGGCGGATAGCTTCGCGGACGGCTTGTTTGCACTGGAGCAAAACTGGCGCGGGCCCCTGGCATCGAACCGGCAGGTGGAAGTGACGCTGGCGCAGTTTCAGGATATGGAGCGCCGCGCGACCCCGCAGCAGAGGCTCAATTGGCGTTTCAATGAAGCGCTGTATCGAGCTTATTACGACGCCTACATTCATAGCCGCCTCCTTTCCGAAAATCGGCAGGAGGAGATGGCGATGGCAGCGCTCACCAAGGCGAAACGGAACTGGCCGCAGACCTCGGCAGGGTCGTTAAAGGCCATGGAAGAAGCGGCATCGATTCTCGATGCGGATGCACGAACATCTGCCGCGCGCGAGTACCGGGCGCGCGTGTTCGAGCTTGCGGAGGCGCTGTTTCAGAGCATCCATATGCAGCTGAGCGTGGACCGCTATAAGGCGATTTCCATCGATCGCGGGGCCAGCTTGGATAGCATTGATTTTGCGCTGAACAATCGCGTGTGGCTGGAGAATCGCTTTGCTGAAATTCGCGCGATGGCGTCGGAAGATGATCGCATTCAGAAAATAAGCGAGCTGCTCAACTGGACCAATCCCGGTCCGGGTGGATTTTACGATGCATTGGGATTCGTGAATCAGCGTCCTCATTTAGTGATGGGCGAATCGTACGCCGAGGATCCGGATTTTCTGAGATCGCCACTGACTTCGACCGGCGTTTCGGTACAAAGAGGCTGGCGGACATCGTCTGCTGCGGATGCCGAAATTATTCAGGACCGGCCGCTGCGCATGCGCTACACTGACCTCGATCCATCGGCGCGCTACAAAGTGCGCATCACTTACGGAGGCGATGCGCGAAAAATCGCCGTGCGGCTGACTGCCAATGGGATCGAGGTCCATCCGTTCCGTGAAAAAGGCGCGACGCCGGAGCCGGTGGAGTTCGAAATTCCACTGCAGGCGACGGCGGCCGGCTCGCTGACGCTCGAATGGACGCGGACGCCGGGGCTGGGCGGAAATGGACGCGGGACGCAGGTTTCAGAAGTGTGGCTAATCAAGGTGGCAAATGGGAAATAGCTGGAAACATCCCGTTCGGGCGAAACTTCAGGCGGGCGAAATCGTTCTCGGCGCGACTATCACCACGCCGGGTATCGAAGCGGCGGCGCTGGCCGCGACGCTTGGATTCGATTTCTTGTGGGTCGAGATGGAGCACTCGCCGATCACGCTCGAAACATTGCGAACCATCGTGCTGGCCACGAGGGCGCTTCCGGCGGCGGTGTTCGCGCGCGTGCCGGTCATCGAATTGTGGACCGCGAAGCGGGTGATGGATCAAGGCGTGTCCGGTGTAATTCTTCCATTTGCATCGACGCCGGAAAGAGCGCGAACGGCTGCCGCCGCATGCCGGTATCCGCCGCAGGGCAAGCGAGGCTCCGGCGCGGGACTCGCGACATTTAGCTGGCCGGAGCAGGGAAATTACTACGACTCTGCGGATGCCAATATGATGACGATTGTCGTGATCGAAGAAGCGTTGGCGGTGCAGAATATCGAGGAGATCGCCTCGACGCCAGGGATCGACGTACTATTTATCGGCACCAGCGATCTTTCCTTTTCGCTGGGCTTGCGCGGCCGTCAGAATGAGCCGTTGCTGGACGAAAATATCGCTAAGGTGGTTGCGGCGGGGCGGAAGCATGGTAAATTTCTTGGCCGGCCGGCGGGCTCGCCGGAGCTGGTAGCGAAATATCGCGAACAAGGATTTCAATTTTTCCAATCGCAAACCGAACTGGGGCTGATGCGGCTCGGCGCGAAGGCGCTGGGGTTGAAAGAAGTAACGCCGAAGGCGCTGTACTAGTGTCCTACCGCTGGTCCGTGGTAGCGATGCTTTGGGGCATTTCGTTTTTCAACTACGCCGATCGCCAGGCGATCTTTTCCGTTTTTCCGCTGCTCGAAAAAGAGCTGGGGTTGAGCATGGTGCAGCTAGGCCTGCTGGGCAGCGCGTTCGCGTGGGTCTATGGAATTAGCGGGTTTTTCGCCGGATTCGTGGTCGACCGCATCTCGCGCAAAAAGGCGATTCTGGGTGGACTTTATGCCTGGAGCATCATCTGCATGTCGACGGCGTTCTTCCGCGGCTTTCGCGCGCTGTTCGTGCTGCGCGCCGCGGAAGGGCTTGGCGAAACAAT
>JBEKPC010000202.1:0-8247 GCA_049521155.1 Bryobacteraceae bacterium
GAACGTTCTCGGTGAGGTCGGGCGCGGCCATATCATCGCGTTCAACATCTTGAATTTAGGCCGTTTGAAGCTGGGTCCATTCGCGCACGGAGGCTGCCGCGCGGACCTTGCCGACGCGATCCACTACGCGAAGGAGCGCAAGGCGTTCGGAAAATCGATCAGCGAATTCGGCATGATCCAGCATAAAATCGCCGCGATGGGCGTTCGGATGTACGCCAGCGAAAGCATGACCTACCGCGTGGTGGGCGCGATTGAAGCGCACCTGGCGGGATTTTCCTGGGATGCGCCCGATGCCGGCAATCAGCAGTTGAAAGCGGTGGAGGAGTTCGCCGCCGAATGCTCCTTTATTAAAGTGTTTGCGTCCGAAACGCTTGATTACGTTGTGGATGAATGCGTGCAGATCCACGGCGGCTACGGGTTCAGCCAGGAATATTCATGCGAGCACGCCTATCGTGATTCGCGCATCAACCGGATTTTCGAAGGCACCAACGAAATCAACCGGCTGCTGGCGACCGGCATGATTATGAAGCGCGCGCAGAAGGGTCTTATCCCAATGATGGAGGCCGGCAAGAAGTTGCAGGCTGAGATTATGGCCGGACCGCAGCTTGGCGCGGAAGTCGACCTGGTGGCGAACGCGAAAAAGATCGGATTGTTCGCGATGGGAATGGCCGTCCAGAAATACGGGACGGCGCTCGAAGAGCAGCAGGAAGTGGTGGCCAATATCACCGACATCCTGATGAATGCCTACGCGCTGGAATCGGCGACACTGCGGACAGAGAAGATCGCGCGCAGCGGCAAAAACGCCGAGAACGCGCGCGAGATGACGGCGGTATTCGCCCACGACGCGATGGAGACCATCGAATCGGCGGCAAAAACAGTGTTGGCCGCATGCGCGGAAGGCGACGCGCTGCGAACCAATCTCGCAGTGCTGAAGCGGTTCACGAAATATGAGCCAGTGAACACGATCGCCCTGCGCAAGAAGATCGCAGCGCGGATGATCGAGTCGGGCAAATATACAGTTTAGGTTTATACTTTGACCGACGAACTGGAAGACGACATCGAGTTGCGAGATCCGAAGGTCAAAGCTCAGATTCGTCAGAGCAACCGGGATGTTCGCGCCGGACGCACTAAGCCCGCTGAGGTCTTACTGGAGAGTCTGGCCGGCGAGGCGGCTTCGATTCCGCTACGATCTTGGACAGAGCCGCCGGTCCGACTTCCTGACTATCGTGAAAACAAAACGTGTAGTTGGGCCAGCCGGGACGCTGCAACTTTCGGTGGGACCCGACCTGCTTCTTCAGCGTCCATCCGATTCGCAGCAAGGCAGAGTAGACCCGTCTGGCCTTCGTTGCGCGCCACGTGCTCACGCGGCGAAGAGCACCTTTAACGGTTCGGGAACGTCCTCACCGCTCTCGATCATATCGGCGAGCACTAATAGCGCGATCGATTTCACGCCATAGGCCATGACGCCTGGAAGGTCCGGCACCGATGCTAGGATCCGGCCGTCTTCCTCTTGTTCGACTTCGACACGAATCGGTTGAATCTCCACCATGGCAACTTCATTCTAAAGCAATGCGACTATATCTGTTATGACTCCTGAGGAATTTCGTAAGGTTGGACATCGGCTCATTGATTGGATCGCCGATTATCGCGCCAATGTTGCCGCGCTTCCGGTGATGGCTCGGACTGCGCCTGGCGAGGTTCGCGCGCAATTGCCTTCCGCGCCTCCCGATTCGCCGGAGTCCTTCGATGCTGTGTTTGAAGACCTCGAAAAAATTATTATGCCCGGTCTTTCGCACTGGCAACATCCTGAATTCTTTGGCTATTTTCCTTCGAACGGGCTTCTATCAAGCGTCCTGGGGGATTTCACCAGCACTGGACTTGGGGTGCTCGGCTTGTCCTGGCAATCGAGCCCGGCGCTCACTGAGCTTGAAGACGTGACCACCAATTGGATGCGCCAAATGGTGGGTCTCTCAGATGCTTGGCAAGGGGTGATTCAGGATACGGCCTCTACTTGCACGCTTTTATCGCTGATCTGCGCTCGCGAAAAAGGGGGCCAGGTGGTGTACGTTTCGGCGCATAGCCATAGCTCCGTGAACAAGGCGGCGATGCTGGCTGGGTTCAAGCATGTTCATGTGGTCGATCATGACGAACAGTTCGCGATGAGCGCAAAAGCACTCGAAGCAGGCATCTTAGACGATCTGGCCGCCGGGCTCAAACCATGCGCGGTGGTGGCTACCTCGGGCACCACGGTCTCGACTGCGCTTGATCCGATTGAATCTATTGCGCAGGTGGCGAAGAAGTATGGAATCTGGCTGCATGTCGATGCGGCGATGGCGGGGTCGGCTATGATTCTTCCTGAATGCCGGTGGATGTGGCAAGGCATCGAGGAGGCCGATTCGCTGGTGCTGAATCCTCACAAGTGGCTGGGAATCGCTTTCGATTGTTCGCTTTACTATGTTCGGGACGCGCAGCATCTGGTGCGCGTGATGTCCACCAATCCCAGCTATTTGCAATCCTCGGCTGACGCCGAGGTCAGGAATCTGCGCGATTGGGGCATCCCTTTGGGCCGCCGTTTCCGCGCGTTGAAAATTTGGTTCGCCGTTCGGGAACAAGGGGTTAGCGGGTTGCAAAAGCGCCTACGCCGCGATCTCGAAAACGCGCAATGGCTGGCCGACCAAGTTCGCGCCGCGCAGAATTGGTCTGTGGTCGCTCCAGTGCCTCTGCAAACGCTCTGTATCCTGCACCAACCAAAAGGCTTGGATGGCGAAGCGCTGGACCTCCATACGCAAGCTTGGGCGGATCGCGTCAATCGATCCGGAAAGGCTTATCTGACTCCCGCGATTCTCGATGGACGCTGGGTGGTGCGCGTCTCCATCGGCGCTATCCTCACGGAAAGAGAACACGTGGAAGCTCTTTGGAATCTAATGCGGCAGGAGGCAAAATGAAAACGGTTGCCGATGCGGCAGTGAGCGCTTTCGCGTCCTGGAAGAAAACCACGGTTTACGAACGGGCGGCGGTATTGCGCCGTTGGAATGATTTGATTCTTTCGCATGGCGATGAATTGGCTCGCCTGATCGCCACCGAGATGGGCAAGCCGGTTACCGAGGCGCGCGGCGAAGTGCGCTATGCGGCGAGCTTTATCGAGTGGTATGCCGAAGAAGCTAAACGCATTTATGGCGCGACGATTCCGAGCCAGTTTGCCAACAAACGGCTGCTGGTGCTTCATCAGCCGGTGGGGCCGGTTTACGCGATTACTCCGTGGAATTTTCCGGCGGCGATGGTCACCCGCAAAGTTGCGCCGGCGCTCGCGGCCGGGTGCACGGTGGTTCTGAAGCCGGCGGAACAGTCTCCGTTGACGGCGGTGCGGTTGCGCGAATTATGGGAAGAAGCAGGCGGTCCGAGCGATGTGTTTCAAGTAGTTACCACTTCCGATCCGGTGGCTATTTCCAAGGTTTTTCTGGACGATCCGCGCATTCGCAAGCTGACTTTCACGGGCAGCACCGAGGTCGGGATGAAATTGTATGCCCAGGCGGCGCCGACCATGAAGCGGCTTTCGCTGGAGCTTGGCGGGCACGCTCCGTTCCTGATTTTTGAGGACGCGGATATTGACGCGGCGGTTCGCGAAGTCTGTAACTCCAAGTTTCGAAACGCCGGGCAGACGTGTGTTTGCGTCAACCGGATTTATGTTCATGAAAGCATTTCAGAGGTGTTTACGAATCGCCTGGCGAAGGCGGTGCGGGCGCTGAAGGTCGGCGATCCGCTCGATGAGAAGACGCAAATTGGTCCGTTGGTGGATGCGCAAGGGCTGGAGAAAGTCTCATCGCATGTTACAGATGCCGTTTCGAAAGGCGCTCGGATCGTGACCGGCGGCAGCGCTCTTGAGGGGCTTTATTATTCGCCTACGGTGCTTACCGATCTGAAGCCGGGGATGATTATTTTGGAAGAAGAGACGTTTGGGCCGGTGGCTCCGGTGATGACGTTCCGTTCAACCTCGGAAGCTGTTGATTTAGCGAATGATGTGCCTTATGGACTGGCGGCTTATTTGTGGACTCGCGACTTAAGCCGGGCGTTCCAAGTCGCTGAGGCGCTGGATTATGGGATCGTGGGCGTCAATGACGGATTGCCGTCTACGGCGCAGGCTCCTTTCGGCGGATTCAAGTATTCGGGAGTGGGGCGCGAGGGCGGGAAGTGGGGACTGGAAGAGTATCTGGAAGTGAAATACGTGTCCCTTATACTGCCATAATCACGCAAAAACATGCCTCGAAGAGGGCTTAAATCGTGATATTCTGCACTCCTATGCCCCTATCGAAAAGAGCGTTTGCGGAATTCATCGGAACCTTTTGGCTGGTCTTTGGAGGATGCGGGAGCGCTGTGCTCGCCGCCGCCTTTCCAGGTTTCGGAATCGGCTTTGCGGGAGTCGCGCTGGCCTTCGGATTGACGGTTCTGACCATGGCGTTTGCGATCGGCCATGTTTCGGGATGCCACTTGAATCCCGCTGTGTCCGTGGGGTTGATGGTGGGGAAGCGATTCCCGGCATCGGAGCTGCCGGCTTACGTGGTGGCGCAGGTATTGGGAGGAATCGCCGGGTCGGCGGTGTTGTACACCATCGCGATGGGCAAGGCTGGATTCAGCCTGGCGGGTGGATTCGCGTCCAACGGCTATGGCGAACATTCTCCGGGCGGCTATAGCCTGGCGGCGTGCCTGACGGCGGAGGTGGTGCTGACGTTCATGTTCCTGATGATCATTCTGGGAGCGACCGACACGCGCGCGCCGAAGGGTTTCGCGCCGATTGCGATTGGATTGGGGCTGACGCTGATTCATCTGATCGGGATTCCGGTGACGAATCTGTCTGTGAATCCGGCGCGCAGCACGGGTCCGGCGGTGTTTGTGGGCGGATGGGCTTTGGAACAGTTGTGGCTGTTCTGGGTGGCTCCGATTGTGGGCGCGGCGCTGGCGGGTGTGGTGTATTCCATATTCGCCACGGAGCCGGAGCCGCTGGTGCGCGACAAGATGGCGGCGTAAAGAAGGAGCCAGTAGCCAGTAGCCAGAATAAAGGCCGGAACAATATTTGGGCTACTCATTCGTCTTCATGAGTAGATGGAGGACGTGCTGAGTAACGATCGGCTTTCCGAGATATTTCGGCGGGAGCAGGGTCGTCTGCGGAGTTTCGTCCGGAGGCGTGTGGCCGATGAAGGGGACGCGGAAGACATCCTGCAAGATGTCTTTTTCAAACTGGTGGAAGCGTATCCGGTGGAGCAGGCGGGCGCGTGGCTGTTCCGCGTGGCTCGGAATCGGATCATCGATTTATTCCGCAAGCAGAAGCCGGTGCAGCTTCCCGATGGCGAGTTGACGATTGATGAGCTGCTGCCTTCACCCGATGCGGGGCCAGAGGCGGCGTACGCGCGGAGCCTGCTGTGGGAGGAACTCGAAGCAGCGCTCGAGGAGCTTCCGGAGGAGCAGCGCGACGCGTTTATCGCTCACGAAATCGACGGCCGCAGCTTCAAGGACCTGGCGGAAGAAACGGGAGTCAGCGTGAATACGCTGATTTCGCGAAAACACTACGCGGTCCTCCATCTGCGAGAGCGGCTGAAAGAAATCAACGAAGAAATTATGGGAGATGCAAGATGATACATCGAAGAGGAATGCGACATGTTCTGATGGTCGTACTGCTGGTGATCGGGGGGGCGCTAGCTTTTGGCGGGATCGTGATGATGTTGTGGAACTGGCTGGTTCCGGCATTGTTCGGAGGCAGGCTCATCACGTTCTGGCAGGCGCTGGGAGTGCTGGTGCTGAGCAAGATTTTATTTGGCGGATTTCATCGAGGGCATGGATTCGGGGGCCGTGGGCGGGTGCGGCTGATCGATAAATGGGAACGGATGACGCCCGAGGAGCGGGAGAAATTCAAGGCGGGCATGCGGCATCGGTGCGAAGGAGGCTCGCCGGCATAAGGGCATGTTAGGCTAGGCCTGATGAGAATTCCGGCGTTATCCGTTACCCTTGCGATCTTCAGTTCCCTAGTTTTTTCTCAGTCGGCGGCGCCGGCGCCACCAGCGGTAGCGGATAAGCCGCTGGTGGAAGAAAAGCCCATCGTCACCAAGCACGAAATTCACGTCAACGGAAAGACGCTCAGCTACACGGCGACGGCTGGGATGATGCCGATCAAGAACGCGCAAGGCGAGATCGACGCGAATCTGTTTTATGTTTCCTACGTGCTCGACGGGACCACGGATTATTCCAAGCGTCCGATGATGGTGGCGTTTAACGGAGGGCCGGGATCGGCATCGGTATGGCTGCACATGGGCTGCATCGGGCCGAAGCGAGTGAAGATGATGGACGATGGAGCGCTGCCGGCCGCGCCGTATCAGTTGGTCGATAACGATAACACGTGGCTCGACCAGACCGACCTGGTGTTTGTGGATCCGGTGGGCACGGGCTATAGCCGCGCCAAAAATCAGACGCTGCAAAAGAAGTTCAACGGAATCGAAGGCGACGTGGAATCGGTGGGGGAATTTATCCGCCTGTTCCTGACGCGCAATGAACGATGGTCCTCGCCGCTGTACCTGGCGGGCGAAAGCTACGGCACGACACGGGCGGCTGGGTTATCGGGATACCTGGTGGATCAGGGGGTCGCGTTCAACGGGGTGATCCTGCTTTCGACGGTGCTCAACTTCGAGACGATTCTGTTTTCGCACGGCAACGATCTTCCTTACATGCTGTATCTGCCGAGCTATGCGGCGACTGCTTTCTATCACAAGAAGCTTTCTCCGGAACTGCAAAAAAGTCTGGAAATCACGCTGAAAGAGGCCGAAAGACTGGCGGTGGGTCCATATAACGAGGCGCTGGCGAAGGGCGATCAACTGACGGACGCGGACTATAAATCGATTGTCGCGAAGGTGGCGCGGCTGACCGGGGTGGATCCGAAATATGTCGACAGTTCGGACCTGCGGATGGAGTTGATGCATTATCTGCGGGAGCTGCTGCGGAATGACAAGTTAATGGCGGGAAGGCTGGACAGCCGCTTGATGGGTCCGGCGCCTCTGGATACTTCAGAGACGGCGGAGTTTGATCCGAGCATGGCGGCGATCCGGCCGCCTTATACGGCGATGTTCAATCAATACGCGCACACGGAGCTGGGATATAAAACGGACGCGACCTATTATGTTTTGGGCGGCGGGATCCTGCCTTGGGATTACGGCGTGCAGAATCAGAATCAGTATGTGAACGTGTCGGATTCGCTGCGCAGTGCGTTCGCGAAGAATCCGCACATGAAGGTGTTCGTCGGCTGCGGCTATTACGACATGGCGACACCGTATTTCGCGGCCGAGTACACGTTCAGCCACATGGGTCTGCATCCCAGCGTGCGGAAGAATGTGGTGTTCGAATATTACAATGCGGGGCACATGTTTTATATTGACGTTCCGTCGCATAAGAAGCTGAAGAATGATATCGTGCAGTTCATAAAGTCGGCGAACTGAGGCGGGAGATCCCCTCTCTGACGAGTCTGTGTGAAAGTCGCTGGATCTGCGATTGGCAGGCGGAACCGCCTGCCCCACCATGGCAAAGCAAGCAGCTAAAGAACGGTGGGACGAACGATTTTTCACGCAGATCTGACGGTCAGGTCCGGAGCCTCGACCGTAGCGTGCGTAAGAATGTGGTGACATCGATGTTCCGTCGAATAGGAAGCTGAAGGGTCCTGAAGTCGGCGAACTTAGCGTTATCCCCTCCCTGACGGTCGGGGTTCGGTTGGGGGCGTTGAGAATGCTGCTGGCGATGCCGCGTGCCGACTGTTTAGGATACTGGCTGCTCTTACCGAACTCCGCCCGTTGGGAAAGCACTCACATCGGCCTGTTCCGACTCAACGGGAAATGTTAGGTTGGTACGGGCATGATTCAGGTCAACGGGCTTTCCAAAACGTTTTCGGATTCGAAGCGCGGGACTCGGCTGGCGGTCGACGATGTGAGTTTTGAGGTGCGCGCGGGCGAGGTATTTGGCTTGCTGGGACCGAACGGCGCGGGCAAGACCACTACGCTTCGCATGCTGGCGACGCTGCTGAGGCCAACGAGCGGGACGGCGGCGCTGAATGGATTCGAGATCAGCCGCGAGCCGGAAAAAGTGCGGGAGCAGATCGGATTTCTGTCCGGGGACATGGGGCTTTACGGGAGGCTGACGCCGCTCGAAATCCTCAATTTCTTCGGCCAATTGTACGGCATGGATGGGGAGCACCGGGCCAAGCGGATTCAGTTCATG
>JBEKPC010000203.1:0-8214 GCA_049521155.1 Bryobacteraceae bacterium
AACTCCGGTAAGATCGCTTCTACCGCTCTGCTGTGCTATTGGAAGCACGTGCCCTTTCAATGGCCCCATTGGAAGGATATCGGCAAGCCGGTACAGATGGGCCGTCAGCTTGCGATCGGACGTCTGGCCGCCTCTACGTATGCCAATGCTGACGGGACGGTGATTGACCGGACGATGGGACAGGCCGCGCTGGGAACTTATCGTTACGCGATGGTGCTGGCAGCGGCTCCGGCGGAAAAGATCAGCACGTTGATCATGCGCGCCGCCACTCCCCTGTTTGCCAACGTGATGGACGACCTTCCGATGGTCCGCCGCTATTATCTGATCCTGGTGGAAGTCCTGAGTCTGGCTGTGATGCCGATGATGCTGGGTCTGACATTTGTGGCACCGCAAGTGGTTGCACTCGCCTATGGCCCGAAATGGATCGCAGCCACCCGGCCGGTACAATGGCTCGGCCTGTTCATGATTGTAAGAGTCCTCGGTGTGCTGACGGAACAGGTGCTGGTTTCTCAACGAATGACGCGATTCACCATGCGGATGTCGATTCTGAATCTCGCGGTTATGCCACTGGCATTTATCATCGCGGCCCGCTGGAAAGGTCCTGACGCCGTGGCAGCCACCTGGATTCTTTTGTCCCCAGTGACGATTTTTCCGCTGGTAATTATTCTGCTGCGGCGTATCGAGCTCTCCTACCGCGAATATGCGATCGCCCTGCTACCGGCGACGGCAGCGTCGGTAGTGATGTGTCTGGCATTGTTCGGGTTGAATAGCCGGCTACCGGTATCGTGGCCGATTGCAGCCCGTCTCGCGGTGCAAGTCTCCGTGGGCGCAGCCGTTTACGCGGGATTCATTCTGCTCTTTTTCCGCGCCAGGGTGCTGCGGTATGTGAACTTCGTGTCGACTCTCCGGAAAGCGAAGGAGACGCCCGGATCGATCGTATCCTGATTGTTTATTTTGAAACCGTAGCCTCGAGCCTGGTCAACTGCTCGTGCACGGCCGCCGCGTCCTTCGCGTTTGGAGCCAGTTCCAAATACGTGCGCAGGCACTTGGCGGATTCGCTGAATTCATGCTTTTCCATGAGAATCAGGCCCAAAACATAGCTCAGCCTGGGGATTCTCCGCTCTTTATCGAGATGCAATCCCTGGCGTGCGGCGATTTCCGCCTGCTCCATCTTGTGCAACTGGGCGTTGGCGATCGCGTTATAAAGATATGCCACCGGGAAGTTCTCAGGATCGAGCTGAATCCAGTCGTGGGAGTACTTCTCCGAGTCCGTCCAGTTCTGTTGCCGCTCCGAGAGCGCGGCCAGTACCTCATATGGTTTCACGTACTTCGGATCGCTCTTCAGAGCTTCTTTCCAGGCGTCGGCAGCACCCGCCAAGTCGTTCCGGGTCTGACGCAACACGCCGAGTTCGAACCAGGCGATGGCGTATTTCGGATAGGCCGTGACTGCCTTCGTCAATTCTTTTTGAGCGGCATCCCAATGTTGTTCCCGCATTGCCGAAGCGCCTTTCTCATACGCCTTCGCGGCATTGGGAGGGGCGGCCAGAGTGGTCGCACTCACGGTGAGAGCCTGGCCCGGTGACACCGGATGCAGAATAATGGTGCCGATGCGAGTATCGTCAAGGGTGTTCTTCAAAGCAATACTCACGCGTTCAGACCAAAAACCTGCGAGAACCGCCTGCACTTCGCAGTCTCTGAGCGCGGTCGTGAGCGGATTGGAATAATAAGTCGATTGGCCGTAGGGCCTGTTCAGGTCCGGGGGCTTTGACGCCTGGGCGGAATCCGCCGTGGACGTTTCGTTCCCACCGGCGACCACCTTGAAACTGAACTGCCCTTTCGAATCGGTCTGGGTTTCGTCTCGCGCGGAGCCCTTGCAAACCCGCTGAATGCGAACCGGCTCGGGAGGCTTCGATCCATCTTGCAGCGTTACCGTGCCCGAGAAAAAAACGGCCCCCGGCTCGGTATTGCGCTCGTTCGGCGAGGGCTGTGCAATAGCCAATCCGGCCAGCAGGGTCGCAGCAATAAATGACGCTGGGAAATCCATAAAGCCAACACGTTACTTTTTTGATTATCCTCCGATTCGGTAGAAATGTGGTGGCTGGTGACATGCCCCAGTCGTTCGCATACGAATCCCCTGACTGACACACGTGCGCCACTCACGGCAATGCTAGTTCGGGTAGCGATCCCCGGCGTGAACGATGCGGATCTGGTGATCGGTGAAGATGCTGTGGCTTCCCGGAAGCTCCACTTTGGGCATGTGGCAGGTGACGCACTTGGCACTCGAAACGGGACAGGTCTTTTCGGGCGCGGTATGGCATGCCAGACAATTGCGGTCGTAGCTGGCGTCGTCGCGCACCAGATTGGCATGGGGATTATGACAGGCGGTGCAGCTAATCCGTTTATCGTTGCCGAGGAAACACTTGCTGTTCGCCAGGCGATACGGCTGAAACCGCACATTCACCTCGCCCCACGCTTTCATGCGCACCACGGTATCCCAGGTCCGATGACAGCCGCCGCAGAAGCTCGACATATCCTCGGCGGACATCGCCCCAAGCTTCTTGGGAACCGCAGCCGGTTTGCCCTGCGCGAAAGACTCCTGATGGGCGTTTGCGCCGGAGTGGCAATGCTCGCAATCGAGCCCCGGCTTCATCGATGGGAGCGTCAATTTACCTTGGCTCACTCCACCGGAGCTGTGACATCCGAAGCAGGATACGATCTCCTCCTCAGGCGCCTCCCGCCCCATCGCTTCCACCAGATTGCGCGGCTTAATCCGTTCGCTCCCCATAGTGATGGCCAGACCATCGGCGCTGGGATAATAGCTGACCAGGCTTTCATAGAATTTGCCGCCGTATTCCAAGACGAAGGTCTGCGAGGAAACTCCAAAGGCATACTGAATCGGAACTGTCAGCGAGTTCGAGCCATCGGTCACCGTGTACATGCTCACGCCGTCTTTTCTTTCGATGACGTACTTGTAGGAATGCGCTTCAACGGACAACTTCGGGTGCTGGATCAGCGTCGTCTGGTCGCCCGGCAGTTGAAGGCCGATGCCCATGGGTGTGCGCGGCTGGGTTCGGGCTTCCTGGCTATGACAGGTGGTGCATTTGCTGGCAGGCTGCGCCGACAAAGTCAGACACATGAGTACCGCTGTGGCAAGACTAACGCGCACTACTGGAATCGCTCTCCCTCGCGAGCGCGATGGACGTCCGGCGTTCGCGTCGTGCTTCTTCATGACGGCCGGCCTTGGAATACGCACCCGCCAAGCCCATGTGGTACTCGATGCTGGCTGGATCGAGCCGCTCGGCCGTCTCCAGGCATCGAATGGCCTGCTCAAAATCTCCGTTCCCGGCGAGAATCAACCCGTAAGTATACTGCGCCATCGGACTGGCGGGGCCATCCTGGGCGGCCTGCCGCGCTATCGGCAGCGCGGTGGAAGACAAGCCCGCCCGCACCATGAGAAGCGCAATCATGGCGCGCGCATCGGCGTTCCGCGGGTTCACTTCGAGCTCACGTTTCAGCTCCACAACGGCTTCCTCCGCCGGCCGGAAGGAGATTAAGTATGTCGCATAAAGGTAATGAACGCCCGGCGCCTTTGGATAATTGTCGACCAACGCGCGAAATGCCGGTTCGGTCTTACTGGCATCTCCGGCCATCCAGACGGAGGCTGCTTGGCCGGCCGCGTTGATCACGGCCTGTTGGCCCCCAGATACATCGTTGGATACGTCCTTGGGTAACAGAGGTTGCCGAAGGGCCGCCAAGCCGATGCCGGCGATCAGCACCGGATCATGAACGCCGCGCCGCACAAACGGCATGAACTTTGGCATGGCCTGATCGAACAGGCCCAACCGCGTCAGCATCAGCGCTTCGTGGAAACGCAGCACCTGTTCGATGGCAGGCTCCAGGCCGGTGCCCAAGTCGAGCGCGCGCCGCATGTGTTCGAGCGAGTGCTCATTCTCGCCGGTTTCGAATTCGCAGAGGCCGAGAAAGACCCATCCCAGCGCCGACTTGCCGTCCAGCTTGACGAACTCGGCAAAGGCCTTCCCGCCCTCCTTGTATTGATCGCTATCGTAAGAAAGCGTACCCAGGAACCACCAGCCTTCCGCCCAGGCCGGTTTCAATTGCAAGGCTTGCCGATAGAGCTCGATGGCCTTTGGAATTTGATTGGCTGCTCGCGCAGAGGTAGCCTGCGCGGCCAGTTCCTCGAAGGTAGTGGCACTCGCAGTCGAGGTAATCCAGGCGATCGAATAGACGAATACCGGAACCAGAACCTTCATTTCAACGTATTCCAGTCGCACTATAACACTGTGCAGGCACTGGTCGCCAAGCTGCTCCGCAAATTACTTTGCGGTCTTCTTTTTCACCGCAGCCGGCTTCTTCTTTATCGCGGCCTTCTTCTTTGCCGCAACCTTTTTGACAGCCGCGACCGGCTTCTTGACGGGCACCTTCTTCGGCGCTGGCGCCGATACGACGCCGGCCTTCTTCGCAAGCTGGCCCAATGTTGAGCCGATCGTCTGCGCCGCTGTTGTCAAAAATCCTTCATCCGCCGGTTTCTTTTTAGTTGCCATCGCTTAATACTAAGGCGGTTTGACCCGCAGGTCCAGCTATTTCTGGTACTTATCGCGCAGGATCGCGATGTGGTGAGACAGATGTCCCGCGATAATGAAGGCCATGGCGCGGACGGTGAATGAATTGCCACTGGCAATCCCAGTTCGCGCCCATGCTTCCGGAGGCAAATTACGGAACAGAGAAATCGTAGACAGGCGCACCCTTTGGAATTCCTCGACGTGAGCCGTCCAGAGGACATTGTCGGCAACGGCGCCGGATGCCGCGATGTTCTGATCGTAGCCGGGGAGTGGCGCATCGAAGCCGCGGGCGAACCAGAGAGCGCGAAAGGCAAAGGCGCGCTCCGTGTCGGTGACATGATTCAGGAGCTGTTTTATGCTCCACTTATCAGGCGCATAACGGTATTTGGAGGTCTGTTCGGAAATTCCCGCGAATAAGTCGTTCGATTCGTCGAGTTGGCGTTCAATGATCGCGAGGACGTCGTCGCCTGCCACCTGATCGATGTATGTGAAGTAGTACGATGCGGCTTCCGAATCCGTGGGACGTCCGATCATGCGCTAGCCTGATTCAGCGCTTCAATCGAGGCCGGGTCCAATTCGAGAGTCGTTGCGTCCACCAGATCTCGAAGCTGTTCGAGCGAGGTTGCGCTTGCGATCGGCGCGGTGATGCTGGGGCGGGCGATCAGCCACGCCAGCGCCACCTTTCCGGGTGTCGATTCGTGGGCCTTCGCCACTTTATCCAGCGCCGCTAAAATGCCTAGCCCCTTCTCATCGAGATATTTCTTTACCCCAGCGCCGCGCGGGCTCTTGCCCAGATCGCTCTCCGACCGGTACTTGCCGGTCAGAAATCCGGCAGCCAAAGAGTAATAAGGAATCACGCCGAGACCTTCTTTTAGAACGAGCGGCTCCAGCTCCGATTCGTAGCCGGCGCGTTCGACCAGATTGTATTTCGGCTGCAAGCTTTCATACGACGGGAAGCCGTGCTGTTTCGAAACCTGCAACGCTTCGGCAAGGCGCTCCGCGCTGTAATTCGAGGCGCCGATGGCCCGGACCTTGCCTTCCTTAATGAGCTTGGCGAAGGCGCCCAGCGTTTCTTCGAGCGGAGTCGCCGGATCGTCCTCGTGGGATTGATAGAGGTCGATATGATCGGTCTGGAGGCGGCGTAGCGAGGCTTCGACGGCCTGAAGAATGTAATCCTTTTTCAGACCTTTGCCGGCAGGCATCTGCATACCGACCTTGGTCGCCAGGACGATTTTCGATCGCTTGCCGGATCGCTTTAGCCAGTTTCCGATAATGGTTTCCGATTCGCCGCCGGTGTGGCCCGGCACCCAGGTGGAGTAAATATCGGCAGTATCGATAAAATTCAGACCGGCGTCGACAAATGCGTCCAGAATCTTGAAAGAGGCGGCCTCGTCGATGGTCCAGCCGAAAACGTTCCCTCCCAACATGAGGGGAGAAACTTCGAGGCCGGAGTGGCCGAACGTGCGGGTTTTCGTAAGGGTCACAAACTCATTGTCTTATTTTTTGTGAGCTGTGGTTCCCCTGGAGGCGACCCAGGTCCCTTTGCCTTCGTTGCCGAACGTGACGGTTCCTTTGATACCCTCGTCGGCTGCCGTACCTGTATAGTGAACCGTAATAATGTGCTCATTTTCGATGACGCGCATCTCAAAGTCGACCGCGGCATCCTTGACAGTGCCGCTGACCTTCGATTCGCCGAACTTGCCGGCGTAGATGCCCGACAGATCCTCCCCGTTTTGCTTCAACTCGAATTTCTGCGTGCGCGGCGCGCCGTAGCCTTCGACTTGCACGTCCCATTTGCCGGACAGATTTGGACTGCCACCGGCCACCAGCAACCCGGTCAGGATAAAACCAATTCCCAATCTTGTCATAACAACCTCCACACATAGATAATCGATTCCCGCGAGCCGGTCAATCCCGCCGTGGCAGTAGGCGACGAGTCATAATGGTTTTAGCGAGGCACCATGTCGATTGCTCGTTTTCTACCACCAACTGGTATTGCCATCGGGCTGATTTGGCTGTTGCACGCCGCGGCTCCCGGCGAATCCTACACCTGGAATCCAGTTCGAATCGTGGCCGGGGGATACGTCCCTTCGATCGTGGCGCACCCGACGCAGGCCGGCCTGTTGTATTTGCGGACCGATATCGGCGGGGTCTATCGCTGGAACTCCTCGGCCAATACTTGGATTCCTCTCCTCGACGCGCAGTCTCCAGCCAACTATAATCTGACCGGCCCGGAGAGTATCGCCCTGGATCCTACCGATCCCACTCGCCTCTATATTGCCGCCGGCATGTACACTTGCGGCGGTTGTGCTTCCGCATTCCTCGTTTCGACCAATCAGGGCGCCACTTTCAGCACTTACCCGGCGCCGTTTCCGATGGGCTCCAATAACGATGGCAGGGCGGCGGGGGAGCGGCTCGCGGTGAATCCATTCCGTCCCGCCGAACTGTTCATGGGAACTCGCGCCAACGGGCTATGGAAGAGCGAGGATAACGCGCAAAATTGGACGCAAGTGACCACCTTCCCCGTCCAATCTTCGAGCGACGGCTTTGGCGTGCAATGGGTAGTGTTCGACCCGAAAAACTCGGGAACTGTTTATGTCGGCTCCTTCACCAAGGCCTCCGTCTATCGCAGCACCGACGATGGTGCGACCTGGGCGGCGCTCCCGGGGCAGCCCACAAGCTGGCCTTTCAGCGTCACCAGCGGCACCAACCCGCCGGAGCCGAATCGCGCGATTCTCAATCCGGATGGCAATCTGTACATCACTTATGGCGACCTCCCCGGTCCCAACAATATGAACTATGGGCTGGTCGAGAAGTTCAGTCCTTCGACCGGGCAGTGGACCACCATCACGCCACCCTACGACACGGCCGACGGGCAGACCTCGGCGCGCGGCGGATTCAGCGGCCTCACCCAGGATCCAACCCGTTCGAGCACGGTGGCCGTCAGTACCTATAACCGCTGGTATCCCGTCGATACCGTCTATATCACGCACGACGGCGGCAGCACTTGGATCGACTTGGGCCGCACCACATCCGCCGGCGGATTCACAGGGCTGAGCGCGGGCAATTACTACTTCAATCCGTCGGTGTTCTCGCCGGTTTCTCCATGGCTCACCTTCGGCGATACCTCGTACCCCACGGGAAGCGCCAAGTTCGGCTGGTGGATCTCGGCTCTGCTGATCGATCCCACCAATCCCGAGCATCTGCTGTTCGGCACCGGCGCAACCGTCTACGCGACCAACAACGTTTCCACCGCCGACGGAGGCCAATCTCCGACATGGTACGTTCAGGGACTCGGAGTCGAGGAGACCGCCGTGAACGCGCTGATCAGTCCCACTGCCGGCGCGCATCTGCTGAGCGGCGTCGGCGATATCGGAGGCTTCCGGCACGACGACTTTACGATCTCGCCCGCCGCCGGCATGTACACCAACCCGGTCGCAACCACGGTCGGCAGCCTGGATTGGGCCGGCCAGAGTCCTCTGGTCGTGGCCCGTACGCAATCGCCGAGCACGACCTCGACGAATCCGTGCAATTACGGAGCTTGGTCGTCCGATGGCGGCACGACCTGGACCCCTTTTCCAACGTGCGCCAGCGGAGCGAATAACGGCAACGGCGGGACCATCACGGCCGACGC
>JBEKPC010000204.1:0-8201 GCA_049521155.1 Bryobacteraceae bacterium
CAAGCGAATCTCCCATGCAAAACGAAGGAGTGGATTGGGATGCGGTGAACGCCGAAGGGAAGGTTGCGCCGGGCCAGGATATTCCGCCGATGCGTTTATTCCGCTACGTCTCGCCGGGTGTGTTTCAGGCTGAAGGCACCAGGCTGATCGCCGGACGTGCGTATGAATGGACCGATCTTTACGGCGCCAGACCCTATGTAATGGTTTCTGAGAATCTGGCGCGCGAGTTTTGGGGAGAGCCGCGGGCGGCGGTTGGAAAAAGGCTCGCCGCAAGCTTGCCTGGATCGCCGTGGCGCGAGGTGATCGGCGTGGTGGAGGATGTGCGCTACAACGGAGTCGATCAGCCTGCTCCGGCGATTGTGTATTGGCCGTCTTATGGAGACAACATTTACCGTGGCAACGTCAGGGATGCGCTTCGATCGATGACATTCGCAATCCGCAGCGACCGTGCGGGCACGGAGGGTTTCCTCAATCAGGTGGACCAGGCGATCTGGGCTGTGAATCCGAACCTGGCGGTCGCATCGGTGCGCACGATGCAGGAGGTGTATAGCAAATCGATGGCGCGCAGCACGTTTACCCTCGTCATGCTGGGGATCGCGGGAGGGATCGCGCTGCTGCTCGGCATTATCGGAATTTACGGCGTGATTTCGTATACGGCGTCGCAACGCATCCGCGAGATCGGCATCCGGCTCGCGTTGGGGGCGCAACAGGGTGAGCTACTCAAAATGTTCGTGCGGCAAGGCCTGATGCTCGCTGCCGGGGGAGTCGCGTGCGGAGCGATCGCCGCCATGATGGTGATGCGGCTGATGAAGGGGCTCCTTTTCGAGATTAGCCCGCTGGATCCTCAAACATACGTCGCCGTGGCGCTGGTATTGGCGGCGTCGGCGTGCCTGGCGAGTTATCTGCCGGCGAGAAGGGCATCGCAAATAGATCCGGTGGAGGCGCTGCGGACTGAATGAGTGGTTTGGAGCGCGTTATTGCGACTTCAGGGTGTTTTTAGCTTTCGGGATAATGACGCGAAATACAGTCTCACCGGGCGCCGATCGAACTTCGATTTCGCCGTGATGCTTCTTGATGACCCGCAGGGACGTATCTAAACCGAGCCCCGTTCCTTCGCCGACGGCTTTGGTGGTAAAAAACGGATCGAAGATTCGCGACTGCACGTCCGGCTCGATTCCGGAGCCGTTATCCTGAACTTCCACGACTACGTCGAAAGGATCCTGGGTAGTGGTCAGTTTCAGCTCGCCGCCGTCCTTCATTGCGTCAATGGCGTTGACGATCAGGTTCGTCCACACCTGGTTCAGCTCGACGCCGAAGGCGCATATTTTCGGAATCGATCGATCGAAATTGCGCTCCACGCGAATCGACTTTTTACGCAGCTTATAGGCCAGAATCGTTAGCGTGCTTTCCAGGCCGGCATGGATGTCAATCTCCTGTTCGGGAGCTTGATCCATGTAGGTATATTCCTTTACCGCCTGCACCAGTTCGAAAATTCGCGATGCGCCGTGCTCGATCTCCCGAATCATGCGGGCGACGACAAAGGAATAATTGATGCGGACCAGCACGGGATTCAACGCGTCTCCGACGATCCGCTCAATCTCCTCCAGCTTGGGCGTGTCGATTTCAGCCTCCGCCAGCGTCGGCGCGAGTTTCCAAGGCTCGATCACGCCGTGCGATTCCATCCAGTCTTCCAGCTCCTGTTCGCGATCGGCGCGCTCGATCGAACTCACCGATGTTGAATCGATGCGGTCTATGACCTTCAAGGCGGCCACTTCGCAATCGGCGATATAGATCCGCTGTTCTCGGGTCAAGTTGAGCCGGTCGATGCTGAGATAAGCCGCGCGCAATTCGCGCCGCACTTCGCTAATCGAGCTTGCCGTGCGCTTGACCGCGGCCGCTGGATTATTCAACTCATGCGCCAGACCGGCCGCCAATTTTCCCAAGGCGGCAAGCTTGTCTCGCTGCTCCGTGGCGCGCGTCGTCTCGCGCACCCGGTCGAGCATCAGCGTGACCAGACGCTGCGTCAGGGTCGGCATGCGCTGAAGCATTTCCGGAAACACGTTCCGGTGGATACGGGCTAAACGGACCCGGCCTACCGCCCGGCCGGTGCCGCTGAAATTTTGGAGCCTCGAAAAGGGAAGCAATCCGGTGACGTCGCCCGGACCGGCGATAAAGATCCGCAAATCGCCACCGGGCCGTTCGATGCGTCCCTGTAACTCGCCTTCGAAGAAGACAAACATATGGTCGGCGCGGTCGCCTTCCCGGAAGAGGACTTCGCCAGGTTCGGCTGTGACTTCTTCCGCTTGTCCAATGAACCATTCAAGCTGATCTTCGGGCAGATCCTCGAATACTTTGATTGCCCGCAGGTCCTTTATCGTGATCAATTAGAGCTCCGCCAGATAACTGTGGACGAATTGAATGGCGATCGAACCTTCGCCCACCCCGGACGCCACGCGCTTCACTGATCCGCGCCGCACGTCGCCCACCGCGAACACGCCCGGGACGCTGGTTTCGAGCAATCCTGGATCTCGCTTCAACGGCCAGTTACTGGCCAGCTTGCCGTTCCGCTTCAGTTCGGAGCCGGAAAGAATGAACCCCTTCTCGTCCCGTTCCACGACGCCGTCCAACCATTCAGTACCCGGCAGAGCGCCGATGAAAATGAACAAAGAACTCGCAGGCACTTGAGAAACTTCGCCACTTGCCCCGCAACGGACCGAAATCGATTCCAGACGGTTCTGGCCGTGCACTTCGGAGACGCTCGACTCGAATTCGACGCTGATGTTTTTCGTCTTCTCAATTTCGTCGATCAGATAGCGGGACATCGTGCTGGCCAGCGACTCGCCGCGGACCAGCATCACGACGCGCCGCGCATAGCGCGAAAAATTCATCGCGGCTTGGCCAGCCGAATTCGCACCGCCAATGATGTAGACATCTTCGTCCTCGCACGTCATCGCTTCCGTGCTTCCTGCCCCGTAATAAACTCCCGCCCCTTGCAGGCGATCGACGCCGGGAACGTTCAGTTTGCGCCATTCGACACCCGTCGCAATCAGCACCGCGTGGCAGGGCAGCTCCGAACCGTCCGCGACCTTCACATAACGATATGGCCCTTCGACGCGCAATCCCATGGCCTGTTGCGGACACACGATCTCGACTCCGAATCGCCTTGCTTGCATCACGGCGCGCCGAGCCAGATCAGACCCCGAGATCCCGGAAGGAAATCCGAGATAATTTTCGATGCGCGAGCTTAATCCGGCCTGTCCGCCCGGCGCTTCCCGTTCGACCATAATCGTCTTCAAGCCTTCGGAGGCAGCGTATACGGCCGCAGCCAATCCGGCCGGTCCGCCGCCGACGATCACTACATCAAAAAACTTGGTGTCGGAGCGCAAGCGCAGTCCGATTCGTTCCGCAAGCTCGGAATTCGATGGCTCCAGCAATGGCGTGCCTTCCGGAAACAGCACCGCGGGCAGCTTGCTGGCGTCGCTGCCCAACCGGGTGAGAGCCGACTGCACTTCCGTATCGCGATCCGCCTTCTCTACGTCGAGCCATCGGAACGGGACCTGATGCCGCGCCAGAAACTCGCGCAGCTCATAGGAGCGCGGCGACCACCGTTCGCCTAACACGCGCAATCCCCCCAGTGGGGGCCGGTAACCCGCCTGCCAGTCCTCCATAAGATCGTCCAGCACCGGATAAAGATTTTGCTCCGGCGGATCCCACGGCTTCAGCAGGTAATGATGGATCTTCGCTTCGTTGATGGCGCGAATCGCCGCGTCCGTATCGGCGTAAGCGGTGAGCAGGGTCCGCTTGGCGTCCGGGAACATGCGAATCGCCTGCGCCAGAAACTCCACGCCCGTCATTTCCGGCATGCGTTGGTCGACCACGAACAAAGCGACGGTATCGTCGCGCTTCTCCAATTCGACGAGCGCTTCCAGGGCAACCTTACCCGAATCCGCCCTCAAAATGCGGTATCGATCGGCATAGCGTCTTCGAAGATCGCGCTCCACGGCGCGGAGCACTTCGGGGTCGTCATCTACGATCAGGAATGCTGGTTTTGACACTTCGACACCAGAATACACTGACCTTTAGTACGCCGTCCCGGCGATACAAAATCCCCTGGCTCACGAGTCTGTGTGAAAACCGCGGAGCTGAAATGTGGGGCGGCTTCTGTTTCAACACCGAAAAGCCTGCTGAAAGCAGGCTGCCGGCTAGATAGCCTGCCCCACGCGGCAGTTTTTCACACAGGGTCTCACGCCAAGGGGTTATAACCCGTCTCGTAAGAGCGGGGATTCTGACCAATTTGGCGCACGGCTATCAGCACGGCGCCAAACAATACATAAAGATACGAAGCCGGTTCTGGAATGGCCGAGCTTTGCTGCTGCACATAGTCCACTTCGTAAATGTCGAAGGTAACCGTGCCGTCGATAATGGTGGTGCTCGATTCAAAGGCGCCGGTGGAGTAGGAAACTACGCCGATGGTTGCTGGACTGCTGAAAACCACCGGAAACTCGGGATACAGGCCCGAAATGTCTGAGATATTGGCGGGTTGACCAATGAGAGTCGGGCCGACGCTCGGAATATAAACGTTCGGTAGCTGTGTCGTCAGGAACGTCAAATCGTCAGTCAAGGTAGCTTGTGGCAGACTAGCCAGGATTCGTGAGATATCCGCGGAGTAGGGCGAGGGGGCCCACGACTGATTGATTAAATCCGCCGCGATGTCGGACGGCAGCTCGTCGCTAAACGCCACGTACTGCAAGGTCGAAATCACTGAGCCACCGGCCGTCTCGAAGGTATCTGTCCCGGTTATGATGACCTCGTCGAAGCTCGTACTCACCACAATGGGCGAGGCGTGGACGCAAGCGGCGCCGCCAACAAACAGGATCATTCGCAGAAGAAACGAGTGGCGTTTCATGTTCTCCCCTTTCGCTTACTCTGCGCGATTTCCTGCCGAATCCCCTCAAGGACCGGCAAGATTTTCCCGGCTACCCTTGTGCACGGCGGCGATCGATCCAATCGGGGAGAACAAGGACGATCAAGCCAATGCAAATCAGGAAGGCGCTCAGCAAGTCGATCCCGATCTGCCACGACCAAAACGCATCCTTGGGACGGATGCCGTCCAGCACCCGGCTCAGCAAATTGAAATCGACACTGATGGGTTCCGCCGCTGCTTCGCCTGGCTTTGATTTTCCTTCGTCGTCGTCATCATCTTTGAGCGCACCCATTCCATCGAAATCAAGTTCCGGGGTTTCCCTCTGGAGGGTTCCGCGAACAATTGGCTGACCAGTCATTTTGCCGAGTGAGGCGGCGAGGCCGATCCATGAATCTTCGCTACAGAACGGGTTCAAGATCTCATTTGCGACCGCATGAAGGTGATCCGCTGAGGGAACCCGTAGCACGATCTGGCACGGTGCGCGGGCGATCCTGAAAGCGTGTTCGATTTGGACGGTGTTGAGGGAATCGGCCGGCAAAGCTCCCAATGCATTTCCGAAGGATCGAAGAAGTTCCGGGTTATGCTCGGCGGCCATTCTCGCGATGAGCTGGGAGGCCAAGCGATTTGCGGCGGGCGCATCGATACGGTCTGCGATCGATGCAAGATTGGCGGTCAGGGAGCGGATTTTCTCGGTGTCCGTTTGCTCCACGATCAAATCAATAAGAATCGCGGCGGCATGGTCCATCTGCTCGGGCGCCACGCGCGATTGGATGCCGTTCAATGCCTCCACCATCGTTTGCGGGTCGGCTGCCAGGTGCGCGATCAGAATGGCGGTGGCCTGCTGAAATGGATCCGGGCCGGCTTTTGCGATGCAGGAGTGCAAACCGAAGGCGAGGATTTGCAGGTTCTCGGGAGTCTGCGGAACCTTCATGGCGGCGACCAGGATTGAAGCTGCTTCATCGAACTTGCTGGCCGATATTTTGTCCTTGAGGAAGCGCATCCCGACGACCAGGGCGCGCAGAACCTCGGGATCGTGGTCGACGCGCATACGGGCCAATAATTTCGAAGCGAGTTCGTCGGCCTTGGGCTGGCGGATTCCCTCGTCCAGTGCATCGATCGCCATCGTAAGAGGAAGAATGGCGCTGTGATTCGCTTCGGCGCTGACGCGCGCGACGATCTCGGTCGCCAACGACTCCGATTCCTGCTGCGGGACCTCTCCATCTAATTTTTCGACCGCGGAGGAGAGTGTCACCATTGCATCCAGATCTTTTTCGCGGATCATTCGCTCGACGAGCGTGGTCGCGGCCAGTGCGATGTTACGTTCTCCGGCTTTCTCTTTGAGAGCGTCCAATGCTTCGGCCAGCGATTCGAGGTTGGCCACGTCCCGTTCCTTGTTAATTCGCACCACCATGTGAGCAGCGATTTTCTCGTCGCTTTTGTCGGGCAAACTGGCGAGACCCGAGGCGAAGATGGCGAGCAGTTCGGCGGATGGCTCCAGGTCCATGCGGGCGGCGAGTCTCGCTACGAGTTGCCCAGCAACGGCTTGGTCGAGGTTCTTTGCGTAGACGTTCAACCCAGACATGAGAACTTGAACGGTGGCTCCGTTTGGTTCGGCGTAGGCGCGTTCCACGAGTTGAGATGCAACATCGGACATCTCACGAGAACTTAATTTCTCCGGGAGCGGCTCAAGCAGGGAGACCAGGGCGTTCACTGCCAGCGGGTTCAGTTCGTTGATCAGACGCACGGTGAGCTTCTGCGCGAGTTGGTCAGCTTTCGCAGGAGTCAGGTTTTTCTCGAAATCGCGGGCGTCACGAGACAGGATCTGCAAGCCATAGGAGTCTTCCTCCTGTAGCAGAGTGTCGATGAGACCTTCAGATTGTTCGAGCGCGGCCAATCCGGCGATCAGAGCTTCACGTGATCGGGCGTCATGGTCATGAGAGATACGCTGCATCAGGCGCCGCGACAACTTGCCGGCGGTCTTGGGATCGACGCCTTTGGCAATTCCGCTCAAAACAGTCGCGAGCGCATTCAGGCTGTCGCGATTATTTTCAGCGTACATACGCTCAATGAGCTGTGAGGCGAGAGCGTCGCGTTCGTCATGACTCATCGACTGGGAGATGCTCCAGCGCCGTACGAAGGCGTCGCCTTCGAGCAAAGCCTTGGCATCGGAGGAAGTGGTTAGTGTAGGCAAAATGGCGCGCCGGAAGAGTGCGCCCGCATCGGAACTCTTGACGCGAGAGAGTGCAATCGAGAGGCCTGGTTCGTTTACGCGAAGCCGCTCCGCGTCGGTGTTCATCGCGCGATCGAGAAACGCCACGCGGGTATTGAGACTGGTTGAGTACAATTGCGCAACGGCGGCGGCTTCCTCCGTGCTGGGATTTTCACGCGCGCCGACTTGTTCGAGAATCAGTTGGCCGAGTTCCGTCTGCTTCTTCGCTTGCCTGAAGGCAACCACCCCCAGTGCCAAACCTGCCAGGCAGAGGCAAACGCCAAGCGGCTTCACGGGTCTTAAAACCGGTACCGCAATTCGACCCAGGCTCTCCTGGGAGCACCGGGCGAGAAGAACGTTGCGCTCTGCGCCGGGGCATTTCCGGCATATGGTCCGGTGGTATAGGGGGCGAAAGGCAGGGATTGGATGGCACCCTGCGCGGTCACCGCTGTATTCGAGAGCCACGCCGCCGTGTAGTAATGATGGTTCCACAGATTATCGATCTGCACCGCCAGTTGCAGCCGCTTCGTCACATCGTAATGAGCCCGGAAATTGGTGATCGCGAATCCGGGCGAGACTCCCGGCCCCAGGTAGTAAACGCCATCCGCCTTGTAAGCGTTGTTTTCGTTTCCACGCGCGTAGGAGCTCGATACCACCACTTCATTGAGGTCGACCCCGAGCTTTTTCGTAATCTGATAGTCCAGGAAAGCCTTCCCGTTCTGCTTCGGAATCAACGGAATTCGATCCCCAGGCTGCACGTAGATGACACCATCGAGTCCCGGATATCCCTGCAATGCGAGATCGTTGGTATTATTCGCCGATCCATCGAGCGCCTCCGTGCTCTGGTAGGTGGCCACCAGAAAAGTATAATCCAGGCCCCACGTGACCGGGCCCACGCGTCCGTCGAGGTCGCCGTCGAAGCCCTCCCGGCGTGTTTTGGCGAAGTTCTGAAAATATCCGGTTCCGGTCTGGGGAGCCGCGATAAAGAGGATATCGTTGCGGTTATCGGCGCGGAACGCACCGGCATTCCAGCTCACATTATGCGCGAACGGAAGCTCCGGTTTCCCG
>JBEKPC010000205.1:0-8028 GCA_049521155.1 Bryobacteraceae bacterium
ACATATAGTTCACGCCGCTAGGCTTCTGAGGGCCTCCGAAAGCTCAGGACCACCGTAGTACGACATTTCCCGGCCAGGAAAAAAACTGTCAAAAGAGCCCGGTGATCGAACTCCTTCTGCGTTGAGAATATACGAGGAGTGAAAAGGGCAGATTGGGTGAAAACTCTAAAGAGATGAATAAACGGGAGATGTTCGCCCGGTTTTTAAGAGAAGCGTCCGCATGCTTACGCATGGCGGTTCGGTGGCGAGGCTGAAATCGCAAAAGTGAGCTGGAAGCCAATTGTGCACGACTGTAACGTGATTGTAACCAGGAATTCTTGGAAAATGGAGTTTCCCCGGCTTATAATCGGGAGAATCAGGGTGATATCCCCGCCAAGTAGGTTAGGTCGGGCATTTTTCAATAAGTGTGCTTGGAGGATTGTATTTTCATGAAGATGCGTAGTCTCGTGACTCTTTTGCTGTGCTTCGGTCTGGTGTTTTCCATCCCAACCGTGGCGCAAACGATTTTAGGATCCATTACCGGGACGGTGAAAGACGCCAGTGGCGCCTCCATCCCAGGCGCGGCCGTGACCGCCGAAAACATTGCAACGAATCTAACCGTGAAAGCAACCTCGGACGGCAATGGTTCGTATCTACTACCGAATTTGCCGGCTGGAACGTATAAGGTGACTTTTAAAAAAGAAGGGTTTGACGCGGAGACGCACACTTCGATCCTTGTCAATGGCGACCGCACGACGACGGTTGATTCCAGTCTAAAGATCGGCCAGGTGAGCACGTCGGTGGAAGTGACTTCAGTGCCGCTGATGAATCAGGTGGATACGACGGTCGGCTACGTTGTGGATCAACTGACACTGGAGCAGACGCCGCTCGGAACGGGCAGTTTTACCCAATTGGCGATTTTGAGCCCGGGCGTTCACGCCGACCTGCTACAAGGCGCGGGCAGCAACGCGGGTCTTGGAAATTCGGCCATTTTCGCCAACGGGCAACGGGACACCAGCAACAGTTTTTCGCTGAATGGAGTGGAGACCAATAACCTGTTCAACGGAAGCTCAGCCAGCGGCGTGGGCGAAAATCGGTTCGTGCTGAATACCGGAGAGAGCTTCAACGCGGGCGGTGAGATTCAGACCAGCACCTCCGTTACCGATGCGCTGGGGCAGGCTCTGCCGACGCCTCCGGTGGAGGCAATTCAGGAAATCGCGGTCAATTCTTCGATGTACGACGTGACGCAGGGGGCGCACAGCGGCGCGCATATCAGCGTGGTGACCAAGTCCGGCACCAACCAGATCCACGGCGGGGTTTACGAGTACTTCGGCAATAGCGAGATGAACGCGGCGCCGTTCTTCTACAACGCGTCGCCGATCATCACGACGAAGGTGCCGTTTCTCAATCGCAACCAGTTTGGCGCAACCGTAGGCGGGCCGATTAAGAAAGACAAGCTGTTTTACTTTCTCTCCTATCAGGGCGTGCGGGTGGCGGACGCCTCCGATGCCACCAAGGACGTAACTGTGCCGCTGGGGCTGACCAACGATCGCAGCACGACCGGAATCCTCAACGCCGTGAATTCGAGCTATAAGACTTCCATCACCGGGACGCAGTTGAATTCGGCCGCGGTGGGCATTTTGCAGGCCACGCTTCCGAACGGGCAATTCCTGATTCCGAGTGCGCAGATCACCAACCCGGCGCAAGCCAAGTCCCTCGGCTATGACGCGGTGATTCAGGGTCCGAACGCGACCGCGAATGTGGATCAGGGAATCGCCGACGTGGATTATGTAGTGAACGACAAGGACCGTCTGGGCGCGAAGTTCTTCATCCAGCGGGATCCGACCAACAATCCTTTTGGGGCGGTGGGTTCGCTGCTTGGCTTCGGACAGCAGCTTTCGGCGGGCAGCGACTTGGGGACGATTCAGAACACGGTGATTCTGTCGCCGGCATTGACCTGGTCGCAGCACGTGGGATTCACGCGCATGCAGGCCTACGCGAATACCAATCAGGGATTTAAGCCCAGCCAGTTCGGAATCAACTTAAATGGAGCGACGTCGTTTCCGCAGCTCGATATCAGCAGCGCCGATCCGACTGTTGCCGAGGGGCTGGAGTTCGGGCCGAGCGTGAGCTTCGGCAACGCCGGCATCTATCAAAATCAGTGGGAATACGGGACGACGCTCAACTGGGTAAAGGGACGCCACACGCTCTCCTTCGGCGCGCAGTTGGATCAGACGCAGTTGAACATCATCAACAACAACACCAGTGAGGATACCATCGGCTTCAAGACCTTCCTGACCTTTGTCGAAGGCACGGTAAGAACCGGCACGGGATCGGAGGAGTTTACCGGATCCGCTTCCCGCTACTACCGGTCCAACACGACGGGGTTGTTCGTGAACGACAACTGGAAGGTGCGCAGCAATCTGACGGTAACGGCGGGCCTGCGGTGGGATTATGAAGGTCCGTTGACGGAGAAATACGGAAAACTGACGGGCTTCAATCCGAGCCTTTATTCTTACAACGCGGGCACCGATACGATCGTGAATTCAGGCCTCGAGATCGCTTCGAACAATCCGGGATTCGGGACGCCCGGCGCGGGCAATTCGCTGATGAAAAATAATCAGGATGGATTCGCGCCCAGGCTGGGCATCGCCTGGTCCCCGACGTCGAAGCTGACGGTGCGGGCCGGCGCGGGGATTTATTTCGATCGCGGAGAGCTGTTCAGCGAGCTATCGCCGAGCGCGGGCGGAGGATTCAACGGTCCCTTCGGCGTGACATTGGAGCCGCCTTTCGTATCGCCGATTGAATCGCCCAGCGGCGCCACGCTAACCACTCCTTTCGGAACCACCCCTCCGCCGCAGCCGGTGGGAAGCGCGGCCGCATTTACCGCGCTGCTGCCGAACATCGCGCAGACCATCTCCGGCAAATTCCCAGCGGGCAATCTGGAAGGGCCGTTCCTGTTCGGCGGCTACGATATTTACAACAAGCTGCCCAACACCACCAACTGGAGCTTCGACGTGCAATATCAGCCGTCGAATACGTGGCTGTTCAGCGCCGGTTACGTCGGAAATCACGGTATCCATGAAGTATTGCCGATTCCGTTCAATCAGCCGAACATCGCCACGCCGCAGAATCCGGTAAACGGGCAGACCAGTTCCTACGGAGCCGTCTCGGGCACCGCCGACACACCCATCTCGACCAGCGAATTTTCCGGAAATGCGCCGATCCGGGTGCCTTATATCGGCTACGACATGAATTCCGTGCTGTACAAAGCGGAAGGAATTTCGACCTATAACGCGCTCCAGCTTCAGGCGCGGAAGCGTTTGTCGTTCGGGCTGACGCTGACCGCGTCTTACACCTGGTCCCATTCACTTGATGAGCAGAGCGGCCTGGGCCTGTTCTTCACCGGGAACAATCCGTTGGATCCGAAGTCCAATTACGCTTCCTCCGACTTTGACCAGACACACACGTTCCTGATCAATTACAGCTACCAGCTCCCGTCGGTCGTCAAGAACCACTTCCTGGGCGCCCTCGTGAACGGCTGGACTCTCGGCGGCCAGACGGTAGCGCAGAGCGGCGAGCCGTACAGCGTCTATGACTACTCCGGATCGGTGGCCAGCCTGTACTACGGCACCGACATTGAACTGGGTAATCCCATTGTTCCGCTGGCGCCGGGCGTCACTTCGAAGCAGGCGCAGTTGCAGGGAACGACAGGAATCAATGCGGGCAAGCCGGTTTTAAACGCCAACGACTTCGCGCCGCAGTTCGTGGCGCCGGGGACCAACGGAGTGCCGGCGGGCGATGTCTATGAGTCGCTTTATTCAATCGACGGACGGAATTTGTTCCGCGCTCCGTTCCAGGTGCGCTTCGATATGTCGCTGGGGAAGACATTCCGAATCAAAGAACGCTATCTGCTGCGGTTGAATTTGAACGCGTACAACGTGTTCAATCATCCCAGCTTCGACGCTCCGAATAACGATGTCACGTTCTTCCCCGGATTCGAGCCGCCACCGGTGTTTCCGCCGGAAGGCAGCCTGGGAATCATTCAGCACACCATCGGTTCGCCGAGGTTCCTGCAAGTGGTGGCTCACTTCACGTTCTAAACTGCGGGTTTCGCAAAAACAAATGGCGGGGCGTACGGATCGACCGTGCGCCCCGCTTTATTTTTTTAGCGTCCGCGCACGAACTCGTAACGCTCCAGCGTGGCGGCGAATTTCGACTTCTCGTGTTCGCGCAGCACCTTCCCGATGCAACGCAGCCGCACCTCCGACCGCGACCCGGCCGCCTTCGGGAACGTAATGAAGTATTCGATCGGAGCGCCCACCTCGACCGCCTCTTCGGAGCTGAATAACACCCCCGAAGAACTGACGTTCTTTGTCTCTCCCACCGTTTTGGTGTTTGTCCCGCCCCCAATAATCTCAAAAGGCAGCTTCAATTCGAAGCGTTGATTCTTACGTTGTTCATGCACTGTGTTCACCGTACCTTAGACTTTATAGGCATAAAGAACTAAGGTCAATAGGGGGATACATGGATTGAAGGTCCTATTAGTCTAGTACTGACACATTATCAGTTCCAGGACCCAAAGTCGGGGTTCTTCCAGCGGCCCGCTTGACGCGGTGTGGGAAAATAGAGACTTGCTTGATCGCATCACCGTTCACGGCGCACGCCAGCATAACCTGAGAAATATTGACGTCGAGATTCCTCGCAACACGTTCACCGTGATTACGGGGTTGAGCGGCTCCGGGAAGTCGTCGCTCGCCTTCGATACGATTTACGCCGAGGGACAGCGGCGCTACGTGGAAACGTTGTCGCCTTATGCGCGGCAGTTCCTCGATCAGATGGAGCGGCCGGAGGTCGATTCAATCGACGGTCTGAGTCCGGCGATTTCGATTGAACAAAAAACCACATCACGCAGTCCGCGCTCGACCGTCGGCACGATTACGGAGATTTACGATTATCTGCGCGTCCTTTACGCCTCGATCGGCGTGCCGCATTGTCCGAATTGCGGGCACGAAATTTCGCGCCAGACGACGGATCAGATTCTGGAACAGGTGCTGGCGTTGGGCACGGCCGAACGCGTGATGATCCTGGCGCCGATTGTCCGCGGGCGCAAGGGCGAGTATAAAAAGGAACTGGAAAAACTTGGACGGCAGGGATTTCTGCGCGCGCGGATCGATGGCGTGCTGCGCTCCCTGGACGAAGAAATCACGCTCGACAAGCGGAAGAATCATACCATTGAAGTGGTGGTCGACCGGCTGCTGATCAAGCCCGAGGTCGCCAAGCGTCTCGAAGCGTCGATCATCACCGCGACCCGGCTGGCCGACGGATTAGTGCTGGTGGCGGTAGTCAATGGCGCGGAGCGTTTATATTCGCAGAAGCTGGCTTGCCCCGATTGCGGCACCAGTGTTCCTCAATTGGAGCCGCGATCATTCTCGTTTAACAGCCCGTTCGGCGCGTGTGAGGCGTGCACCGGCCTGGGCAGCAAGTGGAGCTTCGATCCGCTGAAGGTGATCGCCGATCCTTCGCGGCCTCTGCTTGATGGAGGTCTCGCGGTCAGCGGCAACTCCAGTTACATGACGCATGCGCTGACGGCGGCGGCGCTCAAGATCAAGGCTCCACTCGCGAAACCTTTCGATCAGTTGCCGCAGAAAACGCAGAGCCTGCTGATCGAAACTGCGATCGGCGTTCTCGACAAGCTGTACCAGGATGAGAATGCGACGGACGCATGGCGTGAATGGTATATGCGCTACATGTCGGCGGTACCTTGTCCGGTGTGCGGGGGTAAAAGACTTAAACCATCCAGCCTGGCCGTTCGTATTCACGAAGTAGCGATTTCGGCGATCACGGAAATGTCTCTTTCGTGCGCGCTGGAGGCCGTTAAAAACTGGAAACTCTCTGAGCGGGAGCGCTTGATTGGCGGACGAGCGGTGGAGGAGATTCGCAATCGCCTGGAGTTCCTGCTCGCCGTGGGGCTCGATTATTTGAGCCTGGAGCGGTCGTCCGCCTCGCTCTCCGGCGGCGAAGCGCAGCGTATCCGATTAGCCACGCAGATCGGTTCGAAGCTGCGCGGAGTATTGTACGTTCTCGATGAACCGTCGATCGGCTTGCATCCGCGCGATAACGACAGGCTGCTCGATTCTCTGGCGCGGCTCCGCGATCTGGGCAATACGGTTTTGGTGGTGGAGCATGATGCGGACACGATTGAGCGCGCCGATTATGTGATCGATTTAGGTCCGGGCGCGGGGCGTTTGGGCGGTCATCTGGTGGCGCAGGGAACGCCGGCGCAGATTGCGCTGAATCCCGATTCGCTCACCGGCCAGTATTTGACCGGCGCGCGGCAAATCGCCATGCCGAAAATCCGCCGTGCGCGGAGTGAAAATCGCATCGTGATTAAAGGCGCGGCCGAGCATAATCTGAAAAGCATCGACGTCGAGTTTCCGCTCGGTCTGTTTATCCTGGTGACGGGCGTTTCGGGCAGTGGGAAATCGTCCCTGGTCAATGACATTCTTTATCCCGCCGCGGCGAGGGAAGTTTATGGATCGCGCGCGGAGCCGGGTGCGCATACTTCGATCACCGGTCTCGATCTTCTCGACAAAGTGATTGAGATCGATCAATCGGCCATCGGCAGGACGCCGCGGTCGAACCCGGCAACCTACACGCAGGTGTTTTCGCCCATCCGCGATCTATTCGCGATGCTGCCTGAATCGCGCGAGCGGGGATACAAGCCTGGACGATTCAGTTTCAATGTCAAAGGCGGGCGCTGCGAGGCGTGCCAGGGCGACGGACTCAAGCGAATTGAAATGAATTTCCTGCCGGATGTCTATGTCACCTGCGATGTTTGCCGTGGACGCCGCTATAATCATGAGACTTTACAAGTAAAATACAAAGGACATTCCATCGCGGACTTACTGGAATTGCCGGTGGAGCAGGCATTGGGACTGCTCGAAAATATCCCGACGATCAAGCCGAAACTGGCCACGCTGGTGGATGTCGGGCTCGGCTATCTGCATCTGGGGCAATCCTCCACCACGCTTTCCGGAGGCGAGGCACAGCGCATCAAACTGGCCAAGGAATTAAGCCGCAGGCAGACCGGGAAGACGCTCTATATTCTGGATGAACCCACGACAGGCCTGCATTTCGAGGATGTGCGCCGGTTGCTTGAAGTCCTGACGAGCCTGGTGGAATTGGGCAACACCGTGGTCGTGATCGAGCACAATCTGGACGTGATCAAGACCGCCGATTGGATTATCGACCTGGGTCCGGAAGGCGGCGAACGCGGAGGCCAATTGATCGCCAGCGGAACGCCGGAGGAGATCGTGCGTAATCAGAAGAGTTATACCGCACAGGCGCTAAAGAAATTCCTAAAAAGAGGACGTGCGGCATGAGTCGTTATTCGGAAAAGCCTCTGACATTTGATGCATTAAAGACGGTGCCCATCGACGCGCGCGGCGGAAAAGTTACGATCGAGCACTTCGCCCGGCCGTATCAAAAAGGCGAAGGGATCACGGGATGGTTGGAATCGCTGCCGAAGATTATCGCCGGCGAATCATTTCCAGGCGTGGTGAAGGCGTTGCGCCGGGCGCGCGAGGAGAAACGGGCGATTTTGTGGGGCATGGGCGGCCACGTGGTGAAATGCGGCTTGGCCGACGTGCTGCTGGACCTGATGCGGCGCCATTGGGTGACCGGATTCGTCATGAACGGCGCGGCGTCGATTCACGATTTCGAAATCGCCATCGCCGGTCAAACCAGTGAGGACGTTGAGGCAGTTCTGCCCGACGGACGCTTCGGCGCGGCGGAAGAAACCGGACGCGAGATGAACCTGGCGATCGTCGAAGGCGATCGCGAAGGTCTCGGCATGGGGGAGGCGCTGGGGAAGCGGCTCGAATCGCTGGCCAAGCCCGAGTTTGCTCCGCACAGTGTATTATGCGGCGCGTACCAGGCGTCGACTCCGGTCACGGTTCACGTCGCGGTCGGCACGGATACGCCGCATACGCATCCCCAGGCGGACGGCGCGGCGATCGGCGCGGCATCGCATCGTGATTTTCGTCT
>JBEKPC010000206.1:0-12958 GCA_049521155.1 Bryobacteraceae bacterium
GGCGGGGTGGCGAGTTTCCTGCCTGCGCGGCGCGCATCGAAGCTGGATCCGATGGCGGCGCTGCGGTGTGACTAGTGGGATGTCCCGGTTCGTCAGAATCCCCGCCTACCCTTGGCATACCCTACCGGGGTACTTGACGGGATACCCGTGGGTGGTATATTGTTGGGTTACGAAATGGCGAAGGAAAAATCAGATCGAAAGGCTGTTGGCGTCGACCAGAAAATCAAGACTGCGAATCTGGTCCGGCTGCGGCGGGCAGAGGGGCAAATTCGCGGGATTCAGAAGATGCTCGAAGAAGACCGGTACTGCGCGGATGTTCTGGTGCAGGTGTCGGCCGTGCAACAGGCGCTGCGGGCGGTGGGCCGGGAACTGATCCGCAATCATCTGAAACACTGCACCACGCACGCGATGCGCGCCGGCGGAGAACAAGCCGCTGCCATGTGCGATGAGCTGGTGAATCTGTTTGACAAGAATTACCGCTGATCGAGAAGGAATTTTATGACTACCGACACTACAATCCGCTCCTATTCCGTCACCGGAATGAGTTGCGCCGGCTGCGCCAAAAAAATCGCGGCGGCTTTGCAAAATGTGCCGGGCGTAGCCGCTGCCACGGTGACGCTGCAACCTCCCGAGGCTCGCATGGAGATGACGAGAGATATTTCGGCCGGGGTTCTGAACGAAGCGCTGACGCGTCTGGGTGCGTATCGTCTTACGGAGGAAGAAGTCGAATTGCCGGCTGTGGCGGAACCGCCGCAGAGCCTCTATCCGCTGTTTCTGATCGTCGGCTATATTGCCGCCACGGTGGGTTTGATCGCGGTGGGGAGCGGCAACGGCTCAGCGTCCCTGCTGATGAATAATTTCATGGCGGGATTTTTTCTGGTGTTCTCGTTTTTCAAATTTCTCGATCTGCGGGGATTTTCGGACGCGTACCGCTCCTACGATCTGGTCGCGCGGGCAGTGCCTGGATGGGGCTTCGTCTATCCCTTTGTCGAGTTTGCCTTAGGGGTCGCATATTTGCTGAGAATCAGCCCTCGAGTGACCAACGGGGTTACGCTGGGCCTGATGCTCATCGGCTCACTGGGGGTGCTTCGCGCGCTGCTCGATAAACGCGCGATCCGTTGCGCGTGCCTGGGAACGGCGATCAAGCTTCCGATGACTACGGTCACTCTGGTGGAGGATCTGGGCATGGCGGCGATGGCGGCGGTGATGCTCGTGATTTATTGAATCGAGACGGTTACTCCTGCTTGCGAAACTACGCCGCCGATGGTCACGAGAACTGGCAGGGCGGCTCCGGGTGTGATTCCTTGTGGAACGATCACGTTGATTTGGACCACTCCTTCGACTTCACTGGGAGCGCTGCCCGCGTAGAGAACTTGCGCGTTCGCTCCCCCAATGGTCACGCTGTAAGGGAGTGAGAGAGTGGCAGCCGTGGGAGCGACGCTGCCGGTCGATGAGAGCGGCGAAGTTTGTCCTCCACCGGTGGCGTAGATCTGGATGGCGGTGCCTCGTGTGGCCGGATTGGACGCGCTATTGATGGAGCCGTCCTGATTCACGATGGCGCCTTGTCCCACTCCGGTCGCGCTGATTGTGAAGATCGACGGCGCTGAGGGGGCGAGAGGGATTGTCCAGGCACCCGTTTCCAGACCTCCGGTGATGACTTGTACCGTGGTCGCCGCGCCGCTGGCTTCAAACGGCACGATGGCGTTGAGTTGTCCGGACGAAGCGTAGATCAATGGGGCTGCGATGTTGCCGATCATGACCTGGGTCCCGCTGAGAGTGGTGGAGACTTTTCCGCCGGAGAGGGTGAGGCCGGCGGGAGTCGAGGCGAGGCCGGTTCCGTACAAAGTAATGATATCGCCGGGTGAGATTGCCGACGGCGTTCCCGACCCGGCGCTGACCACCGACGCAAGAATCGGCGGCGACGCCGCGGAGGCGGTCACCGTGAGCATGACGGGAACCACGACAGAATCGGAGCCCGCGGTGAAAGGCACAGTGCCGTAATGAGTGCCAGGTAGATTGGAGAGAAAATTAACCGTCGCGGTTGCCGGCGTATTGGGAGAACTCTGAAAGCCTCCCGAGATCCATTGCTCGGCTCCCGGCGTGGTTCCCCCGACATTGAAGACCACGCTGGGGCTGGAGGTGACTTTGAACGTTTGCGTGATGCTTTGTCCTGCGGGGGCGGTGAGCGAGACGGTGGCGGGCGTGACGTTGAGGGGCGCGGATACAGGGAGCACGACGAGCGTCACTGGAATTTGCAAAGATCCGTTGGTGGTCGAGGTGAGCGTGATGGTTCCGAGATAGGTCCCGGTGGCGAGTCCGATGGCGCTGGCGTTGACTTCGAAGTTATTAGGACTGATGGAAAAAGCTGTTAGCCAATTGCCACCCGACTGGGTTTGCACAGAAAAAGTGAAATTGCCAGTCGACTGCACCAGCACGGTCTGTGGGGTCAGGGTTTGAGTTCCAGTGGCCAGCGCAAAGCTCAGAGAAGACGGGCTCGCCGTGGGAGTCGTTGAGGGCGCAGCGGTGATCACGAATTCCACGGAGAAGGTGATGGTGTTCGCCGGTCCTTGGATGACGACGTTGCCCTGATAGGTTCCGGCGGGAAGGCCGGAGGGATTCGCGGCGATATTGATGACGCCTGGCGTGGCGCCGGTGGTTGGCGTGGCGGAGAGCCAGTTTCCGCCGGAGGTGGTGGTCACCGAGGTCGAGAATTGGGCCGTGGTTCCACTGCTCGCGACGCTGATGACTCCGGTGATTTGAGTGGTCGAGCCCACTTGTGCCGTCAGGTAACCAGTGCCCGATGCGGTGATGAAGGGCGACGCGCTGACCTGAAGAGTCACGGGAATCACGACGTTGGGAACGGTGAGAGAGGAAAGACTTGCCGGAAGAATAGTCTGGATGGTCACAGTGCCGGAGTAGGTTCCAGCGGCGAGAGAGGAGACATTCGGTGTCAGCGTCAGCGTGGTGGGGTCGGTGCCTTGTGGCGCGGAAGCAGTCAGCCAGGGAGCGGAGGAAATGGTCGCGGTAAGGGGAAGGGCCGCCGAGATATCGATGGTGATCGGCGATGGGGAGGCGGAGCCGATTTGCCAGGTCCAGGTAGCGGCGGATGGGTAAGGTGTCGGCTGGAATAGAGAGGTTACGTTCGGCACGGCGCTCAGAAGGGTGGGAGGAAAATAGCGGGCCGGCGTGATCGGTTGGGTCACCTGATATTCCATCATGCGAATCGGCGCGGAGGAGACCATGGCCAGGGCTCCTTCGCCGGGGGCGAATGCCGCCGTTTCGAGTAGATAGAGTTCGCCGGGCGGGATGATGATGGATGGCGAGACGGTCACGGCGCGGCCGGCGCTTATGAAAAAGAATGTCACCGTCACCGGAGTGACAGTCTGATTCAAGAGCGCGGCAGGCTCCGAAAAGGACGCGTCGTCGGGATAGGACCAGGAGACGTTCGTGTAGGTGGTGAATGGCAGGATTGGGAAGAAATTCGATGCGATATTCGCTGGAGCTGAGGGGAGCGCGCAGAAGAAATCCGATTGCGCACCGCTGCCGGTGAGGACGTGGAGATGCTTGGCGGTCAGGTCCGTGGCGCCGCCGAGCGTTACGTTGATTTGTTGGGCGCTGACGAGCTGTGTCGATGCGAGACTGACGCCGTCGATCGTGACCGTGGTGGTTGCATCGAAGCCGGTGCCTGCGATCGCGACGACGGTTCCCGAAGGCAGCAGACCTCCGCCGGGAGTCACGCTTTCGACGGAGAGAGTGCCGCCGACGGTGAATGTTCCGGGATTCACGCTCACCGTGTAAGTGTTGCCCTGCTGATCCTGCCACGGCGACTCGGTGGGGTCGACGGTGATGGAGGAAGTCGCGGCGGGAGTGGCTGTGGCGAGGACGGGGATGGTCACGGTGAACACGGGCACGCCGGCTAATTGTCCGAGACCGGCTGAGGAAGAAGCGAAGCTCGCGGTCATTTGCTGGCCGTTCACGTTGACGTAACCGACTTGGTCTCCGGTCGAGCTGAAGGCGGAAACATTGGCGATAGGGCCGAAGATGGTGGGGTCGAACGCCATGGAAACGCCGGCGGTCGAGATCAGGGCGGGCGAGGTCAGCGAGATTTTGAATTGCGCGTATCCAGAGGGAGGCGCGGTTTCGCTTGAAACCTGAAGGGTGATGCTCGGGTTGGCCGCGCTCAGAACATTTGCGAGCAGCGCGGGGAGCAAAATGCGCCATGAACTGTGGCGGAAAGGAACAGGTAATATCGGGCGCTTGCGTGTCATTGCAGTGGTCTCCCCTTTTTCGAGCGTAGACGCTTCCATAGGTAGCAATTGACGGACCTGAATATCAACCGTGGCTAGATGGGGATTACAATAGGATGCATTATGAATTTCCGCACTGCCCTGTTGCTGGCGGCGGCGTCATGCTGTCTATGGGCGCAGGATTTTTCGAAGGATGTGCAGCCCATCTTTGAACGGCGGTGCCAGGGCTGCCACGGCGCTACGCAGCAGATGAGCAATCTGCGACTCGATTCTCCGGCGTCGGCGGCGCGGGTGGTGAATGGACCCCTGTTCGAACGCATCAGCAGCACAAAAAAGGGCTTCATGATGCCGCCGGTGGGCTCGCCGTTGACTGGCGAGGAGATCGCGAAAATCAAATCTTGGATCGATGCCGGCGCTAAATTTCCGGCGGTGATTGCGAAATCGACGCATTGGGCGTTTCAGCCGATTCAGCACCCGGCAAAAACATCGATTGATGCTTTTGTGCGGGAGCGGCTGGCGAAAGAAAATATTGCTCCATCGCCCGAGGCCGATCGGCGGACTCTAATTCGGCGGGTGAGCCTTGATCTTACCGGTCTGCCGCCGGAACCGCGTGAAGTAGAGGAGTTCGTGGCCGACAAGAGTCCGGACGCGTATGAGAAGCTTGTCGACCGGTTGCTCGCTTCGCCGCATTATGGCGAAAAGTGGGCGCGGGCGTGGCTCGACGTCGCGCATTATGCCGATAGCGATGGTTATGAGAAGGATCTTTCGCGGCCGTGGGCGTGGCGCTACCGGCAGTGGGTGATTGACGCGCTGAACCGGGACGAGCCGTTCGATCAGTTCACGATCCAGCAGATTGCCGGCGATTTGCTGCCGAATGCAACGACGGACGATCGTGTCGCGACTGGATTTTTGCGCAATACGCTGACCAATCGCGAAGGCGGTGTGGATCGCAACGAGGCTCGCTTCGAGCAGATTATTAATCGCACGAATACGGTTTCGACAACGTGGCTGGGCCTCACCACAGGCTGCGCGCAGTGCCACAATCACAAGTTTGACCCGATCAGCCAGAAGGAATATTATTCGCTGTACGCATTTTTCGATCACGCCGAGGAAGAGGACATCGATGCGCCGATGCCGGGAGAGAAACCTCCGCCGGCGGCGTATTATGCGGCGCGCCAGGAACTGCTGGAACAATATTGGATTCCCGAATTGCAACCTCCCTGGGAGCGGCGCTTGCGCGAAGCGTACAATCATCCGGGCCAGAGCGGCGAATGGGATTTTACGCTCACGGACTTCACTTCGAGCATCGATCGTCCGTATGAGCTGCTCACCGACGATCCTGAAAAGCGTTCGCCGCGCGATCGCGACCGCATGACGATCTGGTTTATTCAACACATGGGCGTGGACTACTCGAAGGATATCGCCACCCGGGGCGCGCTCGTCGAGGTGCGCGAAAAACTCGGTACGCTGACCGCGGCGCTGCCGTCTTACAGCCAGGCGCAGGCGATGCATACGGACCCGTCTGTTCCCCCTACGCATCTGCGTGTTGGCGGCGATTATAAGACATTCGGAAGCGAGGTCTCGCCGGGTACACTGGCGATTCTTCCGCCGCTAAATGTGGCTGCGCCGACTCGCCTCGATCTGGCCCGCTGGCTGGTTTCGAAGGAAAATCCTCTCACCGCGCGGGTGACCGTTAATCGCATCTGGCAGGAATTTTTTGGGCGCGGGATTGTTTTTACCTCGGAAGATTTCGGCACGCAGGGCGACCGGCCGTCGCATCCCGAGCTGCTGGATTTTCTGGCTTCGGAGTTTCGAGACAACGGCTGGAGTATGAAGCGGATTGAGAAAATGATCGTCATGTCGGCGACCTACCGGCAATCGTCGAAGGCGCGGCCCGACCTGGAAACGAAGGATCCGGAAAATACTTTGCTCGCGCGGCAGGCCCGTGTGCGGTTGCCGGCGGAGTTGATTCGCGATCAGGCGCTGGCGGCCAGCGGTTTGCTGAATCCTGAAATTGGAGGCCGCAGCGTATATCCTCCCCAACCGAAAGGCGTCGCGGAGGTGACCTACGCCAATAGCGGGAAATGGCGGGACTCGACCGGCGCTGATAAATACCGCCGCGGACTTTATGTGCACTATCAGCGGACGAGTCCCTATCCGCAGATGAGCAATTTCGACGAGCCGGATTCGAATGTGAGCTGCACGCGCCGGCGGCGCTCGAACACGCCGCTGCAAGCGCTGAATCTGCTGAACGATCCGGTATTTTACGAAGCGGCGCAAGCGCTGGCGGCGCGTATTCAGAAGGAAGGCGGGGCCGATCCCCTTGGCTATGGATTCGAGCTTTGCGTGGCGCGACTGCCGTCTAAAACCGAGCGGGCTCGCATGGAACAATATCGCGCGCAAGGCGGCGACTGGGTCGGCATCAGCCGTATCTTATTTAATCTTGACGAATTGATCACGCGAGAATAATTATGAATCTCCCCGAGTTTTTGAAAATCCAGTCGCGGCGATCGTTTTTCCGCAGTTGCGCCGGCGGGATTGAAACGCTGGCGCTGGCCAGTTTGCTGGAGCGCGAAGGACTTGCGGGCGTGGTCGCGGACCCATTGGCGCCCAAGGCTCCGCACTTCGCGCCGAAGGCGAAAAACGTGATCTGCCTGTTCATGGAGGGCGCGCCGAGCCAGATGGATCTGTTCGACCCTAAGCCGGCGCTGCAAAAATATTCGGGCCAGTCGCTGCCACCGTCGATGACGAAGGATCTGCGCCTGGCCTTCATCAAGCCGACCGCGGCGGTGCTGGCGAGCCCTCGCACATTTACCCCGCACGGCAAAAGCGGCATCGAATTTTCGGACTACATCCCGAATATCGCTTCGTGCGCCGACGATATTTGCCTGGTCCGGAGCATGGTCACCGACGCGTTCAATCATCACCCCGGGCAGTTGCTGTTGTTTACCGGCTCGCAGCAGTTCGGACGCCCGACCATGGGCGCATGGGTGGTTTATGGGCTCGGTTCCGAGTCGCAAAATCTTCCTGGATTCGTGGTGCTGAGCTCCGGTGTGGGAACCAGCGGCGGCGAGTCGAACTTCGCCAGCGGGTTTCTGCCCTCGTCCTATCAAGGTGTCATGTTCCGCACGGGACCGGAGCCCATTGTCTATCTCCAGACCCCGGAGGGCATTTCGAAGGAACAGCAACGAGCGTCGCTGGACGTGCTGCGCGATCTGAATCAGGAGCGGCTTCAAACGACAGGCGACGCTGAGATCGCATCCCGTATTTCGTCTTATGAACTGGCGTTTCGGATGCAGGCGGCGGGACCGGATTTGCTCGATTTTTCGAAGGAATCGCCGTCGACTTTGGATATGTACGGCGTCAATGCGGAGAAGACGCGCGCGTTCGGCACCAATTGCCTGCTGGCGCGCAGGATGGTTGAGCGCGGGGTGCGATTCGTGATGCTGATGCACGCCAGTTGGGACCAGCATACCTATTTGAATCGAGAGCTCAAGAAGAATTGCGACATTACCGACGGACCGACTGCCGCGCTGATCCGCGATCTGAAACAGCGTGGTCTGCTGGACTCGACACTGGTGCTCTGGGGCGGGGAATTCGGGCGCACGCCGATGGTGGAACAGCGCAATACGAGCGATCCTGAAAACGCCGGCCGCGACCATCATCCGTTCGGCTACAGCATGTTTTTAGCGGGCGGAGGAGTCAAGGGCGGTACGGTGGTCGGCAAGACGGATGAGCTGGGGTTCAACGTGTGAGTGGATGCGCTCGGCGTCGATTATCAGCCCGGGCGTCGAGACGAGTCTCGACGCGGCACGCAAAGTGCGTGCGCCACAAGAGTCGCAGGCGGTGGGTCTGCGCAACTCTCAAACGGCTATTTCACTTAGATGTTCAAGGTAGGGCTGGATACGCCGCCTACGGTTAGCGTGATGGGCACGGAGCCGGGGGACAGGCTCTCCGGGATTGTGGCGTTGACCTGGAAGAATCCATCGTAGGATGCGGTTCCAGCGTAGAGAGGGGTAGCGGTGACCTGGCCGATCGATACCGATACCGCGGCGTTAGGTTTCGAAAGATTGGCCGCGGTCGCCACGACCAGTCCGTCGATGCCGGCGGGGGTGGTTTGGCCTTCGCCGGTTGCGTAGATGGAAATGTAGGATCCTCGCGGCGCCGGATCGTTGGGACCATTGATGGTTCCATCCTCATTGATGACCGCGGCCACATTGTTGCCGATGTTGAACATTGCGGGCGCGGTGCTGACTATAAGGTCGGTAATGGTTGGTCCGCTATTCCCGTTGTAGATTACTTGCACGTTGGCGCGCTGGCCCACCATGCTGGCGATTTCATAGGGAGCGATGGCGTTGATCTGGGTGGCCGACACATAGAGGACCGGCGCGGGCGTGTTATTCACCAGGATCTGCACCCCGTAAAGGTTTGTGGAGATTTTGCCGCTGCTATCGATCTGTAGCGTTTCCCCGACCGTTGGCCCGAGTCCGCTGCCCTTGACGGAGAAGATCAATCCCGGTGAAAGGCCGGTATCGACGTAGCTGGCCCCGTTGAAGATCTGCGTGATCGCGGGCTGGCTGGCCGGCCAAGCCTGGATCAGGTTGTAGGCGTCGACGCTGCCGAGGCCGGTGACCAGGTCGTAGCCGGGTCCAGCGGCATAACCGAGGCTGCCATTGACGCATCCGTTGGTACCGAAGGCGCAGGGGACAAAATTGCCGCCCGACGTAATGTCGTGAAATACGCCGCTGGTGTTCGACGCCAACTGGTAAAGATTCGGATTAATGTTGCCAAGTCCGTTGGTCCCGAGATATTCATTCATCAGCAGAATGATCCCGGCAAATACCGGCGCAGCGGCCGAAGTGCCGCCGAAGACTCCGGGCGCTCCGTTGGTGACGACGAGGTATCCGTCATGATTCGGGGAGGCGGCCATCGCCACGTCCGGCACCATACGGACCTTGCCAGGAACTCCCACGGAGGCTTGCCAGGAGGGCCGGGCGTAGATCGTGCTGAGTCCCCCGCCGCTTGCGGCAAGGTGTCCCACGAGCGAGGTATCGTTCCAGGCGACTTCGGGAATATAAGACACCGCGGTATCGCCATAGCCCTGGTTCGTCGCCGACCAGTAAGTGGGGTTGGAGCCTTCGCCGAATGTCGTCCCACCGACGCCAGTCACTTCGGGAACGTCGGCGGGCTCCATTACGGCGATTCCACTTTCAGCGATGGATTTTCCTCCATCGCAGGCGGCCGCGCCGTAATCGCCCGAGGAAACCAGCCATGTGATCCCCTGCGCATTGGCCTGCTGCGCCAGGGGCTGGAGGGCTGCGAGACCGCTGGCCGACTCCGTCAACTCGCATCCGGCGTAACTATCGCTGATCACCGGCGCGACCGCAGAATCGATGGCATAGGCTATCGAGTTGTTGATGTTGGCTGCAAAGACGAAGATAATGCTGGCATTGGGGGCTATCGCTCCTGTCAATTCGAGATCCATATCGGATTCCCCGGAATCGCCGGATAGAACGCCGGGATTGGTGCCGTTGGGAATCAGGAGCTTCGTGGGAGGGTTCGACGGAAGTCCAAATGCGGTGCGATAGTCGTTTATATCGGAAAGATTTACATCGCTCTGGCCCACCACGGCGAGCTGCATTCCGCTTCCGGTGACATCGATTTCCGAGGTAAACAAGGGAATGATGTCATAAATAACCCACAGGTCTCCGGGGCCGAGCGTATTTTGTCCGTTATAAAGGAGGTTCGGAAGGGGCTTGACCGCCTGCGGCGAGGGCTTCAGCTTGAAATCGTCGAGTCCGCTGAATCCGGTGGTGAACGGAAGGATGGCGGCGGGAACGGACGGTTCTGTGGCATTGGCGTAGTGCATTTCGCCGTCCACCAGATAGTTATGAATCTCGACGTGCAGCGCGGCTTCCACTTGACCGGCGGTGCCTTTGAAAATGACGAAATTCCGGCCGCGCGCGGTGCTGAGGACGGTCAATCCCTGGCCTTCCAGCCAAGCGACGATCTGCGCGATGTCGGCCTTGCTGGCGCCGAAACGATCGGCGTACTGTTCGGGCGTCAGCCATTTGCGGTGGTTGGGCGATGCGGGATTTTGCTGATCGGCAAGCAAACGGTCGAGATCCATCTGCTGCGCCGGCGTCGGCTTGAGGGAAAGAGTGATGTAGTTGAGTTCCAGCGAGGCGGAAACCGATCCCCGGTCGTTTTCGGGCCGCGCTTTGGGGCGAATATTCCCCTTGATCGCGACCAAATGATTCGGGTCGAGCCGGCCGGCAATCCGGTCCGGCTGCTGGGCAAACAAACCGAACGGGAACAGCAAGGCGACCGACAGGGGTCCGCAAAGATAGCTTTTCATCAGATTAATCATGGGGCATAGTCGGACTAATAACAAGTAGCAGCAGGTAACGCTACCGTAGCATGCCTGTTTAAGTTGCTGTTTCTACTTGGTCAAATCACGATGCCGTCACTGCGCAGGGATCGCACTGTGAGGGAGAAAGGCGGTACCGCCTGGGCATGGACAGGCGGGGCACCATCCTGCCAGAAACTGAGGAACTCTCGCTTTTCGCCGGTGACGTAGTAATGCCGCAGGTAGGCAGCATCGCAGGCCGCGTAGTCCGCGAACCACTGGTCCGCTGCGGTAATGCCGACTTCATGCAGAAGGCCAAGGGCATAGCAGGCGGCTTCGTTTTCATAGTCGATTAATGCCGGTAAATACTGCTCGCTGACGGGAGGCTTGCGCGGCTGACCGAGATCAAAAGCCGCAGGGCTCGTATTCCATTGCACGGTATGCCCAAACAGGTGCACCAACAGGAAAAGGCGCTGTTCGGGAGTCACCGCATCATCGATATGGATTTCGGCGCCGTTTAGATCGCCGGTCAAGGGGTCAGGGATATCCCTTATGACGATGCGGATGCCATACGCCGTCTCGATGTGATGCTCGACCCTCCGGCAGTAGTCCGCGAATGGGATCATGTTGGCTTAAACGCTTTCATTTTAAACGATTGACGCAAGCAGGGAACTGTCTCCGGGCGCGCTTCGTAGTAGTATCAGAGGATCTAAGAAAGAAGGGCCCGTGATTCTGGGAAAGTTCTGGAACGCATTTCGCGCGCAACTGAATAAGATCGCCAACGTATTTTGGGAAGCCGATCCGATTGCGCAGATGCAATACGAATACGACAGCGCCGTCGAGCAAATGAAGGACGGGCGGCAGGGATTGGAGACTTATCGCGCCTTGGTGGAGCGCGTGAATCGGCAGGTCGCAACCGGCAGGGATCACGTGCAGAAGCTAGAAGCGCAAACCAAAGCCTATCTAAAGGCTGGCGAGCGCGATGCTGCGGCGAAGTTCGCGCTGGAATTGCAAAAGGCCAAGAAAGATCTGGCGGCGAACGAGCAGCAACTGGCGATGCATGAGGAAGCTTACGGGAACAGCCTCAAGAAAATCCAGCATGCGACGCAGAAGCTAGGGGACGTTCGGGAGAAGATCCAGAAATATGACGCGGAGTTGAAAATGAGCTCCGCCGAAGCCGAAGTGGCCAAGCTCGCGCAGTCCTTCAACATGGATATCACCACCGATTTCGGCCAGATCGAGCAGGTGATCCAGGGCAAGATCGACAAGAACCGCGCCAAGGTCCGGGTGGCGGCCGACCTATCGCAGGAAGGGATCGAATCGATTAAGGCCGAGGAGCGGATGGAGAAAGCGATGGCGGAAGATGCGCTTTCGCAGTTCGAGGCGGAGTTGGGATTGCGCTCGCCGGAAACGACGAAGCTCGCCGACGCCACCAAAGACCTCGGGCCGGCCGTAACGGACGACAAAGCCACCGAAACTTCTAAGAATTAGCAGCATATTGAGGGAGACAAGTTTATGGCTAACGGAAATCCGAAGCCTGCATTCTATTTGGCGATACTCGCGGTTGTTCTGGGTCTGGTGGGCCTTGCGCTGTGGCGTTTAGGCGCGCTGCCCGGCGCGAAAAGCACGAAAATCAGCAAAGACGAGATGGCGAGTCAAACGGAAGCGCCCGATTCGAGTGGGATCACTACCGCCAAGGAATATAAATTTGTTCCCGCGGCGAAACTTCCGCCGGTGCAAGGTATTTCCAGCTACAAGCCTCTGGCGGACCGTACGGTTCATTTCGCCATCAACGTGTGGGCGGGTTGGGCGCCTATTATTCTGGCCAACAATGGGTTTAAAGCAGGCAAGATCTGGAAGACGCCAGGCGGTAAGGACTTTAAAGTTGAGCTGACTTTGATTGACGATCCGGTCGCGATGCGAGATGCATACGCGGCCGGCAACGTTCACATCGGATGGGGCACGCTGGACATGGTGCCGTTGTTCCTCGAAGCTCTCCGCAAGGACTCCCGCGTGATGCCGCGTATTTATCAGCAAGTGGATTGGTCCAACGGCGGCGATGGAATCGTAGTGCGGGATACCGTGAAGAGCATCGCCGACCTGCGCGGCAAGACGATTGTGCTGGCGCAGAATTCGCCTTCTCACTTTTTTGCCCTTAACGCGCTGATCAACGGAGGGGTGCAGCCGTCGGAGGTAAACTTCAAGTTCACACAGGACGCATTTCAGGCCGCCGCCGCATTCAACGCGGATAAAAAGATCGCCGGCGCGGTGAGTTGGTCGCCCGATATTTATAACCTCGCGAAGGTGAAGGGCAATCGTATGCTGGTGACCACCGCGACCGCCAATAAACTGATCGCGGACG
>JBEKPC010000207.1:0-7941 GCA_049521155.1 Bryobacteraceae bacterium
AGGCCGGCGCCTCTGATGCCGAGGCCGTGGTCCGCGAAGGCGACGAATTCTCCGTAAACGTCCGCATGGGCGAAGTCGAAACCCTCAAAGAGTCTGGGTCCCGCGGCCTGGGTCTGCGCGTTTTTCTCGGCACCCGTTCGGCCTCCACCTCCACCTCCGACCTTACCGCCGACGGCATCCGCCAGCGACCATTGCGGCCGATGAGATGCCGTCGAAGATCGGTCCAACTCCAACGGTGCAGCCTTATCCACCAGCGGGCGATCCTGTGCCACACGAAGATGGCCAGAGACTGCATGACGCGTTTGGCGACTGCGTAGCGGAAATAGTTGGACCAGCCGCGCATGATCCGATTGAGTCGGATCAGCACGTCCCTGGGTGGCTGCTGCGACAGCCTGCTCGTCAGGGCACGTATCTTGTTCCTCAGGGACCGGATGGGCCGATCGGCGATGAACACGTATGCGTACCACTTGTTCGTGCCTCGCTTGCGTTTCCACTGGATGCGGAAACCCAGGAAGTCGAACCCCTCGCTCATGTGCACGACGCGGGTCTTGGCTTCGGAGAAGCGAAGACCCAGTGGCGCCAGCACATGAGCAATCTCCTCGCGCAGGGTAGTGGTGTCGTCACGATTGCCGAACACGAGCACGACAAAATCGTCGGCATAGCGGACGATCCGCCAGTTCGGCAGGCCTCTCCTACGACGGAGAGCGCGACGTGCCGGGGTGCTCATGGCCCCGGCTGGCTGCCACGGCCCGTGGACGTGCTCGTCGAGCGCGCTCAGGGCGATGTTGGCCAGTAGCGGAGACAAGATACCCCCTTGCGGCGTGCCGGTCGGGTTGTCCTCGAGGTGACCAGTTTCCGTCATTACACCGGCCTTGAGGAATGCCTTCACCAGCATCAGCACTCGCTTGTCCTTGACCCGCGCTCGCACCCGGTCCATGAGGGCCGTGTGCTCGATCGAGTCGAAACACGCTTCGATATCGGCGTCCAGCACCCGGTTGAACGCCATCGCCACGGAGCGTGCGGCCACCATGCAGACGACGATCCAGGCGAGCTTTGGAAACAGCCCCTGGCGTTGAAAATCAGCATCGCGCCAGGCGAGCAGCGCGCCTGTGAGAGCGAAGGGGAGCGCGAAAATGGAGTGCTCGAACTTGATCATTTCGAGCGTCAGGCGCACACGTTGGAAGAAGGTGCTCATGCCACCCCACAAGACTGGTGATCCGTCATCAAACCGCAACCGGCGCGATTTTCTTGCTCCGCGCTTCCATGTACAAGCGAATCGCATCGTCCAGCCGCGGCATCGGCGCGATTCCCAGCAACTCCGATTTCGCGTTCGACAGCGCCGAGTATCTGGGACGCCGCGCGGAAGTGCGGAACTCGCGCTCGTTGGTCGGCTTCACCGGCGGATTCACATTCGCCGCCTCGAAAATCTTCACCGCCCAATCGAACCAGGAAATCGGCGCGCCGCCGCCCAGGTGCACAGTGCCGTCGACTCCGCGCTCCACCAGATCGGCCGTCCGTTCGGCCAGCGCCGGAGCGAAGGTGGGGGAGGCGACGTGATCCTCCACCACTTTGATCGGCGAGCCTTTCGCCGCCAGACGCAGCATCATTTCCACAAAATTTCCGCGCGCCGTATTCAGCCCGCCCGGACCGTAAACGCCCGACGTGCGAATCACCAGCACCTTATCGAGATACGCGCGCGCGTAAAGTTCGCCCGCCAGTTTCGAAACGGCGTACGCGCCCAGCGGTCGTGTCGCGTCTTCCTCGGTGTAGGCGCGGCCGGCCAGACCGTCGAATACATAGTCAGTGGAAAAATGAACCAGTTGCGCATCGATCTGACGGCACGCGATCGCCAGATTGCGCACGGCGAGCCCGTTCACGACCAGCGCGGCCAGCGGTTCTTTTTCGGCGACATCCACCTGGTTGTAGGCCGCGGCGTTCAGCACTATCGCCGGGTCGTACCGCGCCAGCGCCTGTTCCACCTGCCCTGTGTCGGTGATATCCACCTTGGCCCGCTCAAAGCAGGCAACTTCATATCCACGGGAGGTAAACACCGCTTTCAGTTCGACGCCCAGTTGTCCACCGCTGCCAAAAATCGCGACTCGCTTCACAACCCTATTATGACGCGGACCGCATCATGGTCAGACCGACGATAAAGCTATCGCCGTCCGATTCACAGCGGCACACCTCCGCCAGCATCACCAACCGCCCGGATTCGACCTTGACGGGCGACCCGCACGGCATGGGATTGGGAGTCCGCAGCCGTAACCCGCTCCCGGATCTGTCAAGGACTTGGCCCAGCGTTGGCGGTATGCCGATCATTCCCATGGCGGTCACCGTGACAGGTTGATTCGCCTTTAGTCGAGATTCTTTGCGACGTTCCACACTTAGTTCATCGGGCGGGATGATTGAAATCTTCAATGCGAATTTACTATCACGCACCCGCGTGGGGAGCTATTTCCAACGCACTGAAGGGAGGTATCGCCATGTGTTCGGATAGGATGGAAGAGGGTGGAAAAATGGCGCTTGATTGGTCGCGGTGTCCGGCGGTCGAAAGTATCCCCGGTAAGGTGAGCGGTGCGTGGGTTCTGAAGGGTAAGCGCATGCCCGTATCTGCCATCTTCGAAAACTTAGAAGCCGAGACGAATATCGACGACATCATGGAATGGTTCGACGGGCTGGATCGCGAGCAAGTGAGAGCGGTAATCGAGTTCGCCGTCCGCAATCTCGATAAGGAGCCGGCCGGCCAACTTCATCGATAATTAAACGCCAACCACACCACCAGCCCCACCGCCCCCGGCAGTAATATCTCCGCCCAGTTCCTTCGCAAAAATGCCAGTGTCTGATTCTTCGCCGCCAGCGCGCTGAACGACGGCGTTGCGATGGGCTTCGTTGCCAGCGACGATGCCAGACGCGTTCGCAATCCCGATGGCAAGCCATTCAGCGCGCGCAGAATTTCTTCGCGCCCGCGCCTGTCCGCGATCAGAATGGTCGCCGAATTGAAGCTGTTGGTCGACTCCTCCAGCTCCTTGCGCAGCCGCGGCGGAACTTCGCTTACGGAGCGATACACCTGCGTCTTACCGCCTTTTGCGATGAAGATCGTCGAGGTCTTCACGGTCACGCGTTGCATAATCAATTCTCCGCCGGCAGAGGCTTTCGCTCATTGCCCCGATCGCCCATTCGCACTACCGCTCGCGTCCCTTCAATGGCCGCGTACTGCAAAGTCACTTCGATGAAGCCCAAGGCCGCCTTCGAAAGCGCCTTGTCCTTCCTATAGATTAGTCCAATCTGCCGCAACATGGGGTCGGGGCCAAGAGACATCGCGGCCAGCGTTCCGGTCCGCACTTCCTCGCGGCAATGCCCGCCCGCCATGAACCCCACGCCGAGCCCAGCCAGCACGAACCGCTTGATCATCTCGGTCGAATCCAGTTCCATCGAGATGCGCAGGTCATCTTCCACCGGATCCAGCCACGCCGATAGACGGCTGCGCGTCATTCCGGTCTTCGGCAGCAGCAACGGCAGCTCCTTCAAATCCTGCGGCAGCACGACTGCCCTTCCCGCCAGTGGATGCCTGGCCGGCACGATGACCTTAATCTCATCGGCATGGATCTTGGCGATTTGAAGCCGTTTTTCCTTCACCGGAAGCTGCGTGATACCGAAATCGGCCTGATTATCCACCACCGCATCCACCACGCGCGACCCGAAAGACCGGTCGACAAGGATCTGCACATTCGGAAAGCGCTTCTTATATTCGCTGAACACTCGCGGCAGAATGTAGATGCACGTCGCTTCGTTCGCCGCGATCACCAGTTCGCCTCGCGGGACCCGCTCCAGCTCGTTGATCTGGTTCTGCGCGCGGCGCCGCAGCTCCAGAATCTGCTCGGCATAATCGGCGAAAATCTGTCCCGCCGCCGTCAGCGCAATCTTGGTCCCCAGCCGCTCAAACAGCGATACGTTCAGCTCCTGTTCCAGTTGCCGCACCTGCGCGCTCACCGCCGGCTGCGTGCGGAAACACGACTGCGCGGCCTTGGAAAAACTCTTCAGGCGGACGATTTCGAGAAATGTGTGAAGCTGATCGAGGTCCATGCCGTGGTCCAACCGATGGCCCGCAACGGGATATCTTAAGTTTAGCGGTTTTCCATGCTCAAGATCGTTTTCATTCTCGCGCTGTTGGCATCTCTCGCCACCAGCGAGGTCGCGCAAGGGGATAGTCACCGCGTCCTGGTCGTCATCAACGACAACTCATCTCTTTCCAAAACCATCGGGGATTATTACGCCCGCCGCCGCTCCATCCCGCAGCCGAATCTCTGTCATATTCGCGCCTCCGAAAACGAAACGATTCCTCGCGACCTGTACAACCGTGAGATCGCCGCCCCCATCGCGGCGTTTCTGCGCCGGGGCGGATTCGTCGACCAGGTGCTTTACATCGTCACCACCATGGGCGTGCCCCTCAGGATCGAGGGCGCCGCCAACCTCGATGGCGATCAGGCGTCCGTCGATAGCGAATTGACGCTGCTCTATTCCGATATGAAGCGCGCCACGCCGCACGCTTTGAAAGGGTTCGTCCCCAACCCTTTTTTCGGAAAAAAAGACGCCGTCTTCCAGCATCCGCAGTTCCCCATCTACTTGGTCACCCGTCTTGCGGCCTACGATTTCGACGGCGTGAAAGCGATGATCGACCGTTCGCTCCTGGCAGTCAATAAAGGGAAATTTATCATCGACGAAAAAGACTCAGGCGGCACCGGCGGTGATGAGTGGCTCCACAGCGCCGCCATCTTTCTGCCCCAGGACCGCGTCGTTCTCGATCAGACTACCACCGTGCTTTACGATCAGACAGACGTCATCGGCTATGCCAGTTGGGGTTCCAACGACCCTCATCGCCACCGCCGTTTCCTGGGATTTCATTGGCTGCCCGGCGCCATCGCCACCGAATTCGTTTCCACCAACGGCCGAACCTTCAAGAAGCCGCCCGATTCCTGGACTCCCGGTATGGATTGGTCGGTCCCGTCCGGCTTCTTCGCCAACAGCCCGCAATCGATGACCGCCGATTATATTCTCGAAGGCGCCACCGGTGCCTCGGGACACGTCTTCGAACCCTACCTCGGCCTGACGCCCCGTCCCGATCTGCTGCTCCCGGCATATTACAAAGGGCGCAATCTAGCCGAAAGCTACTATCTGGCAATCCGCGGTTTAAGTTGGCAGAACATCGTAATCGGCGATCCACTCTGTTCGCTCGCCAAGCCCTAGCTGCTCAGGAACGCAACTCTTCCGCAATTTCATGCGCCGCCTTCCGAGCCTGTTCCACCGCGCCGATCTCGAAGCTGATCGCCCCCACTTTCGAATGGCCACCGCCACCGTACCGCTCGCAGATCGACGCCAGATTGTACTTCAGCGGCTCCTTCACCCACGGATTCGATCCGACGCTCACCTTGGTCCGGAAGCTCGACGTGCTCACCGACACCGTGTAGGTCGATTCCGGAAATAAATAATAAGGAATAAATTTGTTGTATCCCTCAATTCCGTCGCCCACCAGATCGAAAAACACCACGCCGCCCTCGCATGTCGATTTTTCCCGAATCACTTTCATCGACCGCAAATGGCGCTCATATAAAGGTTGATAAATCGCCTGAATTTCCGGATCTCCGGCAATCTCCTCCAGCGTCAAGTGCCGCATTTTCCGGATAATCTTCTGCACCGTGTCGGACCCGTTGGAGCCTTCGATCACCAGCGTCAATTGCGTCGCCGGAGACCGCAGCTCCACTGCTTCATCGGCATCGGCATACTGCGCGCCGTCCACGATATCGGCCCACTTCACCAGCTCCGCCAGATCCGGCGCATCGAAACCGAACCGGTCCCGCGCCACCGTGCAAATATAATTCGTGCAGGAGCGGAAACTGGGGTCATACATCTTGCGCCCGCTGGTGTCGCGCCTGAAATGCTCGGCATCTTCGGGCGTCAGAAACGCGCTCTGATGATGATCGAACCACCACGTCAGCCGCGGATCGGTCGAGTACTTGAAATCGACAATCGCATTCTCATCGCCGTCGAATAATCCCGGCTCAAATAACTGCGAAGCCTTGTGTGCCAGACCCGTATAAGCGAACTCCGCCTGCGGATGAAACTCGGCTTCGATGAAGCGGCTGAAAAACGCCGCCGACGCAGCGCCATCGAAACAATGGTCGTGATAAAGAATTCTCATCCTCATAGAGGAAATTCACCCAGGAAAACTTGTTAGTGTCTCGCATATCATGCCCCGAATGCAAGCCCTCCTGGCTACTGGCTGCTGGCAACTGGCTACTTTTCTAGCCCAAACCGCCGCAGCACCAGGAATTCCGAGAGGTTTTCCGTGGTCAATAATCCCACTAGTTTTTCCCCCTCCATCACCAGCGCGCAGCGTCCTTGCGCCATCAGCGGCAGCACTTCGGCCAGATCCATCCCCGGCTCGATCGAAAGAAACTCGCGATCCATCACCCCTGCCACGTACGCGTCCTGCCCTTCGTTGGCCAGCGCCTTCAATAACAGTGCGCGTCCCAGCAGCCCCACCACCTGCTCGCCGTGCATGATCGGAAAATCCTGTTGCGAGGTGGCCAGCAGCAGATTGGCCGCGTCGCGAATTGTTTTCCCATGCTCCAGCGTATGGAATTCCGTCATCATCGCGGCGCTCACCGGAATACCGTGCGTCAAGGACCGCCCCATCGCCGCCGCGCCCTCCATCGCCGCTCCCAGATAAACGAACAGCGCGAAAAATACCAGCATGAACTGCGAGGCGAACAGTCCGTACAACCCGATCGAAATCGCCAGCATCCGCCCCATCCACGCCGCGATCCTCGTCGCCTCTTCTTCCGGACGAATGTAGGAGAGCAGCGCCCGCAAAATTCGCCCGCCGTCCATCGGAAACGCCGGCAGCAGGTTCATCGCCACCAGCAAGAGATTGCCGAATGCCAGCAGCCCCAGTAAACTGACGTCGTTTGGCTGCATCAGGTCTCCCAGCGTCGGCACCGGCGCCGTCTGGTGCGTCTTCGCGATGTAGGTAAACAGCCCCACCGCGATCACCGCGTTCACCAGCGGACCGGCAACGGAGATCCAGATCTCCTCAATCGGCTTCAGCGTCCGCTCCATCCGCGGCAATCCGCCGATCGGGAACATGACTACTTCAAGCGTGCGCACATGCAGACGGTTCGCGACCATCGCATGCGCCGCTTCATGCAGCAGCACGCTCACCAGCATGCCGATCAGGAAAAAAGTGTAGGCGGAAGTAGACTGACGTCCCGCCAGATCCTTCGCAATCACCACGATCACCAGCAGAATGAAGCTGAAATGCAGACTCAGCGGTGTGCCGAATAGCGAGAAGAACCGTATGCTGCCGGCAGTGCCGCCGGTTGTTTTAGAGGAACGTGAGCGATCCACACGTGCACGATAACACAGTGCTGTTAAGGAAATCTTCGCGGCAGCGTCTGTGTCTTCTGGCTCGGCAGCGGACCGCCTCCATCCGTCGAACTAGGCTTGTGCCCCGGCGTATTTGAAAAATCCAGATCGGTCTCATCGAAGCTTACGTTCCGGTCGAGCATCATCTCGATCGTGGTTCCCTTCGCGAGGACAGCTTCCGGTCCGCGCGTGAACAGCACCGCAGCCAAGCCAGCAGCGGCTCCGGCGGCAGCTCCAATTCCCGCGCCCATGCCCGCTGGGCGGCGGAGACCAGATCGGGTTGCGTAACGCGCAACGCATCCCAGAGTTGGGCGATCACGCGGCGTGGAAACCGGACGCCTGTCGAGCCGCCGACGCCGCACAGCGCCGAGAGCGGCCCGAATACTGCTCGCCGCACTCGCCGTTCCGCCGCCTCGCGGGCGATCAGGCCATGGACGTCGGCCATGGGGCCGCCCTTTTCAGCCTCGTTGGCCAAAGCGATCTCGAGACGAGCGACAGTGGAGTCCGGCGCGATCCTGA
>JBEKPC010000208.1:0-12211 GCA_049521155.1 Bryobacteraceae bacterium
GGAGCCGCGACCATCGGGAGCGGTGCTCGCGCGAAAGAGGCTCGCTCAAGTCAAGTCGATCATTGCCTCGTCCGGAGTTGTGGGGCAGGTTGCCAACCTGCGGACCGATTGCCAATCGGTCCATCCGGGCGCAGGCCGGACGCCTGGCCCGCACCGGCTCCGCCATCTTGATCTTCGCCGAGTTGCGTTCACCTCCCGTAACTTTCTTACCCCACCTCCTCTTGCTACCCTTCGAAGAGGACAGCCTTCACCCGAATGAATCTCCGCGATCTTTTCAATCTGTCGCTAGTAAACCGCCGCGACGAACTGGCACTCGAATGGCAAGGCGAGCAATACACCTTCGGCGAAATCGACCGCCGCAGCGACCGCATGGCCGCCGCGCTCGCCCATCGCGACATCACCCAAGGCGACCGCGTCTGCGTCCAACTCGCCAACTGCATCCAGATGGTCGACCTCTACCTCGCCTGCGTAAAACTAGGCGTGATTTTCGTCCCCGTCAACATCCTCTACCGTGATCGCGAAGTCGCGCACATCACGGCCGATGCCGAGCCCAAGCTCTTCATCACCGAACACAACCTGCCTGAGCCGCTCGACCAATCCATCACCTACCCTACGTTAGACGGCGATACTCCCGCCGCGCTCGTCTATACGTCCGGTACGACAGGCACTTCCAAAGGCGCGATCCTGACTCACAATAATTTCGCCGCCAACGCCCTCAACCTCCTCACCTGCTGGCAAATCACCAATCAGGATCGTTTCCTCCTGGCCCTCCCTCTCTTCCACGTCCACGCGTTGGGCAACGGATTGCATTGCTGGCTCATCTCTGGCTGCCGCATGCGTCTGCTCGAACGGTTCGAACATAAGACCGCGGTCGACCAGTTTCTCGACTTCCGCCCGACCCTCTTCTTCGGCGTCCCGACCATGTACATCCGCCTGCTCGAAACGCCTGTTGAGGATGCCCGTCAAATTGGCAGCGCGATGCGTCTCTTCGTCTCCGGTTCGGCCCCCTTGCCCGCCCACGTCTTGGAACAATTTCGCGACCTCTTCGGTCACACCATCCTCGAACGCTACGGGATGACCGAAACCATCATGAACATTTCCAATCCTTATGTAGGTGAGCGCCGCCCCGGCAGCGTCGGCCTCCCCCTCCCCGGCGTCTCCGTTAAACTCGCCGCCACCGGTGAAATCCTGCTGAAGGGTCCCAACGTGTTCGCCGGCTATTGGAAGCGCGACGATGCCACCAGGGATGCCTTCGTCGACGGATGGTTCAAAACCGGCGACATCGCCGGCCGTTCAGACGACGGCTATTACACTCTCTCCGGCCGCAAAAGCGACCTCATTATTTCCGGAGGCTTCAACATCTATCCCCGGGAGATCGAAGAATTTCTGATGGAGCAACCCGAGATCGTCGAAGCCGCCGTCGTCGGCGAACCCGATCGTTTGCGCGGCGAGATCCCAGTCGCCTACGTCGTCGTCAACGATTTTTTCGATCCGGAGTCCCTCACCGACCGTTGTAGAGCGAAATTAGCGTCATTTAAGGTCCCTAAACGCTTCGAAACTGTCGCTTTATTGCCTCGTAACGCGCTCGGAAAGGTGCAAAAACATCTATTATGCCGCGCGTCTTGATGGTCGCGTCCGAAGCCGCGCCCTTCGTCAAGACCGGCGGACTGGCCGACGTCCTTGGCTCTCTCCCCGCCGCGCTCGTCAAACACGGCGATGAAGTCGCCGTCGTCCTGCCCCGCTATCGCACTGCGCTAATCGATTCATCTGAAAGGATTTGGCACCAGATGCCGCTCAGCGTAGGCCCGCATGCCTTCACTGTCGCCATCGATCAGGTCCTCCGCCAAGGTGTCCGCTATTTCTTCGTCGACTGCCCGGTGCTCTACGACCGTCCCGGCATCTACAATGAACATAACGTCGACTATCCCGACAATCACATCCGTTTCGCCCTTTTGAATCAGGCAGCTATCGGCATCGCCCGTTACATCTTCCGGCCCGGCATCTTCCACGCTCACGATTGGCAAGCCGGTCTTCTCGCTCCATATCTCCGTTCAAACCTCGCTGGCGATCCAACATTCTTCGGAACGAAGTGTGTCCTGACGATCCATAACCTGGGCTATCAGGGAAATTTCTGGGCCGTCCGGATGCAAGAAATCGGGCTCGACCCCGCGCTCTATCATACGGAGGGGCTTGAGTTTAACGGTATGATCAGCTTCCTTAAAGGTGGCATTGTCTTCTCCGACGCCGTCACCACCGTCAGCCCTACCTACGCCCGCGAAATTCAAACCCCCGAGTATGGATTCGGCTTCGACGGCCTGCTCCGCTCGCGTTTCTATAAACTTAGCGGCATCCTGAACGGCGTCGATTACGTCGAATGGGATCCCGAAACGGACCCCTATCTTCCGGCCCGCTTTTCCGCCGCCGACCTCAGCGGAAAAGCGGGCTGCAAGCGCCATCTTCTTGAAGAAATGGGCCTTCCCGTACAGATGGACCGCCCGCTGATCGGCATTGTCTCCCGCTTCGCCGATCAGAAAGGTTTCGACCTGCTGGCCGACATCGCCGCGCCCCTGGCTGAACAAGATGTTTCGTTGGTTGTACTTGGCTCCGGTGAGCAGCGTTTTGAGGACATGTTCCGCCACTTCGCGATAGTGCGTCCGGACAAGTTTGCGGTGCGGATCGGCTACGACGACGCGCTAGCTCATAGAATCGAAGCGGGTTCGGACATGTTCCTGATGCCCAGCCGCTACGAACCCTGCGGCCTGAACCAGATCTATAGCCTCCGCTATGGAACGGTGCCGATTGTCCGCGCAACCGGTGGCCTGGACGATACGGTCGACAGCTCCACCGGCTTCAAATTCGGCGCCTATTCTCCTCATGCACTTGCCGGAGCCATCGGCGAAGCTCTACATGCCTGGCAATCCCGGGATGCATGGACGGAGCGGATTCGCCGCGCCATGGCGAAGGATTTTTCCTGGGAAGCTTCGGCGCTTCAGTATCAGAAGCTATATGCCGAGCTTGCATCGCGCTAGCCGCTTCCTGCATCATATAGCCATGGCTGGCGATAACACTCTGAACTTTACAGATGGCTCTTTCGACAAGGAAGTGCTGAATTCCGACGTCCCCGTACTGGTGGACTTCTGGGCACCCTGGTGCGGGCCCTGCAAGGCGATGACGCCGACCGTGGATGCCCTGGCAACCGAGTACCTGGGCAAAATCAAAATCGGCAAAATGAATACCGACGACAATCCGTCCACCCCGATGCGCTATCAAGTGCGCGGCATCCCGACGCTGATCCTGTTCAAAGGCGGCAAGCCGGTGGACCAGAGGGTAGGCGCAATGCCAAAGCCCGACCTGAAGAAGATGCTCGATCCCCATTTGGCGTAATGATATGGGTAATAACACGCTGAATTTTACCGACGGATCTTTCGACCAGGATGTATTGCGTTCGGATGTCCCTGTTTTAGTGGACTTTTGGGCGCCTTGGTGCCCGCCCTGCAAAGCAATCGCCCCGACCGTGGATGCGCTGGCAACCGAATACCTGGGCAAAATCAAAATCGGCAAATTGAATACCGACGATAACCCGTCTACGGCGATGAGTTATCAGGTTCGCAGCATTCCGACCCTGATCCTGTTCAAAGGCGGAATACCCGTCGACCAGAGGGTAGGCGCCATGCCGAAGCCGGATTTGAAGAAGATGCTCGATCCGCATCTGGCGTAATTTCTTATTGCTTCGTGGTGGGTTGAGGTCCATGATGGTATCGGAAGTCTATGGATCAAGATTTAAAGTAATACCTGGACGAGAGGTTTGTCTCGGCTGATGAGAGGTTCGCGGAAGTGGAAAAACGCATCGAGGTGGAAACCAGCCTCCTCGGTGCACTCTATGGCTGGGCCCGCCCGATGGAGATTGGGTAGCGGGATAACCAAGACAGTCATGGGTTTCGACGAGCGTTTGGCCTTAGCCGAACAGCGTATTTCCGAACTGGAACGGCGGAGAGCTTCTTAAGAACGCAGTTTCCTCCGTCCTGGTTTACATTTCTTTAGATATAATTCGTAGTTTCGACCGTCTACATTATGTAAGCATGGAGTTAGCGGGAACTTCGTCCCGCAATTTCCGTCTTTACAATGGAACGGGGAAAAAACTGAAGTGAAACCCAAGTGGAAGATTCTAATAGGCGTTCTTGTGCTCGCGCTGATTGCCGGCGGCGTTACGGCCAGCGTGCGATGGAGCCAGCGCGATTTGGTGACGGTGCAAACCGGCCTCGCGTCGAAATCCGACCTGACCTCGATCGTTACCGCGTCCGGTGAGATCAAACCTCGCAATTACATTAATATCGGAGCCAACGCGCAGGGCCGCATCACGCAAATCCTGGTGAAGGAAGGCGACCATGTCCGCAAGGATCAGGTGGTTGCCCGGATTGAACACATCCAGGCGCAGGCCGATGTGACGGCGTACAAAGCCGCCGTTTCGTCAGCCATGGCCGATTCCGCGGCAGCCGAAGCCGGCGTGACGGCGCAGGACGACGCCATTGCGACAGCCGTCGCGACCATTGAGAAATCCAAATCCGAAGTGGCTCGCGCGAAAATGCTGCTGGACCGCGCTGACCTGCTGCAACAACATCAATTGATCGCCAAACAGGATTACGATACCAAAGTGGCAGATTACCGTTCCGCTCAGGCGGCGCTTCGAGAGGATGAAGCCCGGCTGGCGCAAGTGAAGTCGCAGAAGATCCAGAACGCCGCCCAACTCAGCTCCTATCAGCGTCGCGTGACGCAGAGCGAAGCCGGTTTGGCGCGTATTGCCGACGTTTTGGCCAAGTTCGACGCCGTCTCTCCGATTGACGGAGTGGTGACGAACCTACCGGTTCGCGAGGGTGAAACAGTGGTTCCCGGCGTCCAGAACTCAGCGGCCTCGACGATCATGACCATCGCCGATATGTCGTTGATCACAGCCGAAGTTAAAGTGGATGAGACGGATATCGTCAACGTGCAGGTGGGGCAGACGGTGGCTGTGAAAATTGACGCCATGCCCGACAAATCGTTCGCCGGCAAGGTCATTGAGATCGGCAACACGGCGATTCTCCGCTCGTCTGGTCTGGCCGCGTCGCAAAGCACGACTTCCAGTCAGGAAGCCAAGGATTTCAAGGTCGTGGTGGCGTTGACCGATCCGCCCAGCGAGATCCGCCCGGGCCTTTCCTGCAATGCGAAAATCACCACCGCCACCAGGCACAACGTGGTTACCGTTCCGATCCAGGCGCTGACAGTCCGCACCAAAGGCGATCTGGAGGCTCCGAAAACCGGTGTGCAGGCCGCCTCGGTTTCTCCCACCGATAAATCCTTGAAAGAGGAGCTGCAAGGCGTGTTTGTAGTCAATAAAGGACATGCGGAATTCCGCAAAGTCGAGACCGGAATTACCGGAGCCACCGACATCGAGGTGCTCACCGGATTGAACGACGGCGACCAGATCATTACCGGCAGTTACAAGGTGATCCGCACCATCCGCAATGAAACGCCAGTAAAGGTAGACAACATAACGCCGATTGTGGACGTCAAAACATAGATGGCGAATGCGGCCGTGGTCGACAAACTAGAGCGGGGCGAGGAACTTAAGCGCAATGGGATCATCATCCGCACGTGGGACTTGATGAAGACCTACGTGATGGGCGATCAGACCATCCACGCCGTTTCAGGCGTCGATATCGAGATCAAGAAGGGTGAATACGTCGCCATCATGGGCCCTTCGGGATCGGGAAAATCGACGCTGATGAACCTGATCGGCTGTCTGGACACGCCGTCCTCCGGGATGTACTACCTGAACGGCAGCCTAGTCAGCGATATGGACGACGATGAGCTGGCGCGCATCCGCAACAAAGAAATCGGCTTCGTTTTTCAGACGTTCAATTTACTAGCCCGCGCCTCGGCGCTGCATAACGTCGAACTGCCTCTGATCTATGCCGGCGTCTCCGCAAAGGATCGCGAAGAGCGCGCGAAACTGGCGCTGCGGGAAGTCGACCTCGAAAAGCGCATGCTGCATAAGCCGAGCGAACTATCGGGAGGCCAGCGCCAGCGCGTAGCCGTGGCGCGCGCCCTGGTCAATAACCCGTCGATCCTATTGGCCGACGAACCCACAGGAGCGCTCGACACCGCGACCGGCATCGAGATCATGGCATTGTTCCAGAGATTGCACGATCGAGGCAACACGATCGTTCTGGTCACCCACGAACACGACATCGCGATGCACGCCTGGCGAGTAATCCACATCCGCGATGGCAAAGTGGAGAAGGACGAGAAGGTCAAGTAGCAATTTCGGTCCTTCGATCATCTCTCGCCTTGCCTTGGCTTCACCTGTCCGGCGGGAAGGACTTTGCTTCCGAGGGGGTTAATATCGAAATAGCGTGTGACCCGCATAACTTCGTCCAGCATCTGAGTTCCTTCTGACCCCAGAACTTTGATATCCCCGTGTATCCGCTCCAGCTGGTGGTAGGGAAATCGAAAGCTCATGCCGTCTAGCCGCTCTTCAAACCTCTGTGTCAGTTTTTGCATCTCGTAGGCCAAAATGTCCGCCGCCTGAAGAGGCGTGAACGCCGCGATACCTTTCTTTGGTATGTCTTTCTTGGATTCAAAAGATGGCTCTCTACCCGTAACATGATTAATGGCTTCGATAAATGTCCCTTTTTCGGGGTCCCCGTCCTCCATTACGATCCTTGCCGGATTCTGAAAACGCTCCCGCCTGCGCCAGGACTCAATGTCCGCCCAGATGAGTCTTCCAGCGGTGGCGATCATCGTGGGAACGAAATCTCGACGTGATTCCTCGGAAAACATCCTAAAAGAACTAACAGGGAGGATGCACGCACATTTTTGCCATGCGTGGGCTTGAATGATTCCCAAGAGGTCCATCAACAATTTTTGCCTCCGGGGTTCTTTCTCCTTACCTGTCCACGTTTTATCAAACGGGCCCGTGGGTTGGTGAACGCTCTGGGTAAACGGTTGCATGTGGAAGTAGGCCAGGCCGTCGTCTGCGAGCCTCTTTCTCCACTCGCCGTCAAAGTCGGCCCATCGCTCCGTAGAAGAAACAAATCCGGCCATCACAAAAAATTGCTTACTCTTGTCTTGGCTACAATCAAGGGCAGTTGTCAGCACCATTTGCACGGACCCCCAGTCGGATCAGATGCACTCCTCGCGAGATGCTTACTGGAAGTGCCTGTTTAGCATTGTCCCGCGCCGAACGGCGGTATGTCACGTTAGTTGTTACCCAATGGGCTCCAAGACGGCACATGGGCGGAATTGACATATGTTGTCATATATGACAACATAGAAATGTAATAGCCTGATGCTCAATGGCCCGAAAGACACGGCCCGTTTCATGGATCCGGCCGGCGCGGAGGGAATTCGAAACGTTCCCGGATGGGGCCAAATCGATCTGTCTTGCGGCTTTGACGATTGCCGCAGAAGGCGGCAAGGCTGACATTGCGAAACCTATGCACGGCCTTGGCTCTGGTGTGTTCGAAATTGCCTTGCCGTTCCGAGGAGATGCGTTCCGGACGGTCTATACGGTGCAGCTCGCGGAGGAAATCTGGGTGGTCAATGCGTTCCAGAAAAAATCGACGCAAGGAATCAAGACGCCACAACGGGAAATCAGTTTGATAAAAGACCGCCTAAAGCGATTGAGGGAGACGTTGCGATGAAAAGCGAAGAGCTGGAAGTAGTGCGGGGAAGTGGCAATGTGTTTCGCGATCTGGGGCATGAGAATGCCGATGCCGAGCAGTTCAAGGCCATTCTGGCGGCCGAAATCATCAAGGCGCTCGACCGGGAGTGCCTGACCGTGCGCGCGGCCCACGGTCGAACCGGGATTGCGGCGGCGGATTTCTCGCGAATCCGCCATGCGGACTTGGGGCGGTTCACAATCGATCGCCTGATGTCGATTATCAACCGGCTTGGCTCCCGAATCGAAGTAAAGGTCCGGGTGCGTCGCGCTGAAGTTAGGATCTAGGTAAGCGGGTCTTTTTTCGCCGGTGACGCAGAGGGGGCGTAGCCTAAGGCGGTGCGGAGACTTAGATCGGCGCTTTCGAGACAAGCTTCAATTTCTTCCTTCGATGGGATTTTATCCTCATCCACGAGGTCCAGCGAAGTACGCACCGACTGGATCTTTAGCACACTGTCAGTAATTCTTTCCCGTTCACTCAGCGTCAGATTGGTCATATTTTATTAGACGAGCAGCCGTGCACATCCAGATGGTTGAGGTAAGCGTACTTCGCATTTTGCTTATTCTCAAGGGCTTCATGAATCAACAGATCAAATCGGCCGGCATTCGAGTCTCCCTCCACAATGGTGCGAAACTGCTGTTCGTGAAGGACTAATACCGCCTGCACGGCTGTACCGAAATCATCCAGAAGACGCTTTGCCGTCTCGCAGAAAGCCGGCGGCTGACGTTTTCCGATTGGTATTCCGTGCTCTTCCCTACACATGCAAGGCTGCTCGACCTCCGTTTTTTCGTCTTGCACGTATTATTCCATTATGGTCCGAAGTTATTGAGTCCATTCGGCATATCAGGCCGTCACTCGCAGCTGAGGATCGGCGGTTTCCCAAATCGCCATGCGAGCCGCGTTACTCATGACGATGCATCCGGTCGAGGCCAGCCGTTTGCCGGGGTTCGCGATCTCATCGGCGTGGATCCCAAAGCCGGAGCGTCCGAACATTTCATTCGCCGGACCCGGAGTCAACCACATCACATAAGGACCGTGGGTGGCCGTGTTTACGGGAGCATTGATCTCATAAATTCCCTGCGGTAGAGGACCCGTATCGTGAATCGATTGCATGGCGGGATTATTCACGCCGGCGCCGCGTCCCGCATAGCCGGTTCCGAGCAGCTCGCCCGAGGCGGCGCGCATCTCACCGCTGGTTTGTGAGTAAGTAAGCATGCCAATGTTATGCCATCGGCGAGCTGTCGGACGCATCGAATGATTTCGCTAAAATATTGCGCGCACAAGGAGATAGCTTGCCGCGTTTATTGTGTGATGCCCGCTTTCTTCAGGTCTCCGGCTTTAAAGATGGAGATGGACGACGGGTCGAGGTGTTTTTTTAGGGCCGCGGAAACTTCAGCCGGGGTGAGCGCCGCGATCTTCGCATCGATGGCCGCTTCGCGCGCCATGGTGCGGCCGAACTGCGCGTTGGCTGCCAGTTCGCCGGCCAGATTGCGATCCTGCGAGCGCGCCACCTGCTGGTCCTGAAAATAGGTTTTCTTGGCGGCGGCCAGTTCGTCGGCGGTGAAGCCGCTGGACACTGCTTTGGCGACCTCATCTTTGAAATCAGCTTCCACTTTCAAAGTATTCTGCGGATTGCAGAACGCGAACGCCAGAAGCTGCGCGAACTTCTCATGCGTGGCGGCGACGAACTGGCTGCCGACGCCGTAGCTCAAGCCATCTTTTCCACGGATGCGCTGGAACAGACGCGACTCGGGTCCGCTGCCGAGCATGGTGTTGGCAGTCAGTAGCGCGGCGTAATCGGGATCGTCGTCATCGACGGGAAGCGTGGCAATCGCGATGAAAATAGCGTTGGCTTTATCCGGCGTTTCAATGGAGCGGTTCACGGTTTCGATCTTGCTGAAATCGCGCGTGACCCTGGTGAACGGAGCCGGACTCTTCCAGGAGCCGAACAGTTCGGCGGCCAGCTTCTGGATTTCGGCGGCATCGAAATCGCCGACGATGGCAAGCTCCGCGTTCGACGCGCCGTAGAAATCGGCATAGAATTTCTTCACGTCGGCCAGGGTGAGCTTCTTGTAATTGTCGATCTCTTCATCGAAGGTCGCGAAGGCGCGCGGGTCGCCTTTAGGATAAGGCGAGATGTGCCGGTTCATGGCGTTAATCGCCTGCGGCTGCGGCTCCGTGCGGCTGCTTTCAATGTTGGCGATGCTGGCTTGGCGGGCCTGCTCGAATTCAGTCTCCGGGAACACTGGCTGGCGCAGGACCTCGGCGGCCAGACGCAGGGTATCGGGGAGGCTGGCGCGGATGGTGTTGATACTGAGGTTGGCGCGGGTCGAACTGCCGCTGGCGCCCATTTGAGCTTTCAATTTATCAAGCTCATCCTGAATCTGCTGCCTGGTGTGTTTGGCGGTGCCGCGCATAAGGAGGGTCCCAGCCGATTGTGCCGCGACGCCTTTGCCAGTGACGCTTTTCACATCGCCGAAGTGGAGAACCAGCGTTGCGCTGACGGTGCCGCCGCGGGTTTTCTTGGGCAGCAGCGCCAGCTTCATCCCGTTGGGCAGAGTGACGCGGATGGTGCGCGCGTCAATATTGGCGGGCGAAGGATCGAAGGCTTCGCCCGCTTCGATCGTCGCGTTGCCTTTATAATCCTTGACTTCCGCCGTGACGTTGGGGGTCGCGGGAATTTCGGAGCGGTCCGGCGCGGCAGTGGGAATAAATCGGCCAGTGGTGCGGTTAGAATCCTTGAGATACAGCTTCGCGACGCGCGCGATATCCTCCGGCGTCACGTTCTTGATGCGGTCGCGGAACAGGAACTGGAGACGCCAGTCGCCCATCGATTCCCATTCGCTCAGATTGATGGCGATTTGTTGGGAGTTGTTGAAGGCGAGTTCAATATTCTTGAGCAGCCGGGCTTTGGCGCGTTCGACTTCATCCTTGGAAGGAGGCTCCTTCACCACGCCGTCGATTACACTGAGCATGGTCTTTTGAACGTCGTCGAGCGAACCTTCTTTGCGCAGGCGCGCGCTGAACTCGATCAAGCCGGGATCATGAAGATCGAAGCTGTTGCCCTCAGTGGCGACGGCTTTCTTGGTCTCGACCAGAGCTTTATAGAGGCGGCCGGAGGGCGTTTCGCCGAGAATTCCGGCCAGCACTTCGAGCGCCGCGGCGTCGGGATGCGAACCGGCGGGGGTGTGATAGACCATCTCGACGACTTGAATATCGCCGGTGCGGCGCAGCACCACTTCGCGTTCGCCATCCTGGGTAGGCTCCTCGGTATAGGTCGCGATGATGGTGCGGGTGGGCTTGGGAATGGCGCCGAAAATCTCCTTGATCCAAGCCAGTGTCTTTTCCTGGTCGAATTTCCCGGCCACCACCAGCGTGGCGTTATCGGGCTGATAGTACATGTGATAAAAAGCCTGCAAACGGGGGATCGGCACATGTTCGATGTCGCTGCGCGCGCCGATGGTGCTACGGCCGTAGCTGTGCCAGAGATAGGCGGTGGCCATCACGCGCTCCTGAAGGATCGACTCCGGATTATTTTCGCCGATCTCGAATTCATTGCGCACGACGGTCATTTCGCTATCGAGATCGGCGCGAGAGACGCGCGAGTGAATCATACGGTCGGCTTCGAGCTCGAGCCCGTAGCGAAGATTTTCTTCACTGGCGGGCATAGTTTCGAAGTAATTGGTGCGGTCGTACCAGGTGGAGCCGTTGAAGTTGGCGCCGTGGGCGCGCAGCTCGGGAATGACGTCTTTGCGCGTCTCCGTGCCCTTGAAAAGCATGTGCTCCAGCAGGTGAGCCATGCCGGATTCCCCATAGCCTTCGTGGCGGGAGCCGACCATATAAGTGATATTGACGGTAACAGTCGGCTTGGAATTATCGGGGAAAAGAAGGACATTCAGCCCGTTATCAAGTTTATATTCGGTAATGCCTTCGACGGAAGCGACTTTAGTTTGTCCGGCGGCGAGCGCGCCAAGAAGGGCGGCGGTAACGAGAATCCTCATGGAGATAAGGCTAGCATTGACGCGGAGGTGCATAGTAATTTGACGGTTGAGATGGGATTTCGTCTGTCCGCGCCCGGACGGGTGGCGGTTCGGTGGGGGATGGTATGATCGGCGTCGAGAACTTCATTTCATGTACTGGGACGTTGTTGAGGTGAACCGGAGCGTAGCTACTCGCTCTTTGTCCGGTTCTAAGGATGGATTGGAGGGGCGTGCGAGGCTGCGGCGGGAAGAGCTGACCGGCGCGCTCGCTCCGCTGTTGGATGTGCGATTTTTCGAACAGGTCTTCATTGATTGCGGGGCAGTCGCCTGGCCGGGGAAGATTGATCTGGCGCCGGACGCGATGTATGAACAGGTCGAGAGTCAGCGCGACGAGTCGACCCGCGTAGCCAGACGCCGCTAGACGGTGACGGCGATGCGAGGCTGTTCCTGCGAGATCTCCACTACATCGACGGAATCGGCAGGACCCTCGGGAAGCGGCGTTCCCTCTTCAATGAACTCCTGCACGATCAT
>JBEKPC010000209.1:0-7889 GCA_049521155.1 Bryobacteraceae bacterium
CGCGCTTTTTCGACGCTATCCGGATGTCGATATTCTGGTCAATAATCTGGGCATCTTCGAGCCGAAGGCGTTCGAGGAGATTCCCGACGAGGACTGGCGGCGATTTTTCGAGGTCAACGTGCTGAGTGGCGTTCGTATGAGCCGCCAATATCTGCCCGGTATGAAGCAGCGCAACTGGGGCCGCATCATTTTCATATCGAGCGAATCGGCGGTGCAGATTCCGGCCGAAATGATTCACTATGGCATGACGAAAACGGCGCAGATCGCGGTTGCGCGCGGGCTTGCCGAGACGACGAAAGGCACAGATGTGACGGTGAACTCCGTTCTGCCGGGGCCGACCGCGTCAGAAGGGGTCGGCGATTTCGTGAAGAGCATGGCGGAGGCGCAGAAAACCGACGCGGCGAGCGTGGAGCTCGAATTTTTCAAAACGGTGCGGCCGTCGCCTTTGCTTCAGCGGTTCGCGCGGACGGAAGAAGTGGCGGCACTGGTGGCGTTCGTGGCGAGTCCGCTATCATCGGCGACGAATGGATCTGCACTGCGGGTGGATGGGGGAGTGGTGCGGTCGATTTTGTAGTGCGCCACGGCGGACTTGAAAAGGCGCATTATGCCCGCCAGATGATCTTTCCGTTTACGATTGTCGCTACCGGACCACCGCAAAACTTCTTTCCGTCGAAGGGGGAATTGCGGCTTTTCGAGAAGGACTTATTGACGTCGTAAGTCCATTCGCGGTCGAGCGAAAAAATCGTCACATCGGCTGGGGCGCCGGGTGCGAGCGTTCCGCGCGGTATTCCGAGAATTCGCGCGGGACCTGTCGTGAATAGCTCCACGAAGCGCTTCAGATTGATTTTCTTCGGATGCAGCAGGTGCTCGAACGACACTCCTAGCGCGGTTTCGAGGCCGATGATTCCGAAGGGACACTTTTCGAACTCCTGCATTTTTTCGCTACCTGGATGCGGCGCATGATCGGTGGCAATCGCGTCGATCGCACCGTTTACCACGCCTTCCACCACCGCGCCGACATCGCCATGCGACCGTAAAGGAGGCTTCATTTTGAAGTTGCTATCGTACGGAAGCATGTCTGAATCGGATATCGCGAAATGATGCGGCGTCGTTTCGGCGGTTACCGGCAGGCCCTTCAATTTCGCAAAGGCAACCATCGCGACCGAATGCTTCGACGAAATATGAGCCACGTGATAGCGCGCGCCGGTCACTTCGGCGAGCAGAATATCGCGCGCCACCATCACGTCTTCGGAACAGCCCGGAATGCCGCGCAAGCCGAGACGCACGGATTCAAAACCCTCATGCATGTCGCCGCCCGCGCTCAAATGCAGGTCCTCGCAATGATCGATGACCGGGATGTTGAAGCTGCGGGCGAACTCCATGGCGCGGCGCATCACGCGCGCGTTCATCACCGGGCGGCCGTCGTCCGAAATCGCCACCGCGCCCGCATTGACCATCGATCCGATGGCAGCCAGTTCCTCGCCCGCGCTGCCTTTGGTGATCGCGCCGATAGGCCAGACGTTAACCACCGCGTGACGGCGAGCCTTTTCCACGATGTAACTGGTAACGGTGGCGCTGTCGTTCACGGGAGACGTGTTCGGCATCGGCGCGATGGACGTGAATCCGCCGGCCGCCGCGGCACGGGCGCCTGATTCGATGGTCTCCGCGTGCTCGGCTCCAGGCTCGCGCAGATGCACGTGCATGTCGATGAAACCGGGTGCGACAATGAGCCCTGTGGCGTCGAAAACTTCCGCCCCTGGCTTTGCTAAGTCATGGCCGATCCCGGCGATCACGCCGTCTTCCAACAATAGGTCGGCCACCGCGTCATGGCCCGACGCGGGATCGATTACCCGGCCATTTTTAATTAATAACGCGATCACTCAACACCCTTTCCAGCACAGCCATCCTGATCGCGATTCCATTTTCCACCTGATTGAGGATTACCGATTTCTGCGAATCCGCGACCTCCGAAGATATTTCGCGGCCACGGTTGATGGGCCCGGGATGCATCACGATCACATCCGGCTTGGCGAGCCGCAAATGCTCCAGACGGAGACCGTAGTATTGAAAATACTCGCTCGACGGAAACGCCGATTCATGCTGCCGCTCCAGTTGCACGCGCAGCATCATGATCACGTCGGCATCGCGGATTGCTTCCTTCATGCGCGTGGTCAGAGTGACGCCGGGGGCAATCTGCTTCAGTTCCGGAGGCAGCAGGGACGCGGGGCCGCACAACACGATCTCCGCGCCGTACTTCGAAAGAAGATAGGCATTCGAACGGGCCACACGACTGTGCGCGATATCCCCGATAATCGCGACGCGTAAACCTTCGAGGGACAATCGGCGATCGAGAATGGTCCGCGCGTCCAGCAACGCTTGGGTGGGATGCTCATGCGTTCCATCGCCCGCATTAATGATCGGCGTTTCCATATGCCTTTGCAGAAAATGCGGCGCTCCAGACGCAGCGTGACGCATGATGATGGCATCAGGCCGCATGGCCGCCAGGGTATTCAAGGTATCCACCAGCGATTCGCCCTTTGACACGCTGGAGGCCTGCGCGGTGATCGATACAGAGTCCGCCCCCAGGCACTTCGCCGCGATTTCGAAGCTGGTCCGGGTGCGCGTGGACGCTTCAAAAAACAGGTTCACCACCATTCGCCCGCGCAGCAAATCGAGTTTGCGGAAGCCTTGCTCCGGCTTCGGTTGAAAATCGCGCGCGCGATCCAGAATCGTCTGGATCTGTTCGCGCGTCAGGCCTTCAATGCCTAACAGGCCCGCACGCATTATTCCGTTTTCTCCACCAGCAAAACTTTCTCCATGCTATCGATTTCCTGGAACTTCACTTCGATAATTTCGTTGTCGGTAGTCTGCACCATGCGGCCAGTGAATTGCGCTTCGATAGGAATTTCACGATGCCCGCGGTCGATCAGCACCAGTAGTTGTACGCGCGCGGCGCGGCCCTGATCGAACAACGCATCCAGCGCAGCGCGGATGGTGCGGCCGGTATAAAGAACGTCGTCCATCAGGATAATATCTTTGCCGGTCACTTCAAACCGAATGTCCGTCGCGTTCAAAACCGGCTGATGGGAGACGGTGGACAGATCGTCGCGATAAAGATTGATGTCGAGAATGCCGACGGGCACCTTGCGGTGTTCCAGATCCTCGATTTTCTTCGCCAGGCGCTGTGCCAGCGGAACTCCGCGGCGGCGAATGCCGATGAAGGCGAGCTTATCCAAATTGGCTGTTCGTTCCAGAATTTCGTGCGCCAGCCGGACCAGGGTCCGGTCGATTTCAGAGGCGCTCATGAGTTGTGATTTTTCGCGTGTGGCGGGCATGGCGGGTAAACGTTTTGAGGGTAGCACGTTCAGTATTTCTTGAGCCTGCCCCGGACGGCCTTCGCCAACCGTTCGATTTCATCCAGCTTCTTGAGCGTCTTGAGCGGCATCACGAATCGGTCGCCTTTTTCCAGATCCTCGCTCACTTCTTCGGCGAGCTTCGCCATCGCGGCGGCGTCTTCGAGGTTCTTCTTGTGATCCAGCTTGAGGATTTCCTCCTGCCGCGATTTGCCGTTGGGAAGCTGATCGTCGGGGGGCGGGGGCGGCTGCTGCTGCGCCATCCCCAACAAGGCGAACACAAGAAAAATTCGTGTCATCACCTACAATGATACAGACGCGCATGAGAGCCCAGGCCACCGGTATTCTTCTGTTATTGGCGGCCGCCGCTCCCTGCTTCGCAGCCGATATCGAACTGCGGTTCGACACATTGGAACGAATGATCGGCGAGCAGATTTTTACCCAGGAGGGCCGTAAATACGTGCGCGGAACGCCGGCCACGAAATGCCAGTTCGCGTATCTGGAGAAGCCTCGCATCGGGGCCGACAACGGACTTCTTCGCGTCAGCGCCCGCTTCAGTGGACGCACCGCTTTCGATACATTGATCGGCTGCATCGGCCTGGGCGATTCGTTCGACCTGACGATTGTCGCCACGCCAACTGCTCGCAACGGCGCGATCGGATTCAAGGATGTGAAGGTCACAACGACCAAGGATTCCTATTACATTCGCCGCGTCCGCGCCGCGCTGATGCAGGCTTTCGCCAAGGATGTAAGGATCGATGTGAAGGACCAGGCGCGCAAAATCTTTGAACAGGCTCGCGAAGGAGCATCGTATAAAGCAGAGCTGGCTTCCTTCGATTTGAACGACGTTCAGGTCAAGGCCGATGCGCTGGTACTGGTGGTGGAGTTCCGGCTCGTCGTACATTAAAAGACTACATGCAGCCCGTAAATATCGGCCTGATCGGACTTGGCAACGTCGGCGAAGGCACGCTGGCGATCCTCACCGAAAACGCCGCGCATATCGAAACGAAGCTCGGGTTCCCCCTCCGGGTCGCCGCTGTGTGCAGCCGCGGCATCGCGACCAAGCATCTACCCGCCGCGCTCGATTCGGCGCTGAAAACCGCTGATTGGCGTGACGTGGTGAATCATCCCGGCGTCGACGTGGTCGTCGAACTGATCGGCGGCGCGACCACTGCGCGCGAAATCATCGACGCCGCGATCGCCAACGGAAAATCCGTCGTCACCGCGAATAAGGAACTGATGGCGCTGGCGGGAGCCGAGTTGTGGGATCGCGCCATCGCCGCCGGCATCAACCTCGCGATGGAGGCCAGTGTCGCCGGGGGGATCCCGATTCACGCGGTGCTGCGCGAGGGAATTTCCGGCGACCGCATCAATACGCTTTACGGAATTCTCAACGGCACCTGCAACTTCATCCTCACTGAAATTGAAACGCGCGGCGCTTCCTTCGACGACGTTCTTAGCGAAGCGCAACGCGCTGGATACGCCGAAGCGGATCCATCGGCCGATGTCGACGGTTTCGACGCGCGATCGAAGCTCGCCATTCTGACAGCCCTCGCGTTCGGAGAGAAAATCATCCCCGCCGACATTTATACCGAGGGCATTCGCCGCATCACTCCTGTCGATTTCGAATACGCGCATCAGTTGCATCACACCATCCGGCTGATCTGCGCAGCACGCCAGACTCCAGACGGCCTGATTCTTTCGGTGCGCCCTTCTTTGATTCCGCAATCGACGATTCTGGCCAGTGTTCGCGGGGCTTACAACGCGATTTGGGTGAGCGGAAAATATGGCGCCGATACTTTTTATTACGGGCGCGGCGCGGGTCCGCATCCCACTGGAGTGGCCGTGGTCAGCGACTTGATGCGCGTCGCGCGGGAGATTCGGTCGGGGAGTCCGGAGCGTGTTTCGCCGTTCGCCCATGCGAGTCTAGGCGAGTATAAACCTATTCCGATCACGCTGAGCAAGTCCGCCTATTATTTGCGATTCCGCGTCCAGGATCGTCCTGGAATCATCGCGCAACTCGCCGCCGCGCTGGCCGCCGAAGGCATTTCGATCGACGCGGTGTTGCAGTTGCCCAAAGCCGACTGGCGCGATCTGCCTTTCGTAATCACGGTGGAACCGGCGACAGAACAATCCATTCGCGCGGCCATCGCGCGCATGTTGGAATTGAATTTTTTGATCGAACCACCGCTGGCCATGCCGATGGAGTTACCCCTATGAAAATCTTCGCCGCATTTCTGCTGACCTTAAGCGCATGGGCGCAAGTCGCCGACACCGCCAATAGCGGCTACAAAACGAAGGAGGGCCGGGACAAAGTCGCGGCTGGCCTCGACGATCCGCACCGCGATGGACGCCAGAAGCCGGAGGAGCTGGTCGCGGCGATGAACATCAAACCCGGCATGACTGTCGCCGATATCGGCACCGGCACCGGCTACATGCTTCCCTTTCTGAGCCGCGCGACCGGCCCCACCGGCAAGGTGTTCGGCGAAGACATTCAAACCGATTTTCTCGAACGCGCCAAAGCGAAAAATGTACCGAACGCCGAGTTGATTCTGGGGACAACCACCGACCCTAAGCTTCCGCCGAATTCCATCGACATCGCGCTGGTGCTCGACGTTTATCATCATTTCGACTACCCGGATAAAATGCTGGCCGCCATTCGCGGCGCGCTCAAACCGGGGGCGCATTTGGTGGTCGTCGACTACTACAAGTCAGCAAGCCCCAGCCCCGGCCACATTCGCCTGGAACGCGACGACGTGGCAGCCGAAATCGAGCACAATGGATTTCATTTGCTGTCGAAGCGCGAGCATATTCCAAAGACGCAATACATGCTCACGTTTGAGAAAATCCAATAGGTCCGGCGCGGACGGGCGTCCGCCTCACGAATATGAGGAGGCCTGTCGCAGCGAGTTCGTTCGCGTGAGCGCATGCATTCTCCTTGTGGGGCGGCCAATATTGGCGGCCCCACAAGAAAGCACCAGATGCAGGTAGAGCGTTAAAGAAGTTCTAGCTCCAAGAAGCGCGCTCCGGGCTCCGGATTGTACCGATACGCGGCTATATCACGGAAGCCGAGCGATGCGTACAGCTTCTGCGCGCCGTCCATCTTCGGCATCGTGTCGAGCCTTATGCGCCGATACCCGATGCTTCGGGCTTCTTCCATGATCGCCAGCACCAGCCGTCTTCCCAGCCCCGACCCGCGCTGCTCCGGACGCACATAGAGCCTCTTCATCTCGCAAATCTCGTCATCGATAGAACGCAGCGCAACACACCCCGCGCCCTCCGCAACTAATAAACGCCCGCGCGGCGGCGCGTAATCCCCCGGCAATTCCGCCAGTTCCTGTTCGAAATTCTGAAAGCACAAGTCGACTTCGAGCCACGCGGCGTATTCACGCAGCATCGCTCGAATTTCATCCAGGTCCGCATGCGCAGCCAGCCGAATGGTCATGGGCGTTCGTATTTTACTTCCAGGCTGCGCCCGTAAACCTGGCGAAAGGCGTCCGAAACGCGAGCCGCCGCCCATTCGGCCAAGTCGGGCTCTCGCGGCGATGTGATTTTCAAAATCACCTGGCCGTTGGAAGTATCACAGGATGCGATTTCGACATCCTGATCGCGGCTGCGGTCCAGATTATCGGCCAGGCGAAGCACAGGAATCAGCAGCAGCAACGCCCGCTTGTCATCGGGCGCCAGGATCTGATATTCGGCGTGCGCGGCGGATGGCATCGCTTTGCGATGGTAGCGGCACAGCGTCGCGATAAAGACGCGCTCGCGATTCGTGAATCCGCTGAAATCGACATTCGAGACGATGTAATAGGCGTGCTTGTGATGACCGGAATCGTTGACGTGATGGCCGGTGTCGCAAAAATAGGCGGCCGCTTCGAGCAATCTTCCATACGCCAGCGGCAACTGATGCAGCGGCTCCAGCCGGGAAAATAGCGTCTGCGAAAATCCCGCGACCTTGCGCGCATGCGGCAGCACGACGCCGAATCGCGACGCCACGCGCTCCACTTCCTTGCGCTGTTCCCGCCCCAGCTTCGCCAGTTCGCCTCCTACGCCGCGCGCGGCCATATCGGCGAGGATTCCATCGCGCACTCCAGCCGCACAATAGTAAACAGACGCCGCGTGAAATCGCTCCAGAATCCGCAGCAGGGTTCCCGCTCCGGCAACGATGATCTCGGCACGCCTGGGCCCGATGCCGGCGATTTTCCGGCGCCCGGCGAGATCGGCTTCAGACAGCCTGTGATACAGTTTGCGAATCTGCGCCGTCGACGCGCGCAGCCTGTCCGCCTGATCGCGGCGATTGCGAGCTACGCGGTTCACCGCGCAGACGACGGCGGCCGCGGTGGCCGAGGTGGCGATCACGCGATCCCATTTGGTGCCCATTTTTTCGACCGCTGCGGCCAGTTTCTGATCCACAAATTCCGCCATCTGATGCAACTCGCGCGGCGAGGGCGGATCAGTGTGAAGGAAAATCTGTTGCAGCCGAACGGCGCCCAAAGGCTTCGAGACGGCGTCGATCATGCGGTCGTCCTCACCGGC
>JBEKPC010000210.1:0-7643 GCA_049521155.1 Bryobacteraceae bacterium
TTCGCGAACCGGGTCGACCAGGCGGCGCAACAGCGCCATCAGCGGAGCCGCCGCGCTGATCTGTAGGCAGGGCGCGATAAAACGCTCCTCCAGCACGAACTGGCCCACGCCCTGGCGCCGCACCACGGCGAGCGGCATCGTCGTCATGCCCGCGGCGCTCTCCGCGCCCGCGCGAAACTGAATATTTTTTCGTCCCATCCCGATCGACTTCGCGTCGCGGCCGGTATTTTCGTCGGCGAACGATCTCTCTTCGGCGAAGTAGCGCAGAGGCAGCAGCCGCTCTACTTCTGTAAGTCCGCAATTGAAACCGTCGGCTTTATGCTCCGGCACGGCGAGCTGAATTTCGATGCTGTCCTGCATGGCGGGAAACGCGTCGGCGATCTTGAGCGGCGCGGGCAAAGGATCGAATTCCGGCATGTGAAAACTGAGGCCGTCGGGGAAAACTCCGCGTGCGTGGCGCAGCGCGAAGACTCCGTTGCGAAGAGATTCGACGTCGATCTGAAACCCGATGAAGCCGTAAGGCTCAAACCACAGGCTGGAGGTCGAGAAATGGACGGAATCCTCAAAATAGCGATTTTGGGCCTGAAAATGGTGCGGGCCGATGTACATTCCTTCCGACCAGACAACTCTCGACAGACTCTTCAAGGCCCGATCTCCTGTTTTGGCGCGACCATTACGGCATTATGATACACTACATTTTCTTTCAGTGAGTGCTGGTTTTTCGCGTGAGTTTCTACAGTAGGTATCAACTTGAGCGGCTGCTTGCGGATGGTCCCGCTAAAACTTTCCAGGCAGTGGAAAACGCTACCGGACGACCGGTCTACCTGCACCTGTTCAGCCCCGAAAGCCGGCTTCTGTTCGATACTATTGCCGCCCGTTTCCGGGACAGCGCGGGCGCTTTGCAGCTTCCCTTGATCGAGACCGGCGAGTTTGCGGGCTCACTCTATGCGGTGACGGAGGTTATTGAGCCGTTCAAAAATCTGCCCGCCTGGGCGGAGTCCGTCGCGCCCGGTTTCGCCGCCGCGCCCGTTCCTCCTCCAGTGCAAGAGAGACCTGTTGCGGGAGCGGCAACCAAGGAGCCGGGCGAGTTCACGCGCATGTTCGCGGCGCAGCAGTCGAATGCACCTCCTGCCGCGCCATCGCCGCCGCCGGCTGAGGAGAAGGAACCAGGAGCGTTCACGCGCGAGTTCATGGTGAAAGCTCCCGCCCCGCAGCCAGCCTGGCCGCCGAAGGCGCCTGTGCCTCCGAAACCCGAGCCGCCGAAGCCTGTCGAAAAGCAAATGTGGCCGGAGCAAAAGCCCGGCCGCTCTGATGACATTTCGGATCTCTTCAAATCGTCGATTCCAGGCGAGCAGGTCGATGTGGAAGCGGAACAAGCCCGCGCCGCCCGAGCCGCACCACCTGTCGAAAAGCCATTCCGCCGCGCCGGAACCTTCACTCGTATGTTCGGTCCGCATTCTCCGCGAAAGCAGGAACGCACGCAAACACCGTCGTTCCTGTTCGACAGTGGATTCGCGGCTCCAGTGGAGTCTAAGCCAGTGGAGTCTAAGAAGGAGCCGACCATAGAACGCGGACCCGGGGAGTACACGAGGATGGTCGCGGTTCCTCAGCAGACAGAGGCGCAGCAGCCCGTTCAACCTGCGGCTCCGCCCGCCGTTCTGGCCGCTGCCCCGCCGGCAAATCGCGTCCTGGTGATTGCCTTCATCCTGATCGGAGTATTGACAATCGCGGTGATTGTCCTGGCGGCGTTGCTCTATTCGAAGCGCTAGGTAAGTCGCACGGATCTGCTCCGTATGCTATTCCTGCGGCAACACAACAATCAGTTCGGCCCGCACGTTTTCGATATCGCCGGGAACATAAACCGCCAGATTACGGGCGCGACCAATTGCTTCCCACGCCACGCCGGATTGGTTCAGGCTGAAATATTGGTGATTCACCTTGATCGGAATGGTCGTGGGCGGCGCGGGAACGTGGGTCAAAGGCACTCCGGGAAGTGCTTGCCGAATAAGGTGCTCGATATGATTCGCCGAGCAGATCTTGATCAGATCGGGCGCCTTGCGAATCAGCTCCGCCTCGTCCATATCCGCGGTAATGGCGAGGTACATCTTGGTATTTTCGAGGAAGCGATCCTCGAAAATCGAGGTCGCATAGATCGACGTGCGGATCAGCTTCAGCGGCAGAGAGATGAAATTACTCGGCACCACGGTTTCGAGAAGATAGAGCAGCTTTTCGTTCAGCGTCCGCAGGCATTCGCCCAGATTCTCGTGATCGTAAGCGGGCAAATCTTCCGGCTGAATTTCCAGAGAAAAGGTGGTCAGCGTAGAAGCCAGCGCGACCATGGCGGCGAATAGTTTCTCAGGATGCCCATGCTTACCCAGAAACAGATGACGCAGAGCGGGGAAGTGGGAATTGGTCGCGTAAAGCAGCCAGAATTGCGCGATATCGGCAGTCGTGAAGTCGGCCAGCCGCTGATTCTTTTGCCGGCGCATTCCCGCCAGCACACTGCGCTTGGCGGAAACCATCTCCACTAATCCGCGCAAAATAGAAATGAGGAAATCGCTGGCGGCGAAATCGAGCAAAGGCGGCACGAACGCTGGATCAAGCTGATAAGAACCGCCTTCCCGCATCACCCGCCCCGCGGCCATGGTGACGAATCCGGACTTGGCCTCGCCTTCCATCAGCAGGCGGAAATTCTTGCGGGCGAGTTGAACCGGCTTCTCTGACCCGCCGGAATTTTCATCGCGCAGCTCGGCAACCTTCGCCACATAGCGAGTGTCGGCCATGCCTTCACGCATCGCCAAGTTCACGCCGCTGACGCGATAGCTGGGAATTGCCAAAGATACCGTTACACTCTGATCGTCGGGACCGAAAAATTCCGCCACCGATTTTACCGGCGGCGCGCCGTCTGAGCCGGGAATATCGAAGGCCAGCCCATCGGGAAACAGGCCGCTGGCCTCATGAATCGCAAAAATTCCGCCGGCCAGCGCTTCCTGGTTGATCTGCAATTTGGTAAATCCCCAAGGCCGGAAAGTCAGCGCCTCCGTGCGGAATTGCAGCAGGCTTTCGATGAACCGATCCTGCACCTGCAAGTGCTGGGGACTGACGAACACCCCTTTTGACCAGATCACCGGTTGCAGGATTCGCACGTTGCCCCTTAAGTTAACAAAGGACCGGGGTAAAAGCAATTCCTGATATGCTGAAATGCTTAGTTTTATGGAGCCTGCCGACAAACTCCCCGGTGAGATTACGGCTCTTCTGCGCAAGTGGAATGAGGGTGACAGGAAAGCTCTGTCGTCGTTGGCGTCGCTGGCCTATGACGATCTTCGCAACATTGCGCAGCGCCATCTGCGGCGCGAAAGCCGCTTCCTTACCTTGCAAGCCACCGGCCTGGTGAACGAGCTGTTCATCCGGCTGGTCCGCCAGACCGAGATCAACCTCTCCGATCGACAGCATTTTTACGCTTTCGCCGCCATGATGATGCGCCGCATCCTTACCGATTACGCCCGCCAGTCGTTGTCTTTGAAGCGTCCCACCGGACAAGCCGAGCGGGTTCCTCTGCACGATGAGATTGCCTGGATCGATGCCTCCGGCAAGGATATGCTCGATCTGGATCGCGCCTTGGCGGAGCTGGAAATGCTGGACCCGCGAAAGGCGCGCGTCATCGAGCTCCGCTATTTCCTGGGATGCACGAACCAGGAAACGGCGGAGGTTCTGGGTGTGGTGCGCGCCACCGTCGATCGGGATCTGCAATTCGCGAAGGCCTGGCTCGCCCGGCGGCTGTTGGGCGACCCACCGCAGCCTGCCGCGTAAATTAGTCATCCAAATTCCACGGCCCCAGCAGCGGCCACCCGGGCTGCGCAATGGAGCGGAATGAAATGAATTGAACCATGTCGCGATTCATCACCGAAGCGAGCGGCATCAGGCCCCGATCGAGCAGCGATTCGGCGACCCGCTCCGTCATCCAAACCTCGGCCGGCGGCGTCGCCTCATTCGAACGAAAGCAATGGATCGGCACGCCTTCCAGTTGATGAAGGGATCCGGGCCGCATATGGACGCCTTGCATCTGGAACGTTTCGCCCAGCAGGCAGGCGCAGGCCACGGCCGGATTGCCCCACAAATAGCGGTCGTGATCGGGCGACGGCATTTCTTCAAAATCAAAAGAATCAATCGCGCTGGTGGACGCTCCATACGGGAGCCGAAGCAGGAATCGCGGCATCGCTAAACTGATCCATCGCGCATCAGGCAGCGAACGGAGCCGCTTCCAGGCCGCGGCGGTCTCGGCATCGAGCGGCTGCGTCCAATCGTCGGGATCGGGAGCTGCCGCAATGGACTTGCACCCCGCTAGACGCGGATGCGCCTCAGCGATGAACGGCGCGCCCGCCGCTTTGGCGATACTCGCGATGCGCTCCAGCGCTTGAAAATCCCTGGTCGAGCTACCGAACGTGAAGAGCGCGGCGCAAACCGACCAGCGAGCCTCATCCACTAGCAGCCGCCACAATCCGGTGGAGCGAATATCAATGGCGCTCAGCACATCGGCCAGTAATTCCTCCCGCGAAACATCGATCAGCTCGATGGACAGGTGCTCATTCGCGTCGAGGTGCCGCAGCAACAGAAACACCGAGCGCCAGGCCGCTTCGATGGATTGAAAATCGGGGTGGCTGAGGATAATCCTCATCATCTCCGATGCCACCGAATCGAGTTGAGCCCGTACTTCTTCCTGTTGTGGATCGGGCCGGGGAATCAAGTGCGGAGCTACAATCCGTTGGATCGCTTCGTCCCACAAATCGCGATGCCTGCTTACGGCCGGCGCGTCCGTGGCGTCGACAATCGCGTCGAGCAGACTGACTGAGGATGATAAAGCCGGCCGCTCCGGCGCGCGCACCATTGGCGCGAAAATAGCCGGATTTTTCAGCTCCTTGCGCGCCGTTCTCACAGCGTGAAAGATCGTCGCCCGCGCGTAAATTTCATCCGGATGAAAATCGTCGATGGTGGAAAAGCGAAGCGCCGGAGCCTCCCCGTTTTCGCCCAGCCGTATTTCGACGCCCATGCTTTCCATGACCTCTTCGAAATTCCCGGGGTCGACGGAAATGGGTTTGACGCCAGAGAGCTTAGGCCGCATCGCGGCGAGACGAGTCGAGCGGCCGCTGAAGTCGCCGAGGAGGGCGATGCGGAAAGCTGGCGCTCCCGGCCCGGAATGGGTGTTGGCCTCCGACATGCGACCGCAGCTCCTTCTAACAGCAAAGGCGAGAAAATGAGGGGCTCTGCCTCATTCCTTACGCGCTGCTGGTCAATGAGGCAAAAAGCCGCCCATGAACGCGATACCAGATTAGGTGAACTAAAGGGAGGGATTTACGATGGCGCTCATTGGAGCTGAGCTTCAATCTTGTCTGCATTGTATCGAGGACACGCATGGATCGCCTCCGTGCCAGGCTCCGAACAGGCGCTCCGCGCAACGGGGACATCCTCTCCTTCGAGTGGTACACGATTATGACGTGAAGTGGCCTTGCTACTTTCACGCGGACTGGCCCGAGATCGCCCCGCTGCTGCTCGGGAACCCCACATCTGTAGCTTTCGACCGGCCCAGCCAGCCGTGGCTGGAAATCCTCAAGAGGGATGTCACAACGTATGCAGGCTCCCACGCCCCGTTCGGGGTGGAGGCGGCCAAATCGGAGGGCTGCGCGAGGGCAGTGGGGTATGCCACGGCAGGCGGGAAGACCACCTATCTGACTGATGGATCGCAGAGCGCGCTACTCTATGGCAATTCGCGCGGCGGGCGCTACAAAGCGTGGGTCGAAGGGCTGAACACTTACACCAACAGTGGTGGAAGCTTGTTCGTTCCCGCGGAATCGAAATGGAAATTTGTTACCTATGGCGGTGGTGGGGCCGGCGAAGGAGTCGGCTTCCTTGGCGGAGACATCGTCGTCAAGTCTCCCGAAGGTGTCCAGGTATGTCTGGCCTACGGCGGTCTCGGACCTGCGGTATCAACTCCTAAATTCGGAAAGATTCCTAAGTCGCGAGGGTCGGGAGGACCTAACTCGTTTGAGACTCATGGAAACGCCTACATATTCGGGTCCAGCGGCGAGCCTACTGTCAATGATTTGAGCGGCTTTTGCCTGATATTCAGCGGTTCCGCGGCTGTCGGCGCCGGCCTATTGTCGGACGGGGCCGGGCTCGGACAAGACGTCACTGTTCTCTTAATCCTGGGCATGCCGAAGCCCGTAATCGCCTTTCCAATGCGTGGGCATACGGCTGGGCTTAATGCCGGCGCAGGAATTTATTTCGGCTATGTGCACCCGTTGTGATGAATTGCAAGGCGATGAGGCAGATTTTCTTCCGTTTCCGCCAATGCAAGTGAGGGCGGGAAATGCCAGCGGGAGCAATTGAGGCTGGGGAAGCGCAAGCCCAAGTCTGATGAAGGAGCGTTATATATGGCACGGGAAAGCGTCCACGCAAAACTAGAGCGCGTACGGCCGCCGAGAGTTCACGTTACCTACAACGTCGAAATCGGCGACGCCATCGAACTCAAAGAGATCCCCTTCGTAATGGGAATCATAGCCGACTTGAGCGGCCAGCCGGAAGAGCCCCTTCCAAAGATCAAAGACCGCCGCTTTGTCGAGATCACTCCCGACAACTTCGATTCGGTGCTGGATAACATGAAGCCTCGCGTCGCCTTCTCGGTCGAGAACAAGCTAAGCGACGACTCGAAGGTCGGAAATCTCGGCGTCGATCTGACCTTCAAGAGTTTGGAAGACTTCGAGCCGGAACAAGTCGCGCGGCGCGTGAAGCCTCTGCGGGATTTACTTGAGCTACGCACGAAGCTCTCGGATCTTGTGGGCACTTTGCAAGGCAACGAAAAGCTGGAGCGTCTGTTGCAGGATGTGCTTCAGGATAGCGGCAAGCTAAAACAAGTTCGCAACGAATTGGCGACAGCCGAGGGAGGCTCCAATGGCTAAACGACAGGAAACAGCAGCGCCCGCAGCGGCCGCAGTCAAGACCACTACGCCCGAAAAGGGCATCCTCGACAGGATCGTGGAAGAAGGCCGGATCGGACGCGATGAGGCCGGCAAGACTTGGGGTAAAACTGTCCTCAGCGAGTTCATCAAGCAGGTTTTGGACGGCCAGATGACTGTCTCGCCGGATATTGAAACGATGATTCTACAGCGTGTCGCACAGATCGACCATCTGCTGTCCATCCAGCTCAATGAGATTCTACATAATCCGAAGTTCCAGCAGCTTGAAGGAACCTGGCGGGGAATCCGCTATACGCTGGAAAACAGTGAAACGAGCGCGAATCTCAAAATCAAAGTGTTCAACGCGTCGAAGAAAGAGGTTCTCCGCGACCTCCAGCGCGTGCCGGAGTTTGATCAGAGCCAGATGTTCAAGAAGGTCTATGAACACGAATTTGGCGTCTACGGTGGTGAACCCTTCGCTTGCTTAATCGGCGACTACGAGTTCGGCCGAGGCTCAGAGGATGTCGAGTTGCTGGAAAGGATCTCGCAAGTCGCGGCGGCTGCTCACGCGCCGTTCATCGCGGCTTCCGCGCCGGAGCTTCTGAACATGGATAGCTTCACGCAGATGGACGCTCCGCGAGACTTGGCGAAGGTATTCGACACCACCGAGTACGCTCGCTGGAAGGGCTTCCG
>JBEKPC010000211.1:0-7543 GCA_049521155.1 Bryobacteraceae bacterium
GAAGGCTGGCGGTTCGGCACCGAAAGCGGGAGGGTCGGCACCGAAAGCGGGAGGGTCGGCACCCAAGGCTGCTAGCTCAGCACCGAAGGCGGGAGGTTCAGCACCGAAGGCTGGCGGTTCCGCACAGAAGTCAGCCGCTCCAGCACGCGGTGGTGCTCCCTCAAGTGGCGGAGCAGCCAAAGGCGCGGCACCTAAAGCTGCTGCGCCAAAGGCCCCGGCTCCGGCCGCGCCTCATAAGAAGTAGCATTGGTTCGAAACCAATCGGGGAGAGTGCTTCGGCACTCTCCCTTTTTTTTGTCACCTATGTCCGACGAATACTTAAACCGCCGCCCCGCGTCTATACTGATGTATGAGTAGAGGTATCTTTCCTTCCATGAATAAGTGGCTGGTCGCGGGCGCTCTTGCGCTCACCGCGAGTTCGGTGGGCTATGCAGCCGAGCTGACGCGCCCCAAGGCGGGCAAAGTCGAGATTTTCCACCTCAAAGACATCCGGCCTGGCATGATGGGCACCGCCTGGACCGTGTTCCAAGGCATGGATCCGGAGCCGGTCCCGATTGAAATTGTCGGCGTGTGGAAAAACGGCAGCGGCCCGCGCCAGGACGTCATTCTCGCCAAAATGGGCGGCAAAGCCAAGATCACTAACGTCGCCGCGGGAATGTCCGGCAGCCCGGTCTATATCGATGGAAAACTGGTGGGCGCGGTCGCCCTCCGCATGAGCGTTTTTTCGCCCGACGCCGTTTGCGGCATCACCCCGATTGAGCTGATGCTCGAAATTCCGGAGTTCGATCAATCGCGCCCCATGGACGCGCGGACGCCTGACAAGCCGGTGGCGAATCGCGCCGCCGCGCAAGCCAGCGTGCCTCCTGGTTTTTCCGCGGCGATGACGCCGATCGATACTCCTCTGGTTCTGTCAGGATTCTCCGCCCAGGCCATCGATGCGTTCTCGCCTTTCTTCTCTCAAATGGGAATCACCGCCGTGCAGGGCGGCTCCGGCGCGGGACCTCTTACCGCGAAGCCTGTTTCCGGATGGAAGGATTCGCTCAATCCGGGTGAGGCCGTCTCCGGCGTGCTGGTCTCGGGCGATATGTCGGCCACCGGGATGGGCACGGTCACTTATAACGACGGCAAGAAAATTCTCGCCTTCGGCCATCCCTTCTTCAACCTCGGCCCGCTCGATATGCCGATGGCGAAAAGCGAAATCCTGATGGTGCTCAGCTCGGCGTTTCAGCCCACCAAATTCGGCAACGCGACCGGCGTGGTCGGCGCTCTGCGGCAGGATCGATTCAGCGGCATTATGGGCGAACTGGGCGCGGAGGCTCCTTTCATTCCGGTGCACCTCAACGTCCGCTCCCTCAACGGCGCAGGCGCCACCGTCACCGAAAAGCAGCTCGACTTTCAGGTTTTCGTGCATCAGAAATGGACGCCTTTCCTGATGATGCTGACGCTTTTCAATTCGCTCCAGCAGATGAACGAGTACGCCGACGATATCACCTACCGCATGAACGGCCACGTCCATATGGATGGCGTCGAGGGTGAGCGAACCATCAACGTGTCGACGATGCTTGCGCCGAGCGAGGCTCCCATCGCGCCGCCCATGGCGCTGGCCGGATGGTGGGGCGATAAATTCAACCGCCTGTTCCTCAATCCCGTCGCCATGCCGAAGCTGAAGAGCGTCGATATCACGGTCGAGCTTCTTCCCGAACGCCGCACCGCCGCCATCGATTACGCCTGGACGCCCAACGCCGATGTCGACGCCGGCACTGACGTTCCCGTCAAAGTTTTCCTGCGCCCCTATCGCGGCGAGCGCATCGAGCGCGACGTGACCGTCAAAATCCCCGCCGGCACTCCCAAAGGCGAGCAGCGCATTCTGTTCAGCGACGCTGAGACTTTGAATCGCATGCAGAACGCCGCCGTGCTCGGCAATCGCTACATGGATATTCCGGAAACGATTTCCCTGCTCAATCAGGAGCGCGGCAACAGCCAGGTCTACGTTTCGCTGGTCGAAAGCCGGCCCACCTATTATGCCGACGATAAGACTCTTCCCGGTCTGCCCGCCTCGGTGTTGAACGTGTTCCAAGCGGAGCGAACTTCGACCCGCGTATTGGTCGGATCGGCTGAAACCGCGAAGGAGCAGTTCGCGGTCCCGCTCGATCAGATGGTCAGCGGCAGCTATTCGCTAAAAATCAACGTCAAATGAGCGCTTGCGGCGCACGCCCTTAGGATCAGACATCATTCATGCACATTTCGAGAACAGTAAGCGCTTTCGTATGCGCCTTAGCCACGTTGCGCGCCGTCGATACCAAATCCTGGCAGCAGGGCGAGATGGCCGATTTCGAGAAAGGCACGCTGACCCGCCTTTCGCTCGCTAGCGACGGCCGCCTGGCGCTGGCTCCCGTCGTGAAGGAGCTTTTCGATCCCTCGGTGGCGTTTTTATGGGCCGTGGCGCGGGATTCCAAGGGCAATCTGTACGCCGGCGGCGGAGGATTAGGAGGCACGAAAACCAAGCTGTACATGCTCGATCCCTCCGGAAAATCGAAAACTCTGGCTGAGCTTGACGGCATCGCCATCCAAGCCATCGCCATCGATGCGAAGGATCGCGTGTATGCGGCCACTTCGCCCGATGGCAAGGTTTATCGTATCGATGCGGCTGGCAAATCGGAAGTCTTCTACGATCCTAAGCAGAAATATATCTGGGCTCTCGCATTCTCCCCGGCAGGCGATCTGTTCGTCGCCACCGGGGATCAAGGCGAGATTCATCGCGTCACGCCCGCCGGCGCCGGCAGCGTATTTTTCAAGACGGAAGAGACCCACGCCCGGTCGATGGCTATCGATTCCAAAGGCAACCTGATCGTCGGCACGGATCCCAGCGGCTTGATCCTGCGCGTCACTCCTGCCGGAGAAGGCTTCGTGCTCTATCAGGCTCCGAAGCGCGAAATTACCGCAGTCGCTGTGGCTCCGGATGGGACCATTTATGCGGCGGGCGTCGGCAATAAACAGCCGGCGACTCCCGCGACCCCCGCGACGCCTCCCACGCCCGCACCCGGACCAGCCAGACTGGGAGCCCCTCCGACCCTCGCCGGAGCCGCGCCCGCCATCACCGGAGGCTCCGAAATTTATCGCATCCAGACCGACGGCTACCCGCGCAAAATCTGGACCCACGCGCAGGATCTGGTCTACGCGCTGGCCTTCGACGGCACGGGCCGCGTCGTCGCGGGCGCGGGAAATCATGGCGATATTTATCGCATCGAATCGGATCACAAATATTGGAAGCTGTTGAGCCTGCCTTCGACCCAGGTCACGGCATTCTGCTCCGGCTCGGGCGGCAAGCTGTTCGCGGTGACCGGAAATATCGGCAAGATCTTTTCCATCGGACCGGAGCTGGAGCAATCCGGTGTTTTCGAAAGCGACATCTTCGACGCCGGCGAATTTTCCTATTGGGGCCGCCTCTCGTACTCGCCCAAGGAGAACGCCGGCGTCACTATGGAAACACGCACCGGCAATCTGAACCGGGCCCAGAAAAACTGGAACGATTTCGCCCGCACCAACGCCGGCCGCATCGTGTCGCCTCCTGCCCGATTTCTCCAATACCGCCTGACCCTCACCGGCACAGGCGAGGTCACTGAAGTCGACGCCGCTTATCAAATGAAGAACGTCGCGCCGGAGATTGAAGAAGTCGAGATCACCCCCGCCAATTATAAATTTCCCGCTCCTTCGACCATCATCACTTCGTTGACCGCCTCGCTCACGCTTCCCGCGCTCGGCCATCATACGGCGTCAACCTCGGCAGCGTCCGCGGCCACCGCTGATTCCGGATCCTCGCCGGGCTTGACCTATTCGAAAGGAGCCATCGGCGTCCGCTGGCTGGCCAACGACGAGAACGGCGACACGCTCCTGTTCAAAGTGGAGATTCGCGGCGCCCATGAATCGGCCTGGAAGCTGCTGAGGGACAAAATTCGCGAGCACTATTACAGTTGGGATTCCACCGCCTTCCCGGACGGCAAATACTTCGTGCGCATCACCGCGACCGACGCACCGTCCAATCCTCCGGACCAGGCGCTCACCGCCTTCGCCGATAGCGAGCCGTTTGTGATCGACAATACGCCGCCCGAAATCACCGGTCTCAGCGGCGCCGCTTCCGGATCGAAACTGGACCTGCGCTTCCACGCCAAGGACGCGCTCAGCACGCTCGGCAAAGCCGAATATTCCATCAACGGCAGCGAATGGATGGTGGTCGAGCCCACCACCCGTCTCACCGATTCGCAGGAGCACGATTACCGCGTACAAGTAGACCGCGGCGCAGGCGAAACCACGATCGCCGTTCGCGTCTCCGATGAAAACGACAACGAATCTGTTGCTAAAATCGTCGTGAATTAGGGCAATGAATTACCTGCATCACCAAGGCGCTTAGCGCGCGGCCACCCAGCGAATCCCGACGTCGGCGGCCGAGCGGACGCGGTCGATCAGTTGCCCGGCATGATGTTGGATATGGCGGATATTGACGAGCTGGTGCTCCAGCTTGGACATGCGATACCAACTGAAGCCACTTTCGGTGCCGTCGAGATCCAACGCGTCCACGGCGTCATCGACCATCCGATCGCAGAACTCCCAGTACTCGAGCACCTGTGCTTGCGTGTACGGCTCACCCGCGATGCCGTCGCCCTCGCCGCGATGCTGTTCCCACAGCCTAAACGCAGCTTCGTCGCGCTGAAGATACAGGTGTGCAAAGAACAGAGCGTGATACGACACCTGCCAGAACTTATTCTTGTGGTTGGTGCTCAACCACTCCTCGGGCGGGCAGCGCTCAATGGCTTCGCGGAGCATCGCCAGCGACGCGTGATACTGGCTTTTCAGCACGGTTCGAAGCATCGGATGCCTGTGGCTCACCGCTCGATTGTACATCGAGGCAGCCTTCGAGAGGCACTTGGCCAGCTACAGTTAGGGAGCTAAGTATGTTGTTATCTAAATTAGACCCGGCGCTAATTCTGTTTTTCCTGCTGCGACCTTTTGCGCAAGGCGAATGCGGTGAAGCCTAAGCCAAGAGCCAGCGGAATCAATAGGCTCGGCTCCGGTGTGTACTCAAAATCAACAGTTGTCGGAGATGCATTGGCGCCCGGGAAAACCGTATCGTCGCCGTAGGTTATAGTTCCCAGCGTTTGTAGAACATTGGGCTCATAGGGAATGCATCCACCAACCGAGGCGCAGGTCTGCCCCGTCGGCCCGACCTCATAATGAAACTGCACATCCGTAAAGATACTGGCGCAAGGAATCGACACCGGGGGATTTCCCGTGGTGCACGTAAACCCCGTGTCGTCGAGCGCCGTCAAAATCTCGCCCGTAACATTCCCGGCAGGCCCTCCCACATAGAGTGTCCCTGGGACCGTGGTGGAGCTTTCGTCGAGGGGGGAAAGATAGCCCTCAAATGAATACATGGTGCCTGTAGAGGCGTAACAGGTGTACGGACCATCCGGCGGAGCGGGCTGCACGCACGAGCTGCTCCCGAAAGTGAAGTAGTAGCCTGGCACGTTTACCGATCCGACGCCGTTGGTGACATTGCTCCCGAAAGTGACGATATCCGCCTTCAGGTACCCAGCCGCCAACACCGCAAAAAGCACTAGAGATAAGCTGCGCATTTCTTCTCCTTTTTTGGCCCTTACTGCTATAGGCGCAATCTGGAGACAAATCCGTCGCCCAAACCTCGAAATTTTTCTAGTGCTCCTCTCTGGAACCTCATGGAAGCAATGGGGCGGTCCCCCTGGACTGCAGAAGACGCCCTCGTCGGCTCTTGTTTTTAGTGCATTGCCTCCACCGAACCCCGACCGTAAGGAAGGGGATGACGCGACCGATCCGCCCATAGGATCGAAAATCGGCGCAGGCGAGACGAACGAAATGGGCCGAAGCCCAATCAGCCGCGGCGCGCCATCGATTTCCTGCGCACAACCAGACCGGCTAATCCCAAACCGATCGCCAGCGGGACAATAAGGTTCGGCTCGGGGGTGCGTTGAAAATCGAGCGTTAGAGTAGAGGGCGCGAAGATCGTAAGCGGGGAGGGCTCCGCACCATAGACGACTGTGCCCACATCTTGTAGCAGACCGGTGTACGGAATGCATCCGCCCACCGATGAGCAGCTTACGGGCGGACCGGTGAGGTCCAGGCCGAAGGTATACGTAATATTTTGCACCAGGAAATACTCCGGACAAGTGGACCCCGGCGGCAAACTGCTTAAGTCGCAACTTGTAGGCGCGGAGAAGCTTGTCACGATCTCGTCGCTCACTTTCCCGCTGGGATCTCCAATGTAGATCGGCGCTACGACCGGGGTTGTGGCGAGCGGAGCGGCGAGAATGGTACTGCTCTGCAGCCCCACGGATCCATCGTTGCTGGTACAGGTTAAATACATACCTGCGGGGCTGCAAGTGCAGTGGTAAGGTTATAGAAGGCTGGCACGGATATCGATCCGCTGCCGTTTCCCATGTCGACGAAAGTAACGATGTCGGCCTTCAATTGCCCAACCGCGAGCACCGCAAAAAGCGTCAGAGATAAATTGCGCATTCGACCTCCTCTTTTGCCCTTATTAGTATAAGCGTGATCTGGAGCCAAATCCGTCACACAGCCCCCGGAAATTTCCTAGTGTCCTGTCCGCCGAACCTGACCGTACAAGGGAGGGGATCACGCGGCCGATCCGCCCATCCGGTCGCACCTAACGCGCTCTCCGCCACTGCCACCAAAACCCCGCCGCGAAAATCACCATCAAGATACAGAGGATAGGGAGCAGACCCAACATTGGCGTAGCGATCGCACCGGCCCCCGAATTCATAAACTTACGCGCCTGCCACAGCGAATAAGCAGCCATTGCCAGCGCCGCCGCAATCACCGCGCCGACCACGGCCGCAATGCCCGCCAGCATGCACTTCACGAAAGCCATGCTCGACTCCTGGTTGACAAAATATCACATCCGAAATCGCGGCCCCGCTCCTGTCGTCTGTATATCTGCGAAAACTTCCGGCTAACCGTAACGAAGACTCTCCGTCTCAGTAATAACTTTATGCTCGAAAACCTTCTTCAGGACGCGCGCCACGGCTTGCGTTTGCTGTTGCTGAATCCCGGCTTCGCCCTTGTCGCGATTCTCTCGCTCGCCCTCGGCATCGGAGCCAACACCGCCATATTTCAGCTCCTCGACGCCGTCCGCCTGCGCACCCTTCCGGTCCAGCATCCTGAGCAGCTCGCTACCGTCAGGATCAGCCCCTTCAACGCCAGTGGCAGCTTCTACAGCAACTATTCGGAAATCACCAATCCGCAGTGGGAACAGATCCGCGCCCAGCAGCAGGGTTTCTCCGGCATCTTCGCCTGGAATCCGGACCAGCTCAATCTCGCCCACGGCGGCGAGATCAGGAACGCCAACGCCCTGTGGGTGAGCGGCGAGTTTTTCGATGTTCTTGGCGTAAAACCCCAAGCCGGCCGCCTGTTGAACGCTGCTGACGATCGGCGCGGATGCTCTGGAATCGCCGTCATCAGCGACGGATTCTGGCGCCGCGAGTTCGGCGCGTCG
>JBEKPC010000212.1:0-14652 GCA_049521155.1 Bryobacteraceae bacterium
CCACACCCGCGCCCTGTTCGACCGCCTCTTCGGCTAACCCACTTCCCCAAGCAATTCCTTCAATCGCGCATGGCCGGACCGGCTCACCGGCAACTGCGTCCCATCCGTCAACACCGCCACGCGGCTATCTTTCGTATACGGCTCGATCCGCGCGATCCGTTCCAGATTCACGATGTACGACCTGTGAATCCGCACAAATTTCTTCGGATCGAGCTGCGTCTCCACGCTCGAAATCGTCTGCTGCTTCAGATAATTTTTCTTCTCGCTGCGCAGCGCCACGTAATCGTCCTGCGCCTCCACGTAATCCAGCTTCTCGATGGGAATGATGTGCACCTTCGCGCCGTCTTTCACCACAATGCGCTCCAGCTTCTGTTCCGGTGGACGCGCCGCGGCGGACAATTCCGTCGCCGAGATGCGCGGCTTCACCGGCGCCGGCTCACCCAGCCGCAGCCGCGCGCGCTCTATGGCTTTCTTGAACCGGTCCGGGCTGAACGGCTTCAATAAATAATCCACCGCATGGGCATCGAACGCCCGCATCGCGTATTGATCGTAGGCAGTCACGTAAATCACCGCGATCGATGGGTCGATCAGTTCCAACACCTCGAATCCATCGAGCTTCGGCATCTGCACGTCGAGAAACACCAGATCCGGTTTGCGCTCCGTGATCGCCTTTACCGCCTCGAATCCATTGGCGCATTCGGCGATCACCTCGACTCCGCCGGCCTGATTCAAATACTCCCGCACCAGGTACCGTGCCAGTTCTTCATCGTCGACAATCACCGCGCGAATCGTGGCCGTCCGCGCCTTTTCTCCAGACGGCGTTCGCTCCAGATTGCGCAAATCGACCAGCAGTTCCCGCGCCGATTGATACCTCCGGTCGCGATCCTTTTCCAGGCACTTTCTGACCACGCGCTCGAACTCTTCCGGCAATTCGTAATTGAGCCGCCCCAGTGCATCCGGCTGGGATTGCAGAATTCTCGCCAGCGTCTCCTGCGCCGATGCGCCCGCGAACGGAAGCTTGCCGCTGGCCATCTGGTACAGCACCACGCCCAGGCTGAAAAGATCCGTGCGATGATCCACGTCGCGGCCCAGCGCCTGTTCCGGGCTCATGTAGGAAACCGTGCCCAACACCACGCCGCCGCTGGTCAGGAACTGCGTCGCCAACAGGCTGGATCCGGGGATCTCCGTTCCCGCCACCGGCAGAATCTTCGCCAGTCCGAAATCCAGCACCTTCACGTGCCCCCGCGCGCCGATCATCAGGTTCGCAGGCTTGATATCGCGATGCACGATCCCGCGCGAGTGCGCCGCATCCAGCGCATCGGCCATCTGGCTGGCAATCGAGATCATTTCCGCGAACGGCAACGGATCGCCCATCAGCCTTTTTTCAAGCGTCTCTCCTTCGATGTACTCCATCGCCAGGAAATGCCGCCCGTCGGCTTCTCCGATCTCATAAATGTGCGCCGCGTTCGGATGGCTCAGTGCGGAGGCGGCCCGCGCTTCCTGAACAAATCGCGCCAGTTTGTCGGTATCCTGCGCCACTTCCGGAAGCAGCACTTTCAGCGCGACTTTGCGGTAAAGCCGCGTGTCCTCCGCCAGAAACACTTCTCCCATCCCGCCTTTGCCCAGCAGGGAGAGGATCCGGTAATGCGCCAGCGTCTCCATCATCTACTCCGCCCGATTATACGGGACCACCATCTCGGCGCGAAACTGATTGTTCACCACCTGCGCCGTCAGGCGCGCCCCGTCCCCGAACCGCGTCGTCAGTCTGCTGCGCACATTGCGCAATCCCAGCCCGTGCCGGCGCGGCGAAGGAGAGTCCGGATCGAAATCGTTCGCAACGGTCACTTCCATGGACCCATCGACCACATGCCCTTCGACTCGAATCAATCCGCCCTCCACCATCGTCGCAATCCCGTGCTTTACCGCGTTCTCGATCAGCGGCTGCAACACCAGCGGCGGCACCATGCAGTCGGAGCAATCCTCGTCGACATCGATTTCGACGCGCAAGCGGGATCCGAAGCGCACCTGCTCCACATCGAGATAGGTTCGCGAAAGCGCCAGCTCTTCGCGCCACGAAATCGTCTCCCGTTCGCCCAACCCCAGCGTATTGCGCAGAAAATCCGACAGCCGAATGCACATCTCGCGCGCCTTGGCCGGATCCACCGTCGTCAGCGCCGTAATCGAATTGAGACTGTTAAACAGAAAGTGCGGATTGATCTGCGCTTTCAACGCCCGCAGCTCCGCGTCCCGTGCCAGCAGCTCCGCGTCGCGCGAAGCCTGCTGCGCCTGTTGCATATAATGAAGCGCGACGGAAACCGCGTACAACAGCAATCCCACCGCCACCAGGTGCGGCATTTCGGACTGAAATCGCGCGTTGGCGTGCATGCCGCGCCGTGCGATGAAACCCGCCAGTTCCACCCAGATTCCGCATGCCAGCAGCGCCGCTCCCAAATGTTGCACGATCAGATTTAACGGATTCGTCGTCCGCAAAGGCAAATGCCGGCACGTGTACCACGGAGTCAAACAGAAGAATGCGTACAGCAGGCATAATGGCGCCGCCAGCGCAGCCGATTCGCGCAGCGTCAGCGTTCCGGGCTCATGCAGCAGGCCGGTCAGCAGGACACCGATCACCGCCCAGACCAGTATGTATCCCGCGAGTCTGGATTTCTGGCAAAAAATCGGATGCATTTTAATTTTGAATGGTCACGCCGCCGAACACCGCGACCCCATTCACGGTCAGGTGCGGCTGTTTCGGGTCCAGCGCGGCCCGAAAGGTCTTGTCTTCATAGCCGCCGAAAATGCCCGCGCCGCGCACCGTGACGCTCCAGTTTTCCGGCACGCGCACCTCGATACCGCCAAATATCGCATTCACGTCGATGACAATCTCTTCGCGCGTCGACGCCGCTTTGCGGAGGTCGAGCTCGATTCCCCCAAACATCGCGAAAGCCTCGCCGCCCTGAAAATCCTGCGAATCGTTGCGCCGCCGGCCGCCGCCAAAAATCGCCCATTCGCTCAGATGGTTGGGCGAGGCTGCTGCGCCCGACCTCCCGCCAATATCCGACATAATGCGATTTTTAATGTCCTCGCCTAGCGATTTTGCATACGCTCCGCTCGCCCCCGGAGGATATCCTTCGCCGTTATGGCGATCCATACTCCGCGCCAGCATTCCCAGGCCGATCATGATGAGAACTCCTGGCCACAAAAATCGCCAGATATCCCCATGGATGATATTGAAATTATTCAGCAAAAACAGAACGCCCACCAGGAAGACCGCTCCGCCCCACACCCGCCCGCCCATCCCGATCGAGCGCGCGGCCTGCGCGATCCCCACCGCGATCAGGATCACCGGCCAATACTTCTCCAAGTCTTCAAAGCCGGGAATATTGAGGTTCTGGAGCAGCAGGAGCAGGCCGATTCCAGCCAGGACGATGCCGCCGACCAGACCCCCGTGGCTGTGAAAGCGGTCCCGATTCCAGCGTTTCCGAACGTAAGGGTCCATGGTCGAAAATCCTTCCCAATGCGATCCTAACAGCTTGAGACCGCAGGAGAAGCATCGATTCGGCGAACGGCACCGCTAGATCGGTGAGTGGCGCTAGATGCGAGCCGTGAACGTGACCGGGCTCCTCATATAGGAAGGAATCGGAACCCCATAGTTCTCGAGAATGGTCGGCGCGATCTCTTCGGTCGAAACTTGCGTGAACCCAGATTTCACCGCCCGGTCCTGCGGATCGTAAATCAGCAGCGTCCCTTGCGGAATATGATAGGCGTTGGAGCCGGCCTTGTCCTCGATCTCGACCGGCGCCAGTCCCAGTTCTTGGAATGGAACGTCTCGCCCGTCAAATTGCGCCACCTGCGGCTTAGTCAGATAGCCCTGATGGCCCAGATCGATACTGAAGAAGCCATTCGCAGCTTCCCGAAACACCACCGGCACTCCTTCTAAAGCGAGCTTGCTCATCGCTTCCCGAAACACAGGAATCTTGGCGCTGCTGACGCTGACGTTCGTCTGCGGCTGCATGGAAGGAAGGCTGGACCACTCCGTCGGCTCGACCCCCATCGCCTTCATGAACCGCTTCCGGTCGGTAATGTATAACTGTGAATCGTAAGGCTTTGCCTCCGTGGCCGCTTGCCCCATGCTGGTCGCCACCCATAACTGATACTCCGGATTCGCATCCACGAAAGCCGCAAGTTTCCCAAAAAACTTGTCGAATTTCCCCATCGTGAAGTCGATCTCATCGCGAAAGGAACTGACCCAATCCTCAGTAAATTCAAAGGAATTGTAATCGCCTGGAAACAACGCCGCCCAATAGCGGTGCAGGGAGGACGCCACGTGATTCGTAAAAAACGTGGCAAAACTCGGCCGCGTTTTGTCCAGATAATGGTAAAACACGTCAAAGCCGAGAATCGCTTGGAACGACCGGCGCCGCACCCGCTTCATCGGCTCTTTCCGCTCCGACCATAGCTGCCGGCCCACATCGGCGATCGTGTCCAGCTTGAACCCCAGCCCCGGAGCCTTAGCCAATAATTGCAATCCCGCGGCCCAGGGCACGCCCTTTTCTACGTTGCGCGCCGACCCGCGGCTCACCCGCAGATTGAACTCCTGAAACGCCGAAATACTGTCCGGAAAGCACTCTGACCCTGCCGCGAAAGTATCCGGCATGAAAAAGTCATAGTTATTCAAATCCGTCGGCATCGGATAAGTATGCAGTGAACCGCATACCCCCGTTCGAATGCCGCGTTGCGATAGAATCTTCCAGAGCGGAGGAAACTCGCGATCCTGCCTGCTTAAATCCTGCCCAAAATCCTTGATTTCGTGCGTCGCGTTCGAAATTCCCCGATGCAGCGTCGGCCACGTAATCCAAGGCTCCAACCAGCCTTTATCTTCGGTGTAAGTCTCGAACTTCTGACACCTGGGCAGCCTTTGCGCCAGAGCCGACTGAGGACGGGTCCGGCAGTAATGCTCAAAAATCCGAACCGGAACCTCATTCAGCTCAAAGAGGATAATTTTTCGATCCATCGCCCAACTTCCTCCAACGAAGTTCCCGACATCTATCAATTGTACAGCTTTTATGGAGGCCGGGCGATCAGTCGAATACCTAACTCGCCTTCGGGGGAGCCTTATCTAAATCCGCCGCCGGCCGAGGCTTGGTGATGCTGGCCAACGCTTTATTCCACATTCCGACCACGCGATCCCACAGCCCGAATGTCTGGAGCACCAGAACGAGGGTCGCCACTACCACAACCACGTTTAGAATCACCTTGATGCTTTCCGCCATCGGAACATAAGTGTTAACGAGCCACAAAAACATTCCCACCACCATCAGCCCAAAGATCAGATTCAGAATCGGCCGTATGTTATCCGGCACAGGGACGTAGGCGTTAACCAACCATGCCAGCGCAGCCACAACAATCAGCGCCAGCGCAAGATCTAATAAAGGCATAAATGCTCCTCATTTAAACACCAGCAATTGATATGCCAACAGGTATCTCCCTGGGAATCAGCAAATCGCCCACGCAGCCTCGCAACATTTGCAACATCCAACTCCCGCTTTTCGAATCTCTCAGTTGAGCACCTCCGGATTTACCACGTTGATCGGCCCGCACGCACAATAGGCCGCAATCTGATCGAAAATTTCCGAAAATTGAAGCTCATACTCTTCGCGCGTCACGTAGCCGATATGCGGCGTGCACACCACGTTTTCTATCGCCAGCAGAGGATGCTCTCGCACGGGTTCTTTTTCGTACACGTCGACCGCGGCCATTCCGGGACGTCCGGCTTTCAAGGCGTTCACCAGCGCTCCAGGCTCGATCAGCGGCGCGCGGCTGGTGTTCACCAGGAGGGCCGACCGCTTCATGCGCGCGAGATCCGCCGCGGTCACGATCCCGCGCGTTGCATCGACTAAACGCATGTGCAGCGTGATCACGTCGCATTGCTCGAAGAACGCTTCTTTACTGTGCGCCGCGGCGTAGCCATCCGTTTGCGCTTTCGCCAGGGACGATTCGCGCGCCCACACCAGAATGTTCATGCCGAAGGCTTTCCCGTATCCCGCGATCACGCTTCCGATGCGGCCATAGCCATAAATTCCCAGCGTCTTTTCGCGCAAGCTGGAGCCCACGCCGATTTGCCAGTTCCCCGCTCTTAGCGAGGCCATTTGCTGCGGAATCTGGCGCATCGCCGCGAGAATCAGACCCCAGGTCAGCTCCGCAGTCGCGTAGGACGGCGTCCCCGAATGCAGGCTCGAACACACGATGACCCCACGGCGGGTGCAGGCATCGATATCGATGTGAGGATAAACGCTGCGCTGGCTGATGAGCTTCAATTTATTCAGGCGATCGAGCAGCGGCGCGCGGATCTCCGTGCGCTCCCGGATCAGGACCAGCGCCTCGGTGTCTCTGAGGCGCGCGGCCAGCGCGTCCACATCCTGCACATGATCGTTCCAGACCGTGACATCGTGACCCGCGAGCTTCGCGAAACAAGGCAGCGTGCGCAGCGTGTCGAAGTAATCGTCGAGAATCGTGATCTTCATTTGAATCGATGGTTCTGCTCCAGAAGCGCCCGACCGGCCGCGGTAATCCTGACGATCCCATGCGCGGTAGTAACGAATCCGAGATCATTCGCGTCCTCCCAAACGGGAAGCCTGGGGCAAGAAGTGCGCCAGGCATTCATGACTTCCTCATAGGTTCGCTCGCGCTGGGCTACCCAAGCGAGAAGGTCGAGGATGAGAGCTTCCACTACAGTGTCGGCCATGGTCTGAATATACAATGACCAACCAGGGAAGGACGAGACGGGTGGCTTTTTCCTTGCTTTCTACACCCAGACGAGTACCACGGAGAATCCGATACCCCAATGATAAAACACATCACTTTCACCTCTGGCTCTCGCGCTCCTCTGGCTCTCGCGCTGTTTGGCGCGGTAGGGGCCAAGGCCGACATTACTCTTCTGAACCGATCAATGCGCCGGGTCAAAGTGGGACGCCGTATAACCTGACCTTTATCGCCACAGGAACCACTACCGACGTCTCTTTCGAGGGCTACCAAGTTCTGGTTGCGGAGGAAGCAACGGATATCTCCGTGACGATCGGGGCAAGCGGGAACCTGCTCGGCTCAACCTGGACGTTCACCCCCGCCGCCTCAGGCTCACTATCCAACACGTTTGACGACGGAACTTCAGTACCGGCGCTTGAGTTCGCATCAGTAGTCCCAGGCGACTACGACACCTACAGCCAAGCCCTCTCTACCGTCGTGGGTTCGACCTACAGCGTGGATTTTGACTTTTCTAATTCATCGAATAAAGCGCCTAGCGGTTTCATCGTTGCATTTTCGGATGGAATCGTAGCGACGCCGGAACCGGCGGAAACGCTTCCCCTCCTAGCCCTGATGCTTGGACTCGTCTTCGCGATGCGAAAGCGCGTCGCGCGGCTCGCCCGGTAACGGCAGAGTTGTCGAGGCTGCTGCGATCTGAAACACTCGCTCCGTAGCTTTTTCCGTAATCCTGCTTTCACTCTCACCGCCCTCGCCGCGTTGACTCTCGGGATCGGGACCAACACGGCGATCTTCTCCGTCGTCAACCGCGTGCTGCTGAAACCTGTCTCTGCGCCGGACCCTGACAAGATTGTCGTGCTCGGTTCCACGCGCCCCAACGGACCTCCCATCGGTGGCTCGCAGACACGCTTTAATCTGTGGCGCGAACAAACCGCCCTGTTTCAGGACATCTCCGCTTATCGCTACGGCTCCATGAACCTCACTGGAGTCGACGCGCCGGAGCAGGTTCAGATGGGACAGGTTTCCGCCGATTATTTCCGCCTGTTCGGCGTTCCCATGGCGCAAGGGCGCAGCTTCACGGCGGAGGAGGATCGGCCCAACGCCGGCCATTTCGCCGTGCTCAGCGACGCTTTCTGGAAGCGGGCGCTGGCCGGCGCGCCTATGCTGGGCCGCACCGTTTCGCTCAACGGCGCTCCTTACGTCGTGGTCGGAATTACGGCTGCCGGCATCGATACAGAATCGCCCCAACCGCTCGACGTCTGGATTCCCTTTCAAATCGATCCCGCCAGCATCGATCAAGGCCATTACTTCAGCGTCGCCGCACGTATCCGGCCTGGCGTCACGCCCGGCATGATTAAGGCGCAGCTTCAGTTGGCCACCGACGAATTCCGGCGCCGCTATCCGGGCGTCAGTACCACTCTTCCGGGTGTCACATTTATCGCCGAGCCAATCCAGGACGTCCTCGATCGCAACATCCGGGCTTCTCTCCTGATTCTTGCCATCGCCGTCAGCTTCGTGCTGCTGATCGCCTGCGCTAATGTCGCGAATCTGTTGCTGGTGCGCGCTGCGGGTCGAAAGCGCGAGATCGCCATCCGCATCGCCGTCGGAGCCAGCCGCGGGCGTCTTATCCGTCAATTGCTGGCCGAAAGCATTCTGCTCTCGCTTGCGGGTGGCGTTCTGGGACTCATTTTCGGCATCGCTGGCATCCGCGCGCTGCTCGCTTTGAATCCCGGCGATATTCCTCGCATTGGCCAATCCGCTGTTACTGCGGACGCGCGTGTGATTGGCTTCGCCCTGCTACTCTCGATCGCGACCGGTATTTTATTCGGCCTCATTCCCGCGCTGCAAGCCTCGCGCATTGAATTGAGCGCCGCGCCGAAAAGAAGTAAAGTCCGCGCGGTGTTGGTGGTGGCTGAGGTGTCGCTCGCGCTGGTCTTGCTGATCGGTTCCGGTCTTCTGATTCGCAGCTTCGTCTCCATGCGATCGATGGACCCCGGCTTCGACACTCACCACGTTCTGACGCTACAAATGTCTCTCACCGGGGAACAGTATCAGAAGACCGCCGGTCTCAGCCGCCTGGTCGACGCCAGCACGGAGCGAATTCGCGCGCTGCCGGGAGTCGAATCCGTAGCGGCCGGCTGCTGCATGCCGATCGGCCCGGTTCCCAACGCGCCTTTCGTGATTGAAAACCTGCCGTTGGATGGCACCTTTCACGCCCGCGCCAACATGCCGACCGTCTCGCCTGAGTTCTTCGATGTCTTCAAGATCCCTATTCTTCGGGGCCGCAAATTCACTGTGCGAGACAATGCCGGTGCGCCCGCCGTCGTCATGATTAATCAGGCGATGGCTCGCCGGTTCTGGCCGAATGACGATGCCATCGGCGCGCAACTCGACCTGGGTAGAAAATCCGCTGACCAGAAGCCGCTGACCATCGTGGGCATCGCCGGAGAGGTTCGCGAACGCACAGACCGCAGTACCGATCCGGAGGGTTACACCATTTATATTCCGCTCCCGCAAAGCGACGATAGCTACACCGCTTATTCCGTCCGCATGCCTACCATCTGGATGGTCCGCACACGGGTTGAGCCTCACTCGCTGGCTTCTGCCATAAAAACCGAGTTGACTCAGGCCAGCGCCGGACTGGCCGTCGTGAATATCCGTTCCATGGACGAAGTCGAATCGGCCTCCACCGCGCGCGAGGATTTCGATATGGTTTTGATGCTGATCTTCGGAGGCTCCGCGCTGGTGCTGGCGGCGATCGGCATCTATGGCTTGATGGCCTTCAGCGTCGAGCAGAGGACGAAGGAAATCGGAATCCGCATCGCCCTCGGAGCCAGCAACGTACAAAACATGGTGATCGCGCAAGGAATGCTGCTGGTCCTGATCGGCGCATCGATCGGAGTCGCCGCGTCTCTCGCCTTGACGCGTTTCCTCGAAAGCTTCCTTTACGGAGTCACCCCGCTTGATCCGGAGGTGTTCATCGCAGTCCCGATTGTCCTGGCCGTCGTAGCGCTGGCCGCGATCTGGCTACCGGCGCATCGGGCTAGCCGCATAGATCCGATCCAAGCGCTGCGCTCTGAGTGAAAAATTCTCGCAGGGATTTTTCCAACCCGGGCGTGCAGCCGACGCAGTTGCCTTCGTAAATCGACCGCTTGCCGTTAAACGCGAAAAACACTGCACCCGCTTCTTCGAGAATCACCTGCGCCGCCGCCATATCCCAGGGAGCAACCTTCGGTTCCACCCAGGCGTCCATCTGTCCTTCGGCGACCATCATCGCATCGGGTGTTCCGCCGAGGCATCGAAAAGCCCAAAACATGCTCAAATAAGACGTCATAAGGGCCACATGAGAGGCACTTTTTACGCGATTAAGGCTGTTTAAGGAGATCACCGCATTCTCCGGCTTATCGATGGAAGACACTCGCAGCCGCACGTCGTTGCGAAAAGCCCCTCCCCCGCGGGATCCCCAACAGGTGTTCCCCATCAGCGGCACATGTACCACCCCCGCCTGCACTTCGCCTTCTTTTTCGAGCGCAATCAGAACGCTCCAAAGTGGATTTCCACGGACGAAATCCCTTGTGCCGTCAATAGGATCGATGATCCAACGGCGTCCGTTTTTCGATTCCTTCCGCGACCCTTCCTCGCCCAGAATCCCATCCTCCGGAAATGCTTCTTCCAGCATTTTAGCGATCAGTTTTTCGCATTCTTTGTCGGCAATGGTAACCGGCGAATCGTCGGGCTTGTTTTCTGCCTGAATACCCGCTTTTTGATGCTGCAAAGCGAGCTTTGCGGAAAGATCGGCGATGCGGCGGGCTGTTTCAATCTCTTGACTATACGGCACTTCTCAGCATGGTAGCATTGTCCCGATGAAGGCTCGGACCGTCTACACGGTGCTCGAAGAAACCGCCGCCAAATACCCCGAAAAAGCGGCTCTGCACCAACCGATCGGGGGTGGAAAATACCGGACCTGGAACTGGCGCGAATATCGCGATACTGTTCAGCAGATTGCAGTTGGCGTGCGCGAACTGGTGCCCAAAGGCGGCATGGTCGCGCTGCAATCGGAGACGCGCGCCGAATTCTATTTAACCGACATCGGCATCATGACATCAGGCGCGATTTCCGCCGCGCTTTATACCAGTTTGCCTTATGCGGACCAGGCGAAAACGCTGCGGGCGTGCGATGCGCGGGTGGTTTTTGTCGAGAACGAAAAAGTTATGAAGGCTCTCCAAAGCGCGGCAGGCGAGCCTTTGGAGGTGCAGTGGATCCTGCTTACGGACGATCGGGTGCGCGCGCTCGGCGAGCAAAAGATGAAGGAAGATCCAGGTGTGTTCGAGCGGATTCGCGCCGAAGTTTCCGAAGACGATATGGCGGTGCTGTACAGCACTTCGGGCGCCACCGGCGAACCGAAAATGGGCTTGGTTTCGCATCGCGCACTGGTGGCGAACATGGATATGTCGCCCAGCTCATTTCCGCTTTCGCCGGAAGATTGCACTATCGCGTTTCTGCCATCGGCGCACATCGCGCAGAGGGTGGTGGTGGAGCTGCTGCCGATCCGCGAAGGAGGCTGCATTTGGTTTTCAGAGGGGCTCTCGAAGCTGCCGCACGAGCTGCGAACGATTCGACCAACGTTTTTTCTGGCTCCTCCGCGGGTGTGGGAACGGGTTTATGCGACGGTCTCGGCTGAGATTCGAAAACGCCCGGCGGCGGTGCGGCGAATGATCTACACGGCGATTGGGTTGGGGGCTGAAGCGAGCCGCAGGAGGCAGCAGGGCAAGGAAGTTCCGGGCTGGATGCGAACTTCACTGCGGATTTTCGATCGCCTGGTATTTACGAAAATCCGGGAACGGTTGGGCGGACGGATGAGGCTTGCCGCGAGCGGCGCCGCTCCACTAAGCAAGGATCTGGCTGAGTTTTACCAGGCCATCGGGATGCCTCTGATTGAAGGCTATGGATTGACTGAAGGCGGCGTGGCGGCGCTGAATCCGATTGCAAGACCGAAGGCGGGCAGCATCGGGAAACTACTGCCGGGGTTCGAAGCGCGCATCGAAGAGGACGGTGAATTAATGCTGCGCGGCGGGTCGCTTTTTTCGGGCTATTACAAAGATCCCGAGGCGACGGCGGCGGTTCTGCGAGACGGCTGGCTGGCGACGGGAGACATCGCGGAGTGCGATGCGGATGGATATTACTACATCACTGGCCGCAAGAAGGAGCTGATTGTTTCTTCGAACGGGAAGAAGATTTATCCGTCGCGGATCGAGGAAATGTTGAAGCGCGAGCCGGCGATTAATCAGGTGCTGCTCATCGGGGACCGCATGCCGTATGTGACCGCGCTGTTCACGGTGAACGGCAGGCCTGAGGAAGCGAGAAGCTCCGTGGAACGAGCGGTGAAAACGGTGAATAAACAACTCGCATCGTTCGAGCAGGTGCGGAAATTCAAGATTCTCGAACAGGATTTTTCGATTGAGAAGGGCGAACTGACGCCCACTATGAAGGTGCGACGAAATCGAGTGCTGGAGAATCATCGAGGGTTGGTGAGTGAGATGTATATGGGGAAGGACTTGGAGTAATAACGATTCCGAATGCGGTGGTGTTCTCATCGGCGACGTCGAGGCAGATACAGTTTGGGTTGAAGTTGATTTGGTGAGCGGGGCTGCCCACATGCTTACGCATGGCGGTTCGGCTTGCCAACCTGCCCCACAATCGGACCGCTATTCTCTAATAGGTTAGGCCGTAGCCGTATTTGAATTGGGTGGGCCAGGTGAAGCTTAGTTTGCCGGAGGGTTTGTAGTCGCCGAATAATACGTCGGTAATGCCTTCGCCTTCGGTGCCGGGGAGCCAGGCGGCTAGGATTGCGTCGGCGTCGTTGAGAATCGGGTCCAGGATTAAGGGGCGGCCGGAGATTACAATCACTACTACCGGGACGCCGGTGCTCTTCATTCTCTTTACGGCGGCGATGTCTTCAGCGGCTAAAGAGAGGTCTGTGCGGTCGCCCATGCCTTCGGCGTAGGGGGGCTCGCCGATGACTACGATGCCGACATTGGCGCCTTCGGAGGCCACGTTCGCTCCAGCCTTATGAAGGGCGCCGAGAATGGTGGTGCCTCCGGGGAGGGTGTCGCTGCTCTTGCCTTGCCAGGTGATGGTCCAGCCGCCGCATTGATTGCCGATATCGTCGGCGTTCTTACCGGCGATGTGAATGCGCGATTGCTTCGATAAAGGAAGCGTCTGGTGGTCGTTTTTGAGTAGCACGAGAGATTCGCGGACGGCTTGCCGGGCCACGGCTCGGTGCTCTGGGGTGCCGAAGGCGTAGGTGGTGGGCGCGGGCGGCTTCTTGTCCAGGTCCATGGCGAATTTCACACGCAGGATTCGGGTGACGGCGTCGTCGATACGGGACATGGGGACGGTGCCGTCCGCGACAAGCTCCTTTAAATCCTTGATGAACTCGCGATAGTGATCGGGGACCATGACCATATCCATGCCGGCGTTGATGGAGACGCCGATGGAGGTCTTGTAATTCTTGGTGATCTGGTCGACGGCGTTGTAATCCGAGACGAGGAAACCATCGAAGCCGATTTCCTGTTTCAAGACTTCCGTGAGCAGGTGTTTCGAGCCTGACACCTTGACTCCGTTCCAACTGTTATAAGACGGCATGATGGTTCCGACGCCGGCGGGAACGGTGGAGAGATAGCCTTGCATATGAAGGCGGCGCAGAGTGGCTTCATCGACGCGGGTATCGCCTTGATCGAGAAGATGCTTCTTTCCAAAATCGCCGGTGCCCATAGTGGTGCCTCCGTCACCGAGGTAGTGTTTGGCGCAGGCCAGGACGCCATGGGGATCGGACAGGCTGGTTCCTTGAAGGCCGCGAACGGCGGCGGCGCCAAGCTCCGCGACTAACTGGGGATTTTCAGAATAGCCTTCATAGGTGCGGCCCCAGCGAATATCCTGAGGGACGGTGACGCAGGGGGCGAAGGCCCATTGAACGCCGATGGCTCGCACTTCCTCGGCGGTGATTTTCCCGATTTGCTCGACCAGAGCGGGGTCGCGGGTGGCTCCCAATCCAATGTTGTGGGGGAAGATGACCGCGCCCAGGATGTTATTGTTGCCGTGCACGGCATCGATGCCATAAAGTAAAGGGATTTTGAGACGGGTCTTGAGCGCGTGGGCCTGAATGGAGGCCGCGAGATTGATCCAGGCTTCGCGGCTGTTGCCGTCCTTGGGGTCGGAATCGCCGCCGCTGAAAACGGAGCCGAGAAAATAGGTCTCGATATCGGAAGGGTCCTTGATGAACGCCTGATCGGCTTGCGTCATTTGACCGATTTTTTCGTCGAGGGTCATGCGCGCGAGCAATTCCTTCGCCTTGGCGTCGAAGGAGGAAAGCGGGATTGGTTTCGTTTGGGCCATCGCAACGGAGATGCTAACCACTAACCACAATTGTTTCATTGAGAGATTCCTTACCGCTCTCAATAGTAACGTAGGGAAATGAAAACAAAAACACTTTTCTCGCAAGATGAGTGGGGGAATTAGCGGCCTTCGTCGATGATCTCGATGGCATTGATAGAGGCATAGTTTTCGACGGGCGCCATGGAGATGACCAGCTTTCCCTGGGCGTTGGGATGCAGATTGTGGAAGGTGCGGTCGACGGCGCGCTCCGGACCGCCGGCTTCCTTGAAAATATCGAAATTATGGGCCAGCATCTGTGAATTTCCCAGAATATCGAAGCGGCGGCTGCCCACGCCTCCGCCGGCAGGTTTGCCAGGGCCGAACCAGGCTTCAGAGAACTTCATAGTGACAGAATAAGAACCGTGCGCCACCGGGATCACATAAGAAAGGTTGCCGAAACGTTCGCCGTGATATAGCTCAGGATCCTGGGTGCGGCTGATCTGCTGGGAACGCAGGACG
>JBEKPC010000213.1:0-7352 GCA_049521155.1 Bryobacteraceae bacterium
CCGTCCCGGGATCTTATGGGATCGATCCCAAAGTCCTTTCGTCGGCGCAATACATATAGTTCACGCCGCTAGGCTTCTGAGGGCCTCCGAAAGCTCAGGACCACCGTAGTACGACATTTGCTGCGCAGCAAAAAACTGTCAAAAGAGCCCGGTGATCGAACTCCTTCTGCGTTGAGGATAGGCGAGGAGTGAAGAGGGCAGATTGAGTGGAAGTTGTAAAGGGATGAAAAAAGGGGAGATGTTGGCTCATTTTTTAAAGAGACGTGCCCCCAATAGGGCCAACTTTTAGTGTTCGCGCCCGCGAGGGCGGTCTTTAGCATGTGGTCCATCATTACGGGATCATGCGTTGGATCAGCGTGGTTACTAGAAACAGGGCGGCAGAAAGACACATGATCCAGGATACTCGAACGGGTGTAGCATGTTGAGATGATTCAGCGGCTGGCGGCGCGCAAGGAGTGGAAGTTCTTCAGCGTTCTGCCGCAGGCGGACGGGCCGCTGGCGTACGGCTGGTGGGTTGCGCTGCTGCTGCGGGGCAGTCTGCCGGCGTTGTTTACGATCGCGATGGGGATTCTGGTAAGCGCGGTGCAGCGGGGGGATTCACTGGCGGGGCCGCTGGGGATGGTCGGCGGGGTGTTTGTGCTGCTCCAGATGTTGGCACCGGTGCATCAGGCGATGGGGGCGAACCTCGGTAGCCGATTGGCTGCGTGGCTCAACGATGAACTAGCGATGGCGTGCGTCGCGCCGCCGGGGATGGGGCATCTGGAAGATCCCAAGCTGACGACCGATCTCACGATGGCGCGCGATTTCGACCTCGGCATCAGCGGACCGCCGCTGACGGTCGCGATGGATTTCATTGCATCGGGGATGGTGTTGATCGTCGGGGGACTGGCGTCGGCAGTGGTGCTGGCAGCATACGCCTGGTGGGCTCCGGTGCTGCTGGTGGGGGCGTGGGCGGCGACGCATTGGTTGCTGCGCGAGAGTTCAATCTGGCATGACCGCAACACGGAGGAGGTTCGGGAGGCGGAGCGGCATGCGGACTACGCTTATCGTTTAGCGGTACAGCCTCCAGCGGCGAAGGAGCTACGGCTGTTCGGACTCGCGGCATGGACGATCGAGCGATTTTCTTCGCGAAGGCGGCACCTGCTCGATCTGCAATGGAAGGCGACGCGGTTGCGGGAGCGGCCGGTGTTGTGGAGTTTACTGGTGGTGTTGTTGGCCAACTTGCTGGTGTTCTGGGCGCTGACACGGGATGCTGTCGACGGGCGGTTGGGGCTGGGAATGGCGGTCACGTTCGTCAGTGCCGCGATCGGCGTGAGCGCGATCGCATACGGAGGATTGTCCTGGGCGATCGATGGGGCGGCGGCTCCGGTGGTCGCGGTGCTTCGGTTGCGGGAGGCGATGGCAGTCAAGGGAGCACTGCCGCTGGGAAATCACGCGGCGAAGGGAATGCCTGCGCGGGAGATCAGGTTTCGCAATGTGACCTTTGGGTATCCTACTGGCGCTGATCAGGGTGCGGGCGCAGCGGTGCTGGACGGGTTCGATCTGACGATTCCGGCCGGATCTTCTTTAGCGATTGTGGGGCAGAACGGCGCGGGCAAAACGACGCTGGCGAAGCTGCTGTGCCGCTTGTACGATCCGCAGAATGGCTCGATCGAGGTCGACGGTATCGATTTGCGGGAGATTGAGCTGGATATGTGGCGCTCACGGGTGACGGCGGTGTTTCAGGATTTCATTCGCTTCGAGCTGCCGCTGCGCGACAATGTTTCGCCTGCGGGCGCGCCTGACGGAGTGATCGAAGCGGCTCTGGCCGAGGCGGGCGCCACCGGTTTGGCGGACCTCGATACGGTGCTGGCGCGTGGATATGAAGGCGGCACCGATTTATCGGGCGGGCAATGGCAACGGATCGCACTGGCGCGGGCGTTGTGCGCGGTGAAAATGGGCGCTGGACTGGTTTTGCTCGACGAACCGACGGCGCAGCTCGATGTGCGCGGCGAAGCGGAGATTTTCGAGCGCATTCTGAAGGCCACGCGGAGCGCTACGACGATCCTGATCTCGCACCGGTTTTCGACGGTGCGGCATGCGGATCGGATTTGCGTTCTTGAACAAGGCCGGGTGATCGAGCTCGGGACGCATGACGAACTGATGGCTCGCAAGGGCCGCTATTGCACGATGTTTGAATTACAGGCGTCGCGTTTTGAGCCCGAGGCGGGCGAGGAAGGAGTGCCACTCGATGCCCCAGCGTGACGATATGCCTCCGGCAATGTCGGCGATGTGGAGGGCGCTGAAGCGGGCGTATTACGCCGAACCGCGGCTGCTGCCGGTGTCTTTTGGACTATCCTTGCTCGCGGCACTGCCGGATGCGCTGCTCGCGCTGTGGATGAAATTTCTGGCCGACGGCGTGCTGCATCACAAACGCGGGTTGGTGATGGGAGCGGGCGCAGGGCTGGCCGTCTCCGCGGTGGCGACTTGGTTTTTAAAGGTGGTCAGCGACCGCGCGCAAAGGCGGTTTCGCGACCGCGTGGCGGTGGCGCTCGAAGCACACGTGGCGGGGCTGCAGGCATCTGTCTCGACGATCGCGCATCACGAACGTCCGGAATTCGTGGATCGGCTGGCGATGCTGCGAGATCAGGTGTTCGTGCTGGACCACATGTACATGTCGTTATTTTCCACCTGCGGGTGGATTTTACGGCTGGCGGTGACGGTGGTGCTATTGGCTTCGATTCATCCGCTATTGGCGTTGTTAGTGGTGTTTGCGCTGCCAACTGTATTCACCGCGACGTGGCGTCCTGGCGTAGAGCGCGACGTGCAGGAGAAAGCCGTCCCGTTCAATCGTCTGGCGGCGCATCTGTTTAATACGGCGACAACGGCTCCGCCGGGAAAAGAAGTGCGGGTGACGAGAATCGGCGATCGACTGGTGCGACAGAGGCGCGAGGTGTGGGAGCGTTGGTATCGTCCGGTGGCGGGCGCGCGCTGGAGTTCGGCGGGGTGGCATACCGTAGCTTGGGCGATTTTCGGGGCAGGCTATGTGGGCGCGGTGATTTTCGTTTCCTCCGTGCTCAAAGGGACGCCGGGACAGGTATTGCTGGTGTTGGCGGCGGGTTCGAGATTGTCCGCTTACGTGGGAGCGACGGTGGGGGAAATCGGGTTCCTGCGCGGGTTCTGGCTGGACGGATCGCGGCGCATGGCGTGGCTGGAGGATTACGCGGCGTCCTTGGCGGAGCACGCGGACGCGCCTGCGCCGGAGCGTTTGACGGAAGGGATTCGATTCGACCATGTATCGTTCACTTATCCAGGAACCGAGCGTTGTGTACTGGACGACATCAATTTAGAATTGCCGGCTGGCGCGGTGGTGGCGATTGTCGGCGAAAACGGGGCGGGAAAGAGCACGCTGGTCAAGCTGCTGTGCCGGATGTATCAGCCGGACCGGGGACGCATTCTGATCGACGGTCAGGATCTGGCGCGGATTCGCGCCGAGGATTGGAGATTGCGGATTGCGGGCGCATTCCAGGATTTCTTCCGCTTCGAATTTCGCGCGCGGCACAGCGTGGGTGTCGGTGATGTGGCTCGGCTCGATAATGGGCCGGCGGTGGTTTCCGCTGTGGAGCGAGCGGGAGCGGACGATGTGATCGAGCGTCTGACGGCCGGGCTTGAGACGCAGCTTGGTCCAACTTGGCCGAATGGGGTCGATGTGAGCTTCGGGCAATGGCAGAAGCTGGCGCTGGCGCGCGGGTTCATGCGGGATCGCCCGTTATTGCTGGTGTTGGACGAACCGACGGCGGCGCTCGACGCCGAAACAGAGCACGCTTTGTTTGAGCGGTATGCGGCGGTCGCGCGAGGCGGGAAACAGGATGGGGCGTCCGACGGGCGCATCACGATTCTGGTGTCCCATCGGTTCAGCACGGTGCGCATGGCCGATCTGATCGTGGTGTTGGACGGCGCGCGCGTGGTGGAAGTGGGCACGCACGAAGCGCTGATGGCGAAGGGCGGGCAGTATTCGGAGTTGTACGGAATCCAGGCTGCGGCTTACCGGTGAGCGTCAGATTTCTTGCTATCGGTGCGGATACAGTCGCGTCTAAGCATTTGCAGTTAAAATGGTGACTCGTGCTCCACAAAACTACACGCCGTTCGTTTTTGACTACTGCGTCGTCGCTGCTGGCGGCAAAACGGCTCTTCGGTGAGCCGGCGCCCGACTCCACCAAGCCTTCGCCCGAGCTCGAAAAGCTGGGAGCGGTGGCGATTAGTGAAGCGAAAAAGCAGGGCGCGACTTATGCAGACGTGCGCATTGGACGCTATCGTAATCAATTCTCCGGCTACCGGCTGTCGCCGGAGCGGGGCAGCAACATCACGGACGAAGTGCCGTTTGTCACGGACCAAAGCAGCTTCGGGTTTGGCGTTCGCGTCATTTTTAACGGCCAGTGGGGCTTTGCCGCTTCGCCTCTGGTGACCGCGGAAGAAATCGCCCGCATCACGCGCGAGGCTGTTACGGTGGCCAAGGCGAACGCCGCGGCTCAGGCTACGCAGGTGCAGCTTGCGCCGGTCAAAGCTTATCGCGACCGCTGGACATCGAAGTTCGACAAAGATCCTTTTGCGATCTCGATGGACGAGAAGCTGGAGCTGATTCACTCGGCGGCGCTGAGCGTCAAGAAGGACCCGAAGGTGTTTTCGGCGTTCGGCGCGCTGGGATTCCAGGCGGAAGACAAGTATTTCGCGTCGTCTGAAGGATCCTCCATCCAGCAATATGTGGTGCGTGTGTACCCGCTGCTGAACGCGGTGGCGGTGGACTTTCAGAACGGGATTTCGGTGACCCGGAACTACAACGTGGAGCCGCAAACGGCGGGCTGGGAGGCGATCGCGAAGGCCAATCTCGGCGAGAATGCGCCTCGCATCCGGGCGGAGGTTCTGGAACATCTGGCGGCGCCGCCGGTGAAGCCGGGAAAGAAAGATCTGGTGTTGTTTCCCAGTCACCTTTGGCTGACGATCCATGAATCGATCGGACATTCGACCGAACTGGACCGCGCGCTGGGTTATGAGGCGAATTACGCCGGCACCAGCTTTCTGACCGTCGAAAAGATGGGGAAATTCTCTTTCGGCAGCGAACTTATTAACGTGTTCGGCGACCGCACGATCGATCGCGGTCTCTCGACGATGAAGTACGACGACGATGGCGTGCTCACCACCAAGTTTCCAATCATCGAAAAGGGCGTGTTCAAGCATTATCAGACCATCCGCGATCAGGCACACCTGATCGGCGAGACAGAATCGCGGGGCTGCTGTTATGCCGATTCATGGTCCAGCGTTCCGTTCCAGAGGATGCCCAATGTATGGCTGGCGCCTGGGCCGGCGACGGTGACGCCTGACGATCTGATCTCCGGCGTCGACGATGGCGTCCTGATTGAAGGCGACGGCAGTTTTTCGATCGACCAGCAACGTTATAATTTCCAGTTCGGCGGCGATGCTTTCTGGGAAATCAAAGGCGGCAAGAAGCGCGGGATGCTTTCGCGGGTGGCGTATCAGGCGCGAACGACGGACTTCTGGCACGCCTGCGACGGCATTTCCGGACCGAGCTTCTGGCAGCAGTTCGGTGCGCCGAGCGACGGCAAGGGCGAACCGGCGCAAAGTAACGCGGTGAGCCACGGCTGCTCCCCTTCGCGCTTCCGGCAGATCAACGTACTGCTGACCGATTAAAGGAAATCCGATATGTTCAGCCAGCAGGAAGTCAAAGACATTATCGACCGGGTTATCGGCTACTCGAAGCTGCCAGAGTGCGAGGTCAACGTCTCATGGACCGAGGACGATTTTATCCGGTTCGCCAACAACGGCATCACCACCTCCGGATATCGCGTGACGCAGCAGGTTTCGATATCGAGCACCACCGCCGATAAACGCAGCGGCAATGCGGTGGTGAGTGAACTGACTCCAGAAGCTTTGAAAAACGGAGTGAAGCAGGCGGAAGATCTGGCGACCATTTCGCGGCCGGACCCGGAAGATATGCCGTCGCTTCCGGCGCAGAAATATCCACGTCTGAGCAATTTCGACGTCTACACGGCATCGGCCCGCGGGGACGTGATGGTCCCGCAGGTGAAAGCGGTGCTGGCGGGTGCGATCAAAAACAAACTGGTGGCGGCGGGATTCATTCAACGATCCGCCAATGCGGTTGGCGTAGGCAACAAGGCCGGGCTGTTTGGCTATCACACCTACACTGATTCGAGCCTGAGCCACACGATGCGTAATCCGGAAGGCACGAGTTCCGGATGGGCGACGCAAAGTTCGGTATCTCTCAAAGATCTGGACGGCGAGGAGCAGGCGCGCGTATCGATCAGCAAGTGCCTGCGCGGGGTCAACCGCAGGAAGCTGGATCCGGGGAAGTACACGGTGATCATGGAGCCGGCTGCGGTGGCCGACCTGATCGGGTGGCTCGGTTTCGCGTTCGGAGCGCGGGACGCCGAACAGGGCCAGTCCTTCCTGAGTAAGCCGGGCGATGGAAAAGATGTGAGCGCGACATTTCTGGGTGAGAAGATGTTTCCCGAGATGATCACGCTGCGCAGCGATCCTTTTCACCCGAAGCTGGCGTCGACTCCCTGGGGACCATCCCTGCTGCCCAATGAAAAAGTTTCCTGGATTGAGAAGGGTGTGGTGAAGAACCTTTATTACGACCGGTTCTGGGCCCATAAAGCTGGGAAGCAGCCGACTCCGTTTCCTGCAAATCTCGTGCTCGACGGCCAGGACAACACGCTGAACGATCTGATTGCGTCGGTGGAACGCGGATTGATCGTGACTCGGCTGTGGTATATCCGCGTCGTTCAACCGAAGACCTGGCAGCTTACGGGACTGACCCGCGACGGGGTTTTCCTGATCGAGAATGGCAAAGTGACCGATCCGGTGACCAATTTCCGCTGGAACCAAAGCCCCGCCGAGGTGCTGCAACGCACCACAAAACTGACGCAGCCGATGCGCGTGACCAACGATGAGACCGGCTCCAATATGGCGCCCGCGCTGATTACGACCGACTTCAATTTCACAAGCATTTCGGACGCCGTCTAATCGTCGTCCTGCTGGGCGGCCAGTTTGGTTATTACGCCGAGGTCTTCGAGCGTGGTTACGTCTCCGCTGACCGTGTTCGATGTGACGATTTCGCGCAGCAAGCGGCGCATGATCTTGCCGCTGCGGGTTTTGGGTAAGGCATCGGAGAATCGGATTTCTTCGGGTCGCGCGAAGCTTCCGATTTCGTGAGCCACCCACTGGCGCAACTCTTTGCCCAGCGCCTCGTGGTCCCAATCGCCCTTCTTTAAAGTGACGAAGCAGCAGACGGCTTGGCCAGTGATCTCATGCGGCTTGCCCACTACAGCGGCTTC
>JBEKPC010000214.1:0-7321 GCA_049521155.1 Bryobacteraceae bacterium
CGCCTCGACGCCGACGATCCGGCCGGCATCCTCGATAAGTGCCGCCACCTGGGTCTGCATCTGGCGGCGCTGCCTTCAGAACTGACGGGGATTTTGACGGGCGCGGTGCTGGTGTTGACGATCGCGATGGATCGGGCGCGTGGAAGACAATCAAAAAAAGAAGAGGCGGGTGAAATGAAAAACAGCCACGTCGCTATTCTTTGCGCGGCGATTCTTGCGGGCGCGCTGATTAGAGCGGGCTCGAATGCGTGGCTCGTGAGATCTTTGCGGACAGCGCCGGCCGCGTATACGCCGGTGATCGCGGTGATGCCCAAAGCGAAGGGCGATCCGTACTTCGTGAGCTGCCGCATCGGCGCGGAAGAAGCGGCGCGGGAGCTGGGGGTCGAGTTGATCTGGGACGGCCCGACGGGACTAGACGCGGCGAAGCAAAATGAGATCGTCGAGAGCTGGATTACGCGCGGCGTGGACGCGATCGCGGTGGCGGTGGAGAATCAGGCGGGGATCTCGACGGTGCTGCGCAAGGCGCGCGGGCGCGGCATTCACGTGCTGACCTGGGATGCCGATGCGGAGCCCGATGCGCGGGAATATTTTCTGAATCAGGCGACACCGGAAGGGATCGGCAACGCGCTCACGGACGAGGCGGCGCGCTTACTCGACGGCAAAGGCGACTTCGCGATTGTCACGGGGGCGTTGAGCGCGGCGAATCAGAATCAGTGGATCGCGGCGATCAAAAAAAGGGTGGCGGAAAAATATCCGGGGCTGAAGCTGGCGACGATCCGGCCGAGCGACGACGATCGCGATAAGGCGTTTTCGGAGGCGCAGACGATATTGAAAGTGAATCCGGCGGTGAAGCTGATCATGGCGATATCGGCGCCAGCGGTTCCGGGCGCGGGCGAGGCGATCCGGCAATCGGGGCGCAAGGATGTCGACGTGATCGGGTTGTCACTACCGGGGATCTGTAAGACGTATATTCACGACGGATCAGTGCAGACGATTTTCTTGTGGAACACGAAAAACCTGGGGTATCTGACGGTTTACGCGGGCACGATGCTGAGCCAAAATAAGATTCCAGCGGGCGCGACTTCGATTCAGGCGGGACGGCTGGGGACGCTCGAAGTAAGCGGAAGCCAGATCATTTTGGGCGCGCCTCTGTTGATCGACAAAAAGAATATCGACAAGTTGGATTTCTAACGAGCGGGCGGCGCTTCGGGGTTTCCAGGTCCGAAATGTTTCAGCATGACCAGATTTTCAGTCTTGCTCTTGTTTTCGATGATGACGCCGTTTGCTGCTGCTTGCGCGGTGACGAACAGCTCGTCCTGCGTCATTTGACCGTATCGAATTAAAGTGGGCGTCTCGACGTCGTGCTTGCCGATGCGGCCGTAGCCTTGCGTCACGATCAGGCCGTAGGCTGCGGCGTCATGAATCGTGACGGAGCGGCCCGGCAGCACAGTTAGCTCCTTCGCCGAATAATGCTGGGTCGAGTAAACCACCCAATTCTCGCGATAGCCGGACTCTTCCATTTCGGCGATTGGACGCACCGGCTTGGGATGAAACAGGCGATGCTCGGCGAATTCGGGATCGGTGTTGGCGGGCCAATCCATCATTTCGATCAGATAGTCGAGGTCGTGATGATGCGCGGCGGGAACGTCCTTGACGAGAAGATCCCAGGGTACGGCGCGGCCTTCTACCAGAGATTGATACATTGCGAAAACGTCGGAGTTGACTTGCGGCTCATATGTGACCAAAGAGCCGGGGGCGTGCAGAATTCCCGCATCGATCTGCCATCCAGTGCCGGGCTTCAGCTTGTAGGCTCGCGAAAGATAGAGAATTTCGTTGTCGCCTTCATTCCACTTTTTGAGGCAGCGGCGAATGTCGTCCGGCGTGGTCCCTGGATTCAATCCCATGAACGTGTAAGGGAAATTGTTGTCCTTGAAGTTGTACTGCGGTGGGAAATAATACGCTTCCGGCTTGCCTTTTTGGCCGACCCGCGCGGCGAATTCGTCGTTCTGATGAAGGTGGTGAGGGATGGGTCCGAGGTTGTCGAAGAACTTGCACAACAGATTCCAGCCACCGTATTTCTGCATCACAGCGGAGCCAAGAAATAGATCGCCAGCCGTCTCGATCGCCTCTTTGAGCAGGGCTTTTCGGCCGTCAAACTCGATATAGCTGAGTCCTTCGTCGTCGGCTGTGAGAGGGCCGTTGGCGGCCTTGGTGGTGGACGAAAACCAGCGCTCGTCAATGCCGCCGCGGTGGGCGCCGAGCGCATAGAGGTCGCGGGGATCGAGTTTGAGACGTCCGCCGGGCATCAGAAACGCTCGTGGGACCCAGCAGGGCGCGAGGCGCACAATGCCATCGCCTGCCAGAAGTGCATCGGAAAAGAAAGATTTAATCGACATGGAAACGGTCAGGTTAACCTGTCGTGTTTGGGCTGTCAACTGGAGTCTTGACAAGGAGGTCCCGGTTGAATAAGAATATTTTCTGTATTTCCAAAGCGAGCGAGTCGCACTCATGGTCTCGCGAGTCCTGGTGTTTACCGTGGATCGGCGGCTGGAGCCTGACAACGCTCGGGCCGCCAAGCTTTGTCAATAAAGAGTGAAGGTATAGAGCGTATCGCCTGCCGCGATGAGAATATACTGGTGCCCATCCAGCATGTAGGTTTCGGGCGCGTTGGAAACATTTCCCAAGCGCGTGTGCCACAGAATTTTTCCGTTTGCGGGATCGTAGGCGACTAGATTTCCGCTGAGGTCGCCTGCGAAAAGAAGCTTTCCCGCAGTGGTCAGGATGCCGTTTCCAAGATTTCCGCCGGTGCCGGGATAACGGTGCCGCCAGGCGATTTTGCCGGTCTTGTAATCGATCGCGGTGAGGTATGCTCCCACCGAGCCGACGCCCAATTCGTCCTTACCTCCCAAGCCCATGGCGCCGCGCGGGTCGGTTTCAGTCAGGTAATACATGGCGTAAGAATCGTTTGTTGGGACGTAAAACAGACCGGTTTCGGGAGAATACGCGGGCGGAGGCCAATTGGTGGCGCCGCCGTTGTTCGGCGATACCAGCGCGCCCGGAACGGTAGAGTCCTTTTCGGGATCCCGCATGGGTTGACCATCCTTATTGAGTCCCTTGGCCCAATTGACGGTGTCTGAATATTTACTGGTGACCAAATGCTCCCCGGTGACGCGATCGAGCGTGAAGTAGTAACCGTTGCGGCTGGCGTGCAGCACCATTTTGCGAGGCTTCCCGTTGAACATGCCATCAATCAGGATGGGTGTTTCGGTGGAATCCCAATCATGAGTATCGTGCGGCGACGTCTGATAATTCCACGCGATTTTGCCGGTGTCGACGTTGATGGCGACCAGCGAACAGGTATACAGATTGTCGCCCTTGCGTCCTGGAGAATCCATGTACGCAGGCGAAGGGTTGCCGGTCCCGACGATATAAAGATGCGTCTCCGGGTCGTAGGATCCGGGGATCCAAATGTTGCCGCCGCCGTGTTTCGCGGTATCCAAATCACCCCAGGTGGCCATCGCAGGATCGTTTTTGGTCAACGGCACCGAATAAAACTTCCATTGCACGTCGCCCGTCTCCGGGTCGAACGATTGGAGAAATCCAGGCTCATCCAGATCGTCGCCGGTGCCGACCAGAATATGATTGCCGACGACGATCGGAGCCATGGTTGAGAAATATTGCAGATTGAAATCGGCGATCTCTTTATGCCATCGCTCCTTTCCAGTCCTGGCATCGAGACAGATCAGATAATCGTCCGGTGTTTCCATGTAGAGCCAGTTTCCCCACATGCCGAGGCCACGATTCCCGATGTGCGTTCCACCCCGCGTACGCCAGAAATAGTGCCAGAGCGGGTGCCCGTCGCGAGCATCCATGGCCCACGCATTGTCCGGCGTCGAAAGATACAAAATTCCGTTGACTTCGAGGATCGAAGCGCGGATGTTGGTTCCACCGCCGCTGTCACTCGATTCCGTCGCGACCCCTCCCACAATCGTCGGTGGGCCGCCCCGTCCGCCGCCTGGTCCACTGGTCAGACGGCTGACCCAGCCGAGCGTCAGATCCTTCACGTTCGATTGGTTAATCTGCGTGAGTGAGCTGTATCGGCGGCCGGTATAGTCCCCCGAATAGGTGGGCCACGAATCGCCCAGAGGCTTCAGCAAAAGGGCCGGATCGAGCGGACCCTGCGCGATTGCGGTCGCGCCTATCAGAAATAAAGACGCCAGGATGTTTTTCATTTCACGGTCACCAGATAGGCGGTCAGATTATGAATATCTTTGTCGCTATAAACGCCGAGCAGATCTTTGTGCGGTTGCAGCGGATCGTGAATTTCCACGTGCGGCTTGTCACCATCGCGGCGAAACGTATGCTGCGTGCCGTCAGAATCGGCCAGCGTGACGAGGAAGTCGTCGACACGCACCAAGCGGCCTTCGACCTTCTGACCCGAGCCGAGCGTCACCGTAACCGTCGTCTGCAAGTTCGCACCTCCTTGACCGCGACCGCCGCCGGGCATCACGAAGTTTTGTTGCAGAGCGCGCGGGTTCTCGGCGAACCTCGCGCCGATGCCCTTCAGATCGCCCGTCACGGAATGGCAGGAGGCGCACTTGGTTTTGAAGTACGCTTCGCCGGCCGCCCGATCCCCCACCAGAATCGTGGGAGGTTTCATGCGCGAATTATCATAACCAGCTACGCGAAAACTGTGGATAAAGGCGGCGATATCCGCAACCTGCGCGTTGGTCATGGGAAATTTTGGCATCCCCTGATCGATGCGCCCGTTTTGAACCACCGGCGCGATTAGTTCGCCATTTTGATCCTTAAGGACAATTTCGGCGCGAATCAGATTTGGTCCGCCTTCCCCGCCCCGCGCATCGGAGCCGTGGCAAAACTGGCAGTTCACTCCATAGAGCGCGCGTCCGCGCTCCACCATCGCGGGATCGGACGGAGGATGCTGCGGGAACGCGTTTGCAAATCCGCTTTGAGGAGCGGCGGCCGGTGGCCTGGGCGCAGGCGGCGTCTGCGCGGCCGCGATGATGGCCGACAGTGCCACTATCGTTGGAGTAACAAAATTGTTTCGGAACACTCAAATATCATAGCGGACCCACGTCAGGGTGTACTGTGGAGGTATGGATAAACGATTAGCGAAGCGGCACAAGCGCCAGGTTTCGCGCGAAAAAAACAAAGTGCGCCTCTCAGAGCCGGATTTGAGGACTGAGGAGCAGATCGCCGCCGCGCGAGATGCCAGCCGCCACGAAAGCACTCGCGGCAATCAGCCGAAAGTCGCTGTATCCGGGCAGGGCTTCCGAAATGCGCTAGCCACTTCGACCGGCAGCGCCGCAAAGACAGGCGCGTGAAGCCGTGTTCTCCGCGCGCTGCCCGCATTGCCGATCGGTCGATCTGAGAAGCGTCGGTGTGCGGAATTCCCTTGAACAGGCAATCCATTGGATTCTTCTGCCGTACCGTTGCGCTCTTTGTGGCCGCCACTTTTTCCTGTTTCGCTGGCTGACTCCGGCTGATAATACAGCGTAAGAAGCGCGCCGTCTCGGGACTATTGCCGCGGACGTTGCGGTGGATAGGACCGGCAAGTAGACCGGCATGCCTGCTAAAGCCTTCTCTAAACCCACCTCGGTGCGTCGAGTTGCGCAACACTTTCGCGCAGCAATCGGGTTCGTATGAAGTGCAGGATCGAATCGCAGTCGAGGTACATCCGATTTATGAAGTACTATTCCGTTGTCGCCGCATGCGCGCTGCTTAGTGTCTCCGGATTCAGCCAGACCACCAACCCCGCTGTCACCGCGCGGGCGGCGGCGCGGTTCCTTGATCAAGCCACGTGGGGACCCACGCCCGCATCTATCGCGCAGGTTGAATCGATTGGCTTCGCGAACTGGTTGCAAACACAATTCGCGTTGAATACATCGGACTTGCCCAACCAGCCTATCCTTAATTCCAAGGGCACGGACAATGAGAATCTCGCACCGGTGCAGGCTGTTTTCTTTCAGAACGCAATCGCTGGTCAGGATCAACTGCGGCAGCGGATGGCATTCATACTGAGCCAGATCTGGGTTGTTTCTCAACAATCGGGCGTGCCGAGCGCCTACGCTTATCCGCCCTACTGGCGGATTTTCCGCGATAACGCTTTCGGCAATTATCGCGACGTCATCAAGGCGGTCACACTGAGTCCGGCCATGGGCAGGTATCTCAACATGGCCAACAATAATAAACCCAATGCCACGGCCGGCACGGTTCCGAACGAGAATTACGCGCGGGAGCTGATGCAGTTGTTCACGCTGGGGTTGACGCAGTTGAATCCCGATGGCAGTCCGGTACTTGAAAACAATGTGCCTGTAGCCACCTTCGCCGCTGCCGACGTAACTAGTCTGTCCCAAGTTTTCACCGGGTGGACCTATCCCACGACGCCCGGCGCGACGGCGAAAAACAATAATCCGGCATATTACACAGGCCAAATGTTTTCCGTCGACGCCGAGCACGATAAGACCGAAAAGACGATCTTCGGCACGATTCAGATTCCCGCTGGACAGACCGCGGAGCAGGATCTGGACTCGCTGCTCGATGCTCTGATGGCGCGACCGACGATGGCTCCGTTCATCAGCCAGCAACTGATCCAGCATCTGGTCACTAGCAACCCGAGCCCCGCTTATATCCAGCGCATTTCGACCGTTTTCAAGAACGATGGCAATGGTGTCACTGGAAATCTGCAAGCTGTCATCACTGCGATCCTGATGGATCCGGAGGCGCGCGCTGGGGACGACGCATCGGCGACCGAAGCCGTCTCCTTCGGTCACATGCGGGAGCCGATTTTGTTCATGACCGACGTTCTCCGCGGCTTAAACGCCACGGTGGTCGCGACGAATTCGATTTCAAGCGACGCGACGGAAATGTCCGAAGACCTCTTCAATGCCGGCAGCGTGTTCAGCTACTTCTCGCCACAATCCCGTACCGAGTTCGGTTTGTTCGGGCCCGAATTTCAGATCTACTCGACCCAGACTGCGGCCGATCGCGTCAATCTGGTGAATTCGATTCTATACAGCACCGCCTCCACCGGATTCAAAGTGAATCTGAAGCCCTTCGCGAGCCAGGCTAGCGACACAGCTACGCTGCTGAGCTATATCGGTTCGATATTTCTGCATGGTGGGATGTCCTCCGCGCTGGAGGAGGCGGCCACCAACGCGGTGAATGGCATTACTTTGGCCGCGCCTACCGCCAGGGCGCAGGCGGCGCTGTACGTGGTTCTCACGTCTGGCGAATATCAAATCGTTCGATAGAAAAAGGAGAAATCAAATGGTCTCACGTAGAGGTTTTATTCGTGTCG
>JBEKPC010000215.1:0-7303 GCA_049521155.1 Bryobacteraceae bacterium
CACGAAATTATCGCGGTCCCGATACTGAATGTTGAGCGAGCCTTTGTGTACGAAAAAAAGTTCGTCGGTTTCCGGGTGGGAGTGCCATACGAACTCGCCCTTCACTTTGACCGCTTTGACATGCAAGTCGTTCAACTGCGCAATGATCTTGGGCGACCATTGATCAGAGAACATGGCGAACTTCTCGTCCAATCCGATAGACATTTTAGCCCCTATTCTTCTTCATACCATGCGCGCCATCTCTTCCGCGCCGGGAAGGCGCGGATCAACAACATGCCGATCAGGAAGCCTCCGATATGGGCGAAATAGGCCACGCCGCCGCCGCTGTAATTGGTAGTGGCCAGCGATCCGAAGCCGCTGAAAAATTGGATCGCGAACCAGTAGAGCAAAATAAAGGCAGCCGGGATTTCCGCCGTGGTCACGAAGAAGAAAATGAAGATCAGCGTGACGATGCGGGTTCGGGGAAATTTAATCAGGTAAGCGCCCATCACGCCGGCAATCGCACCGCTGGCTCCGATGGTGGGCACGCGCGAATAGGCGTTCACCATCACTTGCACCACGCCCGCGGCGATTCCGGCCAGCAGGTAGAACGCAAGAAAACTGGGGCCGCCGATCAGATCCTCCACGTTGCGTCCGAAAACCCACAGGAACAGCATGTTGCCGATCAGGTGCATCCAGCCGCCGTGCAGAAACATGGACGTAAACAAGGTGAACAAGCCATATCCGCGCATCTGATCCGGAACGATGCCCCATTGCGTCACGAACGTATTCAGATCGTAAGGATTGAGGGTCGCCTGATAGAGAAAAATCAACGTATTGATGGCGATCAGCGCCGCCGTCACCAGCGCCCGCCCGTAGATGCGCTCCGTAGATCGAAGAGGGATCATGCGGGGTGCGAAGCGGCAACGAAGTCTTTATTGGCGCGCCGTTCCCCGCGCTCCATCAGCGCGCGCGCCTCCGAAATGGTCGCGATGCCACCGCGCGCACCCAGGCTGGTGCAGTTCAGCGCGGCCATGGCATTGGCGAATTCCAATGTTTCCCGCATTGGCATCCCTTCGAGGACAGCGTAACAAAATGCGCCGTGAAAGATGTCTCCGGCGCCCGTGGTATCCACGCAATTTACAACGAAGGCGGGCGAATATATAAATTTCCCGTCCATGCGCGCCAGCGCGCCATGCGACCCGAGCGTCATCGCGGCGCACTTCATTTTATATTCGTTCTGGATGGTTTCGAGCGCCCGGAACGGATCCCGTTCGCTGGTCCACTGGCCGGGAAACTCGGAACTCGCCACCAGATAATCCACTGATTCCAGCACCCGATCGAAGCCGTGGTAAATCGTGTCGACGTCGCACGTCACCGGGATGCCTTGGCTGCGGGCGAGCTTCGCCGCTTTCTCGACCGCCGGAGTATCGTGTCCGTCGATGTGCAGCATGCGCGCGCCCGCGATTTTTTCCGTCGTAATGCTTTCAGGCGCCAGGCGCAGGCAGTTGGGACGGCTCCAGAGCACGGTGCGCTCGCCGGTCGATTGATCGATGATGATGTAGGCCGTCTGATTGGGGCAATTTTCGCGAACCTCCACATCGTCGAGATTGATGCCGGTTTCGCGCAGGCTATCCAACTGGACGCGGCCGCGCTCATCATCGCCGACGGTGCCGATATATTTCACGCGCAGTCCGAGTTTCGCGACCGTCGCAAGGGCACTCGCGACCTGTCCTCCCGGGCTCAGGATTTCGGCCTCAAACGGCACTTTCCCGGCATAGGCAGGGAAGTGCGAAACGATGAGGAGCGTGTCGGTGGCGTTCAATCCGACGCCGACAAGGTCGAATTTATGAGGCTTATTTGTGTTCACTGGTTTGTGTTCACTTGACCAGTTTCAGGATCGCCTGCGCAATCACGTCGTCATCTTGCGTGGCGTGAATAATTTCCGAGATGTGGCTCTGGCCGGGAACATATAACAAGTCGACGGAATCGAACGATTTCTTGAGAGCGTCCGCGAACTCGCGAGCCTGCAAGGGCAGCGCCAGATAATCCCACTCGCAATAGCTGACCAGAAATGGCGGCGCTTTGGGATGCACATGCGCGATCGGCGACGGATTGTCAGCGGCACTGGTGAAGCCGCCGATTTTGCTTACGTCGTACACGCCGGAAAGAGACGCCACACCCTTAATGGCGGTCATCGGGACGTCGTATTTCTTCAAATACGTATCGTCGAGCGCGAGCAGCGCCACCAGATGTCCTCCGGCGGAATGGCCGGCGATATAGATACGGTTGGCGTCGCCTCCATGTTGCGCGATGTTTTTATAGACCCACGCGAATGCCGCCGCAGTGTCCTCAATCTGCGCCGGATGAGGACTGTTCGGCATCAGACGATAACTCGGGATGGCGACACCGATGCCCAGCTTCGCGAAGCGATTCCCCAGCGCTGGATAATTCGACCGGTCGCCCGATCGCCATGAACCGCCGTGGATGAAAATCAGCACGGGAAAATTTTTCGTGTCTTTCGGCAGGTAAAGATCCAGCTTATGTTTGGCCGCGTCGGCGGGATCACCGTCCGTATAGGTGATGTCTTTCTGGACCTCGACATTCGGCGCCATGGCGCCGGTGGGCAGCGTGAGCGTGCTCGACTTCACGACATAAATCGGATTCGTGAAGATCCACGGCCGGTCTTCTCCATCGACGCTGAGCCACGCTTCCAGGCGATAGGTGCCCGGCTCGGTGGGCTTATAAGTGAACTTCGCGGTTTCGGCTTCGGCCACTACCTGACCATCGCGGATCAGTTTCAACTTCGCCGGAATCGGCAGCGATGCGTGCAGGTTGGTGGTGCCGACGGCGAGGCCGGCAAGGGGAATCTGATCGCCCATATCGAAGACTCCCAGATTGTTTTGGCCGATGAACGAGAAGCCGGTGGGATCGCACAGCCAGTCGTGAGATACATAGGCGCGTCCGGCCGCAAGCGATTCGCGGATGTCATGCTCGCTCAGGTTGCGCGCCAGGATATGCGTGCTCACATGCCGGAACGCGACAGCATAAGGGTCAAAAGTGGTGCCGTTGAAAATCTGGTTCTGATGCGCGTCGTTAGCGGCGATGCCGGTGAACGCCTGGGCGGGATGTCCGGCCAGCTCCTTATCCCAGCGCGTCAGAAACAAGGGCAGAGCATCGGTGCCGGCGGCGAACACTTCGTCCGGAAACTGCTTCTCCTTGTCGACCAGTTTCTTCCATTCCTTGGGGTCCTTCATTGCGGCTTGGAAGTAATCTGAAAATTCTTTATGCACCACAGCGTCGGTATGGCGGTTATAAATTTCCATACCCTGGAATCCGGCCGACGACATGTCGGGACGCTCCTCCACATGCGAGAGAAAACGCAGCTCGGGACCGGCGGAAGAGGCGGGATAGCGCAGCAGATGATCGTCCTCGGAGCCGGGAATGAACAGGACGCCTTCGCGGAAGCCGGACCAGGTTTCCGGTTTGGGACCGCGATGGTCAGTGAACATCACCACCCGCACTTCGGCTTCCTTAGCCGCTTTCAAAACCTCGGCGCGCGTGCCCTTGGTGTGGTCGGCGTCCTCGGCATGGATGTGGAGGACGGCCCGAAAATCCTGATAAACACCGGCAGGCGGAGGCGCGGCGGCGCGAATTTTCATCCATTCAACACGCTGCGCATGGACAGCGGCGAGATGGGCGGTATCAAGACGCTCGACCGAAGTTCGGGCAAGGAGAAGAGTGGCAAGAGCCAGGAGGGAGAAGACGCGCACACTTTTATTCTACGCGGTTACTGGGGATTCGCCCAATATCGGAAGGGGCAGTTTGCCGAACGCGTGTTAGTGTGGAAATGGATGGCAGGGAATATGAAATACACAGTTATTCTCGAACGTGAATCAGACGGGGGATTCGTAGCCTCCGTCCCCGTACTCCCCGGCTGCATTTCGCAAGGCAATACACGGGAGGAGGCGATGGCGAATATCAAAGAAGCGGTCGACCTCTACCTTGAAGATTGCATTGCCGTGGGTGACCCAATTCCTGTCGAGGACTCGCGCGAATACGTCCTGCTTGAGCCCGCACTCGGCAGATGAATTTGCCGACCGATCTTTTGGGAGCTGAACTATTGAACCAATTCCTTGACGATACTTTTACATCATCGCGCGACACATCCACAGCGGCTCGTACTCTAACCGGACAGTTAGAGGCGGAACGCCGTCTCGGAAAGTTCAGGAATACGTATGAAAAAATCGTTATTCATTGCTGTACTTTGTATTACCGTGGAGTTCGGCGTAGCCCGGGCGGCTGATAAAGCCTTCACCGGGGAAATTATGGACAGTCAGTGCGCCGACATGGGAACACACGACAACATGATGAAGGGGGAACACGCCTCCAACGCCAAGGAATGCGCGATCTCGTGCGTGAAAAAAGGCGGCACTTATGCGCTCTACGATCCGGCTGCCAAGAAGGCTTATCGGCTGGATAATCAGAAGAAGGCAGCAGCCTTCGCCGGGCAGAAAGTGACTGTGACTGGGAAATTGGATCCCGCCGGTGAATCAATACAAGTCACCAGCATCCAATAGCCGGCCTTAAGCCGGATCTTTTACCGGTGGCATTTCGTAAACGTAAATCACGTGCCCCTGTTTGCCGCCGGTGCGTTCGACCCTGGTCGGCTTCCAGCCCGGAACCGCGTAGTCGTGTGAAACCACCCGCGCGCCGGCATGAAGATATTTTTCCAGGCGCGGGCGCAATTCGGCATTCAACTGCGTGGCGAGGTAGATCGTTACCACGTCGGCGCCGGTCAGATCGGCTTCGAGAAGATCGCCCTGGATAATGTGCGCGCGGCCGCTTAAGCCTGCCTTTTCGATCGCCGAAGTGGCCTGCGCGGCCAGCTTGGGCGAAATTTCGACCCCCACCGCTTTAGCCTTGTAGCGCAGAGCCGCTGCGATCACGATCCGGCCGTCGCCGCAACCCAGGTCGAAGACGGTATCGCCAGGCTTGATGTTCGCCAGTTCCAGCATCCGATCCATGACGCGAACCGGCGTGCCTACGTACGGCGCAAGCTTGTTCGAAAAACGCGGATCCTGAGCGATTGCCGGTAAAGACGCCAGCGCCAGAACCAGACTAACCCAACGCATATTCAACCCCCACCCTACTCGTTCGCCCCTGTAACCGATGCACTGCGGCTGTGTTTCGATTTTACTATACGCGAAACCATTTCGGACACGGAGAACCACAAATCTCTTGGACGGCTGATGGTATATTCGGTTCCCCGAAAAACCTTCACCGCGCGGCTGATGGAATCCTTCCACGGCACCTGCTGCGGGTTCAGATTGTAGTTCATATAGAAAACGGGATAATCGACATCCCCCGCGATTGGCGTTAATGTTTCCTGCGGAACCCCCGCATCGAGCATGATTTTGGGACCCGCGAAGACCAGCGCGTCGGGATGATCCTCGGCTCCCATCTCCTGTTTAATCAACTCGGTAAGGAAATCGGTGTCGCCATGTTTCTGGGCCAGCCGCTTCAGATCGACGGTGCCCAGCTTCATCGATTGCAGCGCCTGTCCGAGCGCTGGAAAATCGATCCGTTCCGAGCTCGATTGCCGGTACAGCACTCGCTGTTCCTGAATATTGAAGGCGACCAGCGAGAATTTCCCGAATTGCGGTTCACGGGAAATTCGCCTTAGGATCGATACTAAGGCCACCGTATCCATCGGCCGCAGCGTCGGCGAGTCGAAATTCTGCGGCGCGAAATTGACTAAAACTTTGATATTCAGCGGCGGTCCAGTCGAGGGCGCGCGTTCAACCGGCGGATCCTCGGTGAATTGCTCATCCTGAGAGCGCCGGACGGCGCCGGGCGCCATCTCAAGGGCGATCTGTTTGTCTTTGGGAGGCAATAGCGCCTCCGAATCCCAGTAAAAAGAGCAGACACGCTCCGCCCGGTCCCGCATCAGCCAATCGACGTGGTAACTGCCTTCGCCCAGATCGAACGTGCCCCCGAGGGTGGCCTCGCCGCGGGCATCCTCATCAATCGACGGCACATGGACGTGCTGCACGAAATAGACCGGCTCGCTCTTATGGTCCCCAGGAGTCACCCGGAATAGGATCGTCAGCTTGTTTTCGCCTCCCGAGAGTTCCTTCAGAGGAACGTTGACGTCATAACCGGCGTGGAAGCGGAGGTCGAAGCCCAACGCGGGTTTAACCGGGGTGACCGTACAGGGGAGGTCCTTGCGGACGTCCTGCGCCTCAAGCACCGCGAGGTCCGTGTTCATCATGTGGAGCCCGTCGCCGCCCGTTCCCGCGAGCTGCGTCTGAGCTTGCGAATGAACACAGAGCAGGGCCGCTCCGAACGGAATGAACGCCAACCGAGCCCGTAACGACATTGGCTGCCTCGCGCCTCCCCAGATAGATCCATGATCGGGAGAAAGCGTACTTCGTATTATGGCTGAAACACGGAGAACGTCAATAGGAAAGGATTTACCGGAGAGGTATATCTGGTGATTCGATGGTTAGGACGCCGGTCGATTTCCTCTTCCGCGGATAAACTCGTCCATCATGTGAATCAGGATGCCCATTCGTTCATCGGTGTGCTTCTGCGAATCCGCAAGTTCCTGCATCCGTTCGTCCGTACGTTTTTGCGAATCCGCCAACTCCTGCATCCGTTCGTCGGTGCGCTTTTGCGCCGCCGCCAGTTCCAGCATGCTGCCATTCAGAAGGACCTGCGACTGGAGCAATTTATTGTGCTCGTCGCTAAACTTCAGATGATCGTCGAGCAGAAGCTCCATCACTCTCTCCAGGCGATCCAGCCTGGATTTTCCGTTGCCGTTCTGCTCTTCGCTCACCGTACCTATATGAATACCATGTATTAGGTTAGCGGCCCCATTCGGTGAGCTGTTGCAGGATCTGCTGGGCCGCCTTTTGCCCGGCGCTCTTCTTCGACATCCCTTGCGCCTGGCTCACCCATTCCTTGCCCAGCCGGACCTCGACAGTGAACGTTTTGGAGTGCTCCGGCCCGTCCTCATTGACGATCACGTAGCGCGGAGGCGGCAGTTTCAGCGCTTGCGCCATTTCCTGTAAGGAGCTTTTATGATCGGCGACCGCGCCGTCAATATCATCCTCGGGAGGCTGAAATGTCCCCAGCACGCAGCTTTCGATAAAGGTGCGCGCCATATCCAGGCCGGCGTCCAGATAGAGCGCCGCGATCAGCGCCTCCACCGCGTCCGAGAGCAGCGCTTTTTTCGCGCGCCCGCCGGACATTTCCTCCCCGCGCCCGAGCAGTAGAAATTCCCCAATCTTCAAATCCTGGGCCACTTCGTAGAGCCGGG
>JBEKPC010000216.1:0-7253 GCA_049521155.1 Bryobacteraceae bacterium
GGCGGGGGCGGTGATGGCTTTGATCGGAGGGCCATATTTGGTGTGGCTGGTGCGGAGGAGATTTTGATGGCGGCGTTCACATCGGAGAAGGCGCGATGAGTGGGCCTTACCGGCAGCGGGTGACGCGGGCCGACGGGCGGACCATCAATGTGGTGCGGAGGCGGGCGCATCTTTCTTATTGTTACGGCGCGTGCTGCTGCGGGCGCACGGATCGTGGGTATGCGTCGGTTCCCGTAGAGACCTATAAAGAAGAATGGCTGAAGCGCAAGCTGCGCAACGTGGTGCATCTGACGAAAGGCGGGTGCCTGGGGCCTTGCACGCTGGCCAATGTGGCGAGTCTGGAATTTGACGGGCAGTCGATTTTCTTTCAGTCGGTGTCGCAGCCATGGCAGGTGCGGCTAATTTTCGATTACATCGAAACGATGATACGGGCCGACCGGTTTCTGCCGCCTCCGGCGGAGCTGGCCGTTTTCACTTTCGACTTTTACGACTGGAATGTTCGGCCGCGCGAGGCGGCTCCGAGTGCGCCGCAGACCGCGGTGAATCTGAATCTGATTGCGTTTCTGACGCACGCCGGGACGGATTTGATGACGCTCGACCGGGCGCGGGCGGATTTGCCGGACGGGATCAACGTGCTGGGACTGTCGCTGCTTTCGATGGCGAGCGAAGATCAGATGATGGCGGCGCTGAACGGCGAACTGGCTGAGGCCGGCGTCGTGATGCTGCGCATTCACGGCCGGGTGGAGGGCGTGCTGGGGGTCGAAATACTGCGCGAAAGATGTCGCGAGCGGGGACAGAGGTTGCTGTTTGTGAGTGGGACAGGCGAGCTGGATCCGCAGATGGCGCAGGCAGGGGACGTTCCGCTGGATATTCTGCAAGCGGTCACCAGCTACCTGATTTGCGGCGGGGCGGGGAATTTGATCGAGTGTTTCAAATTTCTGTCGGATCGGCTGCTGCTGACCGGGCACGGTTATCGCGATCCACAGGCGATGCCGGAGCATGGGATTTATTTGCGCGAAGTAGAAGGCGCGGATTTCGAAGATTGGCGCAGGCAGGCGGATCCGGCGAAGCCTGTGGCGGCGATTTTGTTTTATCGCGCCCATCTGTTGAGCGGGAACACGGCGTTCATCGATGCGCTGGTGGAGGCGCTGGCGGCGCGGGGATTGGAGCCGTTGTGCATTTTCACATCGAGCTTAAAAGATCAGCGGGACGGGGTTCCGGCGGCGTATACTCTATTCGGCACATCGCCCAGCGTTATCATTTCGACGCTTTCTTTCGCGCAGGGCGAAGGGACGGCGCTCGAACAACTGGATGTTCCGGTGATGCAAACGATGGCGGCGAGCGTGCCGCAGGCGTCCTGGGAGATTTCGACGCGCGGGTTGAATCCGCTCGAAACGGCGATCAATGTGGCCATTCCGGAGTTCGACGGGCGCATCATCACGGTGCCGATTTCCTTCAAGGAACGCGAGAAATCGGGCTATACGCCGCATCTGGAGAGGATCGCGCGAGTGGCCGGGATCGCCGCGCGATTGGTCGCACTGCGGGAGAAACCGAACGCGAAAAAACGCATTGCGTTCGTGTTGACCAATTCTTCGAGCAAGGCGGCGCAGGTGGGAAACGCGGTGGGGCTCGACTCACCGGCGAGTCTGCTGAATTTGCTGCGGGCGATGTGGGGGCGCGGATATGCGGTGGAAAATCTGCCTTTAAATGGCGATGCGCTGATTCATGAATTGCTCGCGCGCGGCAGTTACGACGACAACTATCCGCTGGATCCTGCGCAGGCTTACCGGTTTTCAATCGCGAGGTATCGGGAGTGGTTCGATTCGTTTCCGGAGAACGTGAAGAAGCGGCTGGCGCGGTCCTGGCAGGAACCGGGGCGCGATCCGAAGGAACCTTGGAACGACGCGTCGGACTTCCTTTTTGCGGGGCTGGAGATGGAGGGCGCGATGATCGCGTTGCAGCCTCCGCGCGGGTACGGGATGAATCCGGATGCGATTTATCATACGCCGGATCTGCCGCCGACGCATCACTACGCGGCCTTCTATCGCTGGCTCGGCGCGCCGTTATCGGAGGGCGGATGGGAGGCGGACGCGATCGTGCATGTGGGGAAACACGGGACGCTCGAATGGCTGCCAGGGAAGGGAATCGGGCTATCGGGGGAGTGTTTTCCGGATTTGTTATTGGGTGAGATGCTGCTGGTTTATCCGTTCATCATTAACGATCCGGGGGAAGGCAGCCAGGCGAAACGGAGGGCGCACGCGGTGATCGTGGATCACATGACGCCGCCGATGACGGTGGCGGAAACGTATGGTCCGCTGGCGGAATTGAATCAACTGGTGAATGAATATTATTCGCTCGAGAAGCTGGATCCGTCGAAGCTGCCGATTGTGCAGAGGCAGATTTGGGAGCTGATCGAGAAGACCAATTTGCGCGCGGATCTCGATTTGAAGACGATGTTATCGCGGGATCACGGCGATCATAAGCACGACTGGGACGAGCAGGTTACGCCGGAGGGAGTGCCGGCCACGCTTGCCGAGATGAGCGGGAATGAAGTGGCGCACCTGATTGAAGATATCGACGGGTACTTGTGCGAACTGGGGTTGGCGCAGATTCGCGATGGGCTGCATGTGCTGGGTCATATGCCTCCGCTGGCCGATATGCTGCGGTCGCTGACGCGGCTGCCGAATGGAAGCGTGCCGGGGCTTCAGCAATCATTGGCGAAACAGTTTGGGTATTCACTGCGAGATCTTCTCGATCGGCCGGGGGCGCGGTTGGAGCCGGCTGCGATGCTCGGCGGAGTGCTGTGTTATTCGCATGCCGACGTGCTGCGCGAGTTGGATCGGCTTGCTTATTCTTTGTTTGTGCGTCTCGAAGAAAAAGGCTTTCAGAGCTGCGCGATCGAGGCTGTGGGAGATGTGAGGGCGGCGTTGGAATATGCATGCGCCAGTATTGTGCCGAATCTGGAGCGGGTGGACGAAGAGGTCTCGCACGTTCTGAATGCGCTGGAGGGACGGTACGTTCCGGCGGGTCCAGCGGGGGCGCCGACGCGAGGAATGGCTGGCATTCTACCGACGGGCCGAAATTTTTACGCGGTCGATCCGCGGGCGCTGCCATCGGCGGCGGCATGGGAGGTCGGGCAGCAACTGGCGCGCGAAACGCTGGCTCGTTACCGGAAGGAAGAGGGCGACTATCCGGAAATGATCGGTCTCAGCATGTGGGGGACGTCGCAGATGCGGACGCAGGGGGACGATGTGGCGGAGGCGCTGGCGTTCCTGGGCGTGAAGCCGAAGTGGAACGCGCAATCGCGGCGCGTGGACGGCGTGGAGGCGGTTCCGCTTGATGAACTGAAGCGGCCGCGCATCGACGTTACGCTGCGCATCAGCGGTTTTTTCCGCGATGCGTTTCCGCATCTGATTACGCTGCTCGACGATGCGGTCCGGCTGGTGGTATCGCTCGATGAGTCAGGCGAGAATAATTTTCCGCGCAAACATTATCTGGCGGAGTTGGAAAAAACGACGGATCTGCCGATCGAAGAAGCGGAAGAGCAGGCGCTGTATCGGATCTTCGGAAGCAAGCCGGGTTCGTATGGCGTGGGGTTGTCGCAGTTGATCGAGACCGGGCATTGGAAGACGACCGACGATCTGGCTAAGGTGTTTCTCGAATGGGGCGGCTATGCTTATGGGCGCAATTGCTACGGCGGAGATGCGCGGACGATCTTCGCCGATCGTTTGAAGACGGTGCAGGTGGCGCTGCACAACCAGGACAATCGGGAGCATGATATTTTCGATTCCGACGATTATTATCAATTTCACGGAGGGATGGTCGCGACCATTCGCAGCCTGACAGGCGAGCGTCCCAAGGCATATTTCGGCGACTCGGCGCGGCCGGAGTCGAGCTGGGTTCGCGATCTAAAAGAAGAGGCGCTGCGCGTTTACCGCAGCCGGGTGATCAATCCTAAATGGATCGCCGGCATTCAGCGGCACGGGTATAAAGGCGGGTTGGAACTGACGGCCACGGTCGACTATATCTTTGGCTTCGATGCGGCGGCTGAGATCGCGCCGGATTTCGTTTATGAAGGCCTCGCCGAGCATTATGCGCTGGATGAAACGATGCAGCAGTTTTTGGAGCGGTCGAATCCGTGGGCTTTGAACGCCATCGCGAAGCGGTTGCTCGAAGCGGCCGGCCGCGGGCTTTGGGAGCATCCTTCGGATGAGGTTCTGGCGCAATTGCGGCAGACTGTGATGGACAGCGAAACCATGTTGGAATCGCGCGAGGAACACGTTCGATGAGCTATCCGTTTGCGGCGATTGTCGGCCAGCCAGAGCTGAAACTGGCGCTGCTGCTGGCCAGTGTCGATTGGCGGCTCAGCTTGCTGCTGAAGGGCGATAAAGGGTCCGGAAAAAGCACGGCGGCGCGCGCTTTGGCCGATATTCTTCCAGAAGGCGCGCCGTTCGTGAACCTGCCGATCGGTACCACGGAGGATCGCCTGCTGGGCGGTCTCGATCTGGGCCAGGCTTTCGAAGGACAGGCGCGGCTGAAGGAGGGGTTGATTCATGAGGCGCATGGCGGCGTGCTCTATATCGACGAAGTAAACCTGCTCTCCGATCCGTTGACAGACGCATTGCTTGACGTTGCGTCGGGCGGCCGGCATTATATGGAACGCGACGGGCTCAGCGCGTCCGGCGAAGCGAGGTTTGTGCTGCTCGGTAGTATGAACATTGAGGAAGGCGCGCTGCGCCCGCAGTTTACTGATCGTTTCGCGCTCTCTCTGGATGTCGAAACTCCGCTGGTCGCGGAAGAGCGCGTCCTGATCGTCGATTCGCGCTTGCGGTTTGAAGCGGATCCGAATGCGTTCCGCGATGCGTTTGAAGAGGAACAAAGGCGTTTGCGGCAGGCCGTTGTGGAGGCGCGTTTATTGGTTTCTGATATCAAACCGTCCGCTGAAATTCTACAAGCGATTTCTGAAGCCGTGACGGAGGCTGGGGTCCGGTCTCTTCGCGCGGATCTGGCGGCGCTGCGGGCGGCGATGGCTCACACTGCATTGGCGAGCAGAACGGTTGTCACGCAAGACGATGTCGCAGCGGTGCTGCCTCTGGTTCTGCATCACCGGGCGAAGCATAATCCTCCACGGCCTCCATCGAACGGCGGGCAAGCTCCGAATGAAGGGAAGCAGGAGGGCGGCCAGGCGCAGGATCGCATTTTCCCGGTCGAGAGAAAAGAGGCGCCGGAGCTTCGGGTGAGCGTCGCCGATACCATTTCGCGAGGCCGCAGCGCGAGTGTCGAAGATGCGAGCAATCGCACGCTGGATGTTGTGGCGAGCTTCACGCAGTCGTTTCGGAACACCGGAACGGCGTCCCTGAAACGCGACCAGTTGGTGTTTCGAACGCCCGCGGTGAAATCCGGCGTGCGGTTCATTTTCGTGGTGGACGCGAGCGGCTCCCATGCGGCGCAACAGAGAATGCGCGCGGTGAAGGGAGCGGCGGCCGCGCTGCTCGAATCCTCGGTGGACAACAAAGATGAAGTTGCGGTGATCTCATTTCGCGGGGCGAAAGCGGAAATCGTTTTGGAGCCGTGCCGGGACGCGGAGGCGGCGTTGCGGGTACTCGAATTTCTTCCCACCGGCGGGCGGACGCCACTGGCGCATGCGCTGGAACTCGCCAGTTCGTTGGTGAACGCGGCGTCACTGCTGATCCTGCTGACGGACGGCCGCGCGAATGTATCTTTGACGAGCGGCGATCCGTGGAAAGACGCATTGGAGGCGGGGGCAAGGCTGAATTGCCCGTGCGTTGTGGTGGATTCTTCGATCGAAGAATCGACGGCGGTGGAGGCTCTGGCTGTTGCGATGAGAGGGACGCGGATTCATCTCGATGAATTGAGTCGAGAGAAGCTGATGAGCGTTTTGGCGCGGTGATCCTAACTGACGAAGGCCCGGATCAGGCGGTGGTTATCGGCGGCGGTGCGCACGGCGACGCGCACATAGCGGGCGGGCGCCAGTCCTTCGTAGGAATCGCAATTCCGGATCAGGATGCGATGGTTCGCGATCAAATGGGCGCGCAGTTCGGGCACTGGGGCGGGCAGTTCAAGCAACAAATAGTTCGCGGCGGATGGAAATACAAAGACGCCTAACGCGCCGAGTGAACTGGCCAAAGCTTGACGACGGACGGCATTTTCGCGAAGGGACGCCTCCGCATATTCGTGGTCTGCAACCGCTTCGGCCAGCGCGTCGATCGCCAGTTGGGTGACCGGCCAGGTGGGCAATAAAGATTGGATTCGGCGTATGGTCGCGGGATCGGCAACCGCGTATCCGACTCTGAGCGCGGGACAGCCGTAGAATTTGGTGAGCGATCGGAGAACGATCAAGCCCGGCGCCGCGGCGGCGTCGCGGACCAGACTCGCATGCGGGGTGTAATCGATGAACGCCTCGTCCAGCAGCAGCATCGCACCCGAGGAATTCGCGGCTGCGCGGACGCGCCGGACTTCCTCGGCATCGAGCATGGCTCCCGACGGATTGTGCGGATTGTTGAGAAAAATCACATCGTGCTGCTGCGCTCCAAACTCCTGGCAAAAACGGTCGACCGGCGTGCGGAATAACTCCTCGCGTTCGAGAAAAAAGGGCGTGACTTCAATTTGCTGTTGCCCGGCGACGCGCCGGTATTCGCTGAAAGCGGGAATTGGAATCAGCGCGCGCTTCGGCTGGAGACAGCGCAGAATGGGAGCGAGCAGAGCCTCCGCGCCAGGTCCCACGACAATCGCATCGGGGTCGATCGAAAGATGTTCACTCAATGCGTGGCGCAAACGGCGCGCGGATAGGTCGGGATAAAAGCTTAGCAATTGCGGATCGGAAGCGTCGCGGGCCAGGCGTTCTTTCGCGCGCGGAGGCAATCCGCGCGGATTGATATTGGCGCTGAAGTCGAGCAACTCGGACGCTTGAATGCCCAGTTCTTCCGCGACCTGCCACACGTCACCGCCGTGCATTTCTGTTCCTCGCGGAAATGACCAACAACGCCGCGCCGAACGCCAGGCCCGATACGATCGCGACCACCGATAGCGCCGCTCTGGCGTTGCGCACAGATGGCGCGCGTCCTTCGCCGTGGAGCAAAGGGGCGTGGTGCGGATGCCCGTCATACGAACTGGCGCCGCCGAGGCGTACCCCGAGCGCTCCGGCCATGGCGGCCTCGGGCTGACCCGCGTTGGGGCTCGCATGCTTGTTTCCGTCACGCCGCCAGATGCGGTGAGCGCTGCTCGCGTCCAGG
>JBEKPC010000217.1:0-7076 GCA_049521155.1 Bryobacteraceae bacterium
CGCGATTTACCGGCTGCAACGCTGGATGTCGTGCGACGAGCCTTCCCAGGGGTCGACCTCGATGCGGAGCCGAGCGACAATCTGGCGGCGATGAACAAGATTTTCGGCGAAGAGCTGCCGTCCGGTCTTGTGTTTCATGAATGAGCTGGATCTGGTCGAGCGTCTCCGGCGGCTTAGTTTTCCTTCCAGGAATCTGACTTTGGGGATTGGCGATGATTGCGCGATTTATCGGCCACGCATGGGCGAGGAGCTTCTTTTTACCACGGACCAGATGATCGAGGACGTGCATTTCACGCGGGCGCAGAGCGCTTCTTCGATTGGAGAAAGAGCGCTGGCGCGCAGCTTGAGCGATATCGCGGCGATGGGCGGCGATCCGAAATTTTGCCTGGTAGCACTGGCTGCGCCTCGCCTCAAAGTGGATACGAAATGGATTGACGAGTTCTATCGCGGACTGTTGCGATTAGCGAAACGAACCCAAACCGCGCTCGCGGGCGGAGATCTGGCGCGCGATGAAAAATTTCATTGCGACGTCATGGTCTGCGGGTCCGTGCCGCGCGGAAAAGCGCTGCGCCGCGATGGTGCCCGCGTAGGCGATTCGATTTTCGTCTCGGGAAGATTAGGAAAACCGTGGGATCGCCGGATTCAGCCTCGGCTCGCGCTGGGCCGGAGCCTGCGTGGCTTGGCGACGGCCTGCATCGATTTGAGCGACGGGCTTTCGCTGGACCTGCATCGGCTCTGTTTAGCATCGAACGTCGTGGCGGAGATCGATCGGGTTCCCGTGATGCGCGGATCAACCGTTGAAGGAGCCCTTCATGGTGGCGAAGATTACGAGCTGCTCTTTACGCTGCCTGAGGGCTCGACTGCGCCGCGCGGCGTCACGCGTATTGGGCGGGTGACGCGCGGTGTGCCGGGACAGATCCATTTTCAGGGCCGCCCGCTTGCTCCGCGCGGTTATGATCATTTTCATGAATGATGCAGCGCCTATCCTCGAATTGATCGACGCATTTCGCCGATCGAAGACCATGTTTACCGCGGTCAGCCTGGGAATTTTCGATGGCGAACGGCCGCCGGGCGCGGCGATTGACCGGCTGCTCGACGCTTGCGTTGGGCTCGGATTGCTGACGAAACACGAAGGCCGGTACGTCAATACGCCGCTGGCCGACGAGTATCTCAGGCGATCGAGTCCGCGCACGCTTTCCGGTTACATTCGCTATTCTAACGATGCGCTCTATCGGCTTTGGGAGCATCTTGACGACGCGGTGATCGAAGGCACCCATCGATGGAAGCAGACCTTCGGGACCGATGGCGGCGTGTTCACGCACCTGTTCCGCACTCCCGAAGCGCAGCGCGATTTCCTGATGGGGATGCACGGCTTCGGCATGATCAGCTCGCCCGCCGTGATTGCGGCATTCGATCTTTCCAGGTTTACCTCCTTCGTGGACCTCGGCGGAGCGACTGGGCATTTAGCGCTCGCCGCGCGCGACCGCTATCCCAACCTGAAAGCGACGCTCTTCGATCTGCCTTCGGTGATCGAAGTGGCGAAAGAGCACGTGGGCGACGAAGTCTCGCTGGTGGCGGGCGATTTTTTCGCCGATCCACTGCCGGCCGCCGATCTGTACGCAGTCGGACGCATTTTGCACGATTGGACGGGAGCGAAAATCGAGGTACTGCTCAAGCGAATTTACGTATCGCTGCCGGACAACGGAGGCTTGCTGATCGCCGAAAAATTATTGAAGGAAGATCGCAGCGGCGCGGTCGCGACGCACATGCAATCTCTGAACATGCTGGTTTGTACCGAAGGCCGGGAGCGCACACTGAGCGAATATTCGGCGTTATTGCGTGGCGCGGGGTTTCGCGAAATCGAAGGTCGCATCACGGGCGCGCCGCTGGACGCGGTGCTCGCGCTGAAGTAAACGGAGCAAAAAGCGACACACTTTCAGACGGGCAGCACCGCTCTCATGTTCTTTGTCGCGTGCGTTAAGCTCGCGGTCTGATCGCCGATGGGAAGATATTCCATCGTGACGTATCCTTCGTAGCCGAAAGACGCAATCGCTTTATAGATATTTTCGTAGTTCATTTCGCCGGTGCCGGGATCGCTGCGTCCAGGGTTGTCGGCGATGTGGAACACGGCCACATGCGGCGCCGCTTCGCGCATGGTGCGGATCACGTTTCCCACTTGCACCTGTTCGTGATAAATATCGAACAGCAGTTTTACGTGGGGGTTCTGCGATTCCTTCACCAGCTTGAGACCCTCGCCGCAGGTGCTGAGAAAAAACCCTTTGTGATCGACTTTGTTGTTGAGAGGTTCGATGATCAGGGTCAGATTCGCCTGCGCCGCCAGATCCCCCGCGCGCTTCACTGATTCGAGCATGGATGCGTACTGTTCCTCATGCGTGCGGCCGGAAACATCGTCGCCGCTCATCAGGATGATCTGCGGGATCTCCAGCTTCTGCGCAAACACGATCGACTGGCGCACGTCGGCCAGGAACCCTTCGCGATCCTCCGGCTTCACCATGGAAACGGGACGGTGCTTCCAGTCCGACTGCGCGAGGATCGTATCCATTCTGAGATGAAGCGAGGCCGCGAGCTTCTTCATGTCGCGGATTTGGGCGTCGGTCCAATCGATATGCTCGGAGACCAGCTCCACCGATTGGACGCCCGCCTGGGAGGCGACTTCGAGACGCTGTTCGAAGGGACCTTTCAGCGTCCAGAGCATCACGGAACTGGTGATCACGGTGGTTTGCGCTGGCATGGCTTCGGAGAGGGCGATGGCTGCTGTCGATTTTAGAAACGTACGGCGGTCCATACGACCTAATGTTACTTCGGAATCTCCGTGATGTAGCTGGTCAGCCGGTCCAGGTCGTGGGAACTGAGCTTGTAGGCCGGCATCGTCGAGCCGGGGGAAAACTTCGGCGGGTCCGCGAAATGACCTTCCAGCCATTCGCGGTTGTGACGCTCTCCGACGCCGTTGAGCGCAGGGCCGGCTTCCATGCCGACTCCGTTCACCTTGTGGCACGCGTCACAATGATTCGCCTGGTAGATCATCGCGCCTTCCACCGCGTCCTGCGGCGCACCGGGCCACGCTTTCACCGCCAAGTCGTTACGCTTGGTAACGAAGTTCACCAGATTGCGCAGCTCGGGATTTTTCAATTGCGTGGCCACGTTCGGCGCGGGCTGTTTGAAATGCTGGAGCAGCCAATCGGTGGGACGCTGCGATGTCGCGCGCGTCAGATCCGGAGCGGCGCCGGACTTTCCCAGCACGTGACAGTTGCCGCAATTGTCTTTTCGAAAAGCTCCGATGGCGGCCAGTTGATCGGCGGGGAGTTCCTGCCACGCCTCCACCTGCGCCAGGCCGGCGTTGGGATCCTCGGTCGAGGGCGGCGTGGTCTGGATGGCGCGCGCGGTGAGCGCGCTCCATCCGAGTACGGCGAAAACGACCACTGCAATTGCGCCCGTGCGATTCCGGAGGCGCAGGACTTTGCCGCGATCGATGAAGGGCATTAGAAGCAGCACCAGCATCGCAAGCGTCGGGATAATTACTGCTCCCACCACCTCAAGCGGCCCGTTGAAGAATTTCACGAACTGAAACAAGAACAAAAAATACCATTCCGGCCGCGGCGTGAAGTTAAAATCGGTAGGGTCCGCCATATGGCCAAGAGGCACGCGCGCCGCGATGGCCAGGGTCATGAGAATCGCAAACCAGAGGAACGTCGCGACGGTATCCTTGAAGACCTGCTCCGGATAGAATTTCTTCTTCGGAAGCCCCGCATCGGCCTCGATCGGAGTCACACCGTGGCGGCGCACCAGGTATACGTGAATCGCGATCAGCAGCAAGGTCAGCGGCGGCAGCAGCAGGACGTGCGCCGCATAGAAGCGGGCGAAAGTCACAGCGCCGATCGTCCCGTCGCTACCAAGCAATCGCAAAACGTAGGGTCCCGCGACGGGCGGCAGCGCGGAGATGTGCACCGTCACCGTGGTGGCCCAGTACGCCCGGTTGTCCCAGGGCAGCAGGTATCCGGTGAGCCCATAGGCCAGTGTGATCAGCAGCAGCAACACGCCGACCATCCAGGTTGCCTCGCGAGGCTTTTTATACGCGCCCCACAGAAATACTTGCACCATATGGAGCACCACCACGATGATCATGAGGCTGGCGCCCCAGTGATGCAGCCCACGAATCAGCTGTCCGCCGGTGAGCTCCGTCACGATGTAGCGCAGGCTGTTGTAAGCTTCGCCGGGCGTCGGCGCGTAATTCACCGCCAGCAGAATCCCGGTAAAGACCTGCGTCAGAAACGCAAACAAGGCCACGCTTCCCAGCACCTGGTGCCATCCGGCTGAAGCGGGCACGTCCTCATAAAGAAAATGGTTGATCGCTGCTTCAATGCCGGTCCGCTCTTCGAGCCAATCGATTACTTTTCGCAGCATCTTCTATCCCTTCTGAATCTCAGATCCGATCAGAAGTTTGCCTTGATCGATTTTCGTGACATAACGATCCAGCGGCCGCGGAGCCGGACCGCTAATCACCTTTCCGTCAATGGAAAACACCGATCCGTGGCACGGACAAAGGAAATTGTGTTCCTTCTCGTCCCAGTGATAGCCGCAGGCCAGGTGTGTGCATTCCGGCGTGAACGCGACCACGGTGTGTTCGTCCTGGCGGACTACCCACGCTACCGATTTCTGGTCTAACTTGCGCCATCCGTCCACCACCGTGCGGCGGTACACGACCTCTTCCGGTTTGCCCACCGTCAATTGCGTCAGATCGGCGGCCGGAACGAAATCGGACTGTTTCTGGGAGCGCGGTTTGAATAAAAGATAGGCGGCGGCCGGTGCTGCAAGCGCGGCGGTCATCAGCGCGCCAAGCCCGGCAATTGCGGCCGAGTAAAAGGATCTACGTGTAGTGGTAGTTTCCATGCGATTTTCTAGTATAGGCGCAGAAGGCTCCGTCGCGCGCGGTTTCTGCTTGACCTTTTACAGACTGTTTACCCTGTAACAGGCGGCCGGCGCCGATGCCAGTCGGTGTGGCTCTGAAATGCCTTGCCGATCGCGATCAATTGGTTCTCATAGAACGGCCGTCCGACCACGGAAATCGCGATGGGCAATCCGCCCGCGAATCCGCAGGGAAGGGAAATGGCCGGCAAACCCGCCAGATTGCCGGCCGGGATCAGCCCGTTCAATCCGCGCGATTTTGCCGCCGGCGGCGCGGGTGCGCCGGGACCATTCAGAGGGTCTGTGATCTTCGAGGCAGGCGTGAACTTAGTCGGGGTGAGCAGGAAATCGACGTTCAGGAACAAATCCTTAAACGCCTGCTGGATCAGCGCACGCACGCGCATGGCGCGCAGATAATCCGTAGCGGAAATATCGAGACCGATCTTTAAACCTTGCGCCTGCCGGTGGTCGGCAAGCTCGTCGACTTTCCCGCTGCGGATCAAATCCTCGAAAATGGATCCCGCCTCCGCGCCGATGATGGTGTTGACAAGGGCGCTGTAGGGAAAGTCGGGAATCTCCACTTCCTTCGTATTCATGCCGAGCGACTTCACCAGCTTCAACGCTTCCTGGAACGCGGCGCGCGTGGTTGGATCCGCGAACTCGTCGAAATCAATGGGTGCATAGCCGATGGTAATTTCATCCGGTTGGCGCGCATACTGCGGCGCATAATGGAACGATTTTCCCGCCGATCCGGGATCTTCATAATCGACGCCTGCGATCACGCTGAGCACCAGCGCACAGTCCTCTGCCGAGCGGCACATCGGGCCGATTTTATCGAGCGTCCAGGAAAGCGCCATCGCACCGCGGCGGCTTACCAAGCCGTAGGTCGGGCGCAAACCGGTGAGACCGCAGTAAGCGCTGGGGCTCAGGATCGATCCCGAGGTTTCTGATCCAATAGAGAATGCGACCAGGCCCGCAGCCGTCGCCGCGCCCGGGCCGCTGGAGGAGCCGCCGCTCCAGCGTGTGCGATCCCACGGATTTAAACAAGGTCCGGTGACCGACGCCGAGGGGAAACGATAGCCGCCTCCGCCCGCCAGTTCGATCATCGACAATTTGCCGATCAGGATCGCGCCCGCTTTGTCGAGCCGTTCGATCACGTCCGCATCCTCGTCGAACACCTGCGTCGCATAGGGCTTTGCGCCCCAGGCGGTCACCTTGCCCTTCACCGCGAGAAGATCTTTTGCGCCATACGGGATGCCTTGCAGAGGACTGCGAACGCGGTCCAGTTTGAAATCGTGGTCCACTGCCTTCGCTTTGCGCAGAGCCGTATCGCGCAGCGATAACGCGAGCGCATTATAGTGCGGCCCAAGTTTTTCCAGACGATCGCAAAACGCGTGAGTGAGTTCGACAGCCGAAAATTCCTTGGTTTGCAGAGCGGTCGAGATCTCTGAGATGGTGCCAAAAAAAATGTCGTCGTTGAAATTGAACTTCGCCATCGCTTAGGCCTTGAAGTGGCAGGCAGGCTCGATCGCCATCGGCAATTTCACCTGGGCGATCTGCTTAAGATTTGTCCGCAACAGCTCCCGCGCCGATTCCAGGTCCGCATTGCCGGGCGCGGCTGTCTGTGAGGATCCGGGCTGAGCGGCGGTCACGATAGCGAGCATCCGGGCGAGTGTTCGGCGAGTGACATCCATGACCGTATTATCATTCACCCGCCGCATAGTGTGCTTCGAGCGCTTCCATCGCCGCCTTCTCCATCACCGCGCGGGGAGCCGTCTCGCCAGTCCATATTTCGAACTGCCGCGACGCTTGTTCGAGGAACATTTCCAGGCCGCGGATCACCACCGCTCCCTGATCCTTCGCCATCCGCCCCAGCAGCGTGTCCAGCGGATTGTAGACCATGTCGAACACCAGCTTCGCCGGAATCTTTCCGTCGAAAAACGATTGCTCGATCTTCGGAAACATCCCGAGCGGCGTCGAATGCACCAGCACGTCGAACATGCGCGCGCTGGCCTGCTCCCGCGTCAGCGGCTCCGCATCGCACACCTTGGCGAGCGCCCGCACCCGATCGATATTGCGTCCCGTAATCGACAGTTTCGCTCCCGCCGCCTTTAGCGCGAATGCCGCTCCCCTGCCCGCGCCGCCGTTGCCCG
>JBEKPC010000218.1:0-10671 GCA_049521155.1 Bryobacteraceae bacterium
GCAGCGGCGCGGCCGACATATAGGCGATCGACGCCAGCGAAGCCAGTGCCGTGGTATCGTTCGGATTCTTTTCGAGAACCTTATTGAATTCTTCCTGCGCCATCGACGCATAGCCGAGATTCTCTGGAGAGTCCGCGCCCGGAATCCACTGCGACATGTACGCGGTGGCCAGATAGAGACGGGCGTTTTCGTTGCTCGGATCCAGCGCCGCCGCTTCCTTGAACTTTTCCACCGCATCTCCGTACTTGGCGTTTCTAAAAGACGCGATGCCTTTGTTGATGTCGTCGCGCGACTTCAGCTTGTCACAGCCGGCGGCACCCAAAATCAGAACGCCAGTCAGTATCCCGGCGCTTACGGAGGAGACTTTGCGCATGCGATTATTTTCCTTGATCCCTTATTGTCCGGCTTCAATCTTGGGCGTCATCAGACCGATCTTGTCGATGCCCGCGCCCTTGGCGATGTCGATGGCCCGCGCCACCGTCTGGAAATCCAGACTCGGATCGCCCTTCACGAAAACCACCCGCTCGGCGCGAGTCTTAAAAATCTCCAGCAGACGGTCGCCCATGGTCGCTTCCGACGTCGGTTCCTGGTTGATCTTCATCGACCTGTCTTTGTCGATCTGAATCACCACCGTGCGATCCTGATCCGGCGGAGGAGGAGTATTGTCCTTCGGCGGCTGCGGCGCCAGCGCCTCCAGGCCATGCGGCGTCAGCGGCGTGATCACCATGAAAATGATCAGTAGCACCAGCAGAACGTCGATCAGTGGCGTGACGTTGATTTCGGCTTTTTGGGCTCCACCGCCCAGATTCATTGCCATAAAATTCTCCTCGAAGAAAAATGTCCTGAACTAATCGCTCGCCGGCTTCGGAGTGGTGGGGCCGGACTGCGGCGCAATCTGCTCCGTCAGCAGTCCCAACTGATCGACGCCCGCCGCGCGCAGGTTATCGATCACATCCTCCACCAGTTCGTACTTGGCTCGCATATCGGCCTTGATATACACCGTCTTGTCGAGCTTATTCGTCAGCAGATCCTTCACCCTGTTCGGCAAATCGGAGGGGAGCAACTGGATATTGCCAGGGCTCAACACCACCTTGCCGTCGCGCGTCACGCCGACCATTACCGCGTCTTCCTTGTCCGCGTCTTTCATGGCGACCGGGTTTTTCGCCTTCACCATCTCCACCGTCACGCCATGCTGCAACATCGGCGTGATCACCATGAAGATGATCAGCAGCACCAGCATCACGTCCACCATCGGCGTCACGTTGATGTCTGCGACCACCGGCGGTGCTTTCATTTTATGCATAACGGCTCCTGTTTTCCTGTACCCGTCCCGCGCCGCCGGCCCGATCAAGGACCCGCGGCGCGATCCGGAATTTCAACTCGCAAACTTTACTTAAACGACTACTTGCCGGCGCTCGCCCGCTGCGAACGCTTCAGGAAATAATCCACCAGCTCCGAACTCGAGTTCCCCATCTCGACGTCGAACGCTTCCACCCGGTTGGTGAAATAGTTGTACGCCCAGACGGCTGGAATCGCCACGAAAAGTCCGACCGCGGTCGTGACCAGCGCTTCCGAAATACCGCCCGCCACCGCGCCCAGACCGGTCGACTTTTCCGTTGAAATGCCTTTGAACGCGTTGATAATTCCCAGCACCGTTCCCAGGAGGCCGACGAACGGCGACGAGGAACCGATGGTCGCCAGGCTCGAAATGCCGCGCTTCAGTTCCGCGTGCACAATCGCTTCGGCGCGTTCCAGAGCACGCTTCGACGCCTCGATTTCCTCACCCGATATATCGGAGCTAAGCTGATGCGCCCGGAATTCCTGCAAACCCGCGACAACCACCTTCGCCAAGTGGCTCTTGCTGTAACGGTCGGCGATCTTGATCGCCTCATCCAGCTTGCCTTCCCGTAACGCGCCCGCAACCGCCGGGGCGAATTGCCGCGACTGATTCCTGGCGCCGTTGAAGGCGATTACACGATCGATCATGACGCCGATCGACCATGCCGACATAATAAAGAGGGTGAGCACGATGAGTTTGGCGGGCCAGCTCATCTGCTTGAGCATCGACAGTACATCGAAGCCGACGGCGGGCGATGCTTCCTGAAGAAGCATGAGCGCCCAAACTTGTAATTGTAGAACCATGATTTTCTCCTGCGAGTTGAAATTGAAAAGCGGACGCTTTCACGTCCGCTTCGTGCACTACTGACTCAAACTGAAGTTCACATCAATTTGAGTGATGACTTCCACCGGCTCCCCGTTCAATAGAGTCGGTTTGTAAATCCACTGCTTGACAGCATCCTGCGCGGCCGCAACCAGCAGCGGATGCCCGCTGATCAGTTGCAGATTCTGAATGGTGCCGTCCTTGCCGATAATGGCCGTGAATCGCACCTGCCCCGAAATGCGCGCCTGTTTGGCGAGCGGGGGATAAACTGGGACCTGCTTCTTAATCAGGTTCGCCGCCTGCACGTTCCCGCCGACCCTGATACGATCGGGAGTCTTCGGCTTCTCCGGCGCCTTCACCGGCGGCGGAGGCGCAGCCGACGGAATCCCGCCGATAATGCCGCCAATCACGCCACCCGCGGTACCGCCCGGGACGCCGCCCGGAACACCGCCCACCACACCGCCCGACGACATCGCCGGCGGCAGATCCTCTTCTTTAATGACAGCGATATCTTTCGGGATCGTTTTCGGCGCCGTCAATCTACCCGCATCGAATTGCCGCGGAGCCACCTTCACAATCTTCACCGGTGCCGCCGGCGGTGGCGGAGGCGGTGGAGGCGGTGGAGGCGGCGCAGTTAGAAATGTCGTCAACGACGCTTTCGGCAGCACGTCCGTGTAGATCAGCGGGATCAGCACCAGCACGATCACAATCAGGATCTGCCCCGTGAACGAGAGCACCACCGTCCAGCTCTTGTGCGTTTTACCGGTACCATCTACGAAGCTCTGTTCGAACATAAGCCTTTCCCTCCCCCTCTTAAATACTCGTTACGCGACTTTTTTCCTCTTCGCGTCACTCCTCCGCGCATCCATGAAGTTCTGGAAGAATATCAGGATTGGACTGGCAATGTAAACCGACGAATATGTCCCTACCAGTATTCCCATCACCAGCGCGAACGAAAATCCATTTAAAACTTGTCCACCGAACCACCACAAGGAGAGCGCCGTCAGCAGCGTTAAACCGCTGGTCAGCACCGTCCTGCTCAAGGTCTGATTCACACTCAGGTTCACGATCGTTTCCAGCTTCTCCCGCCGCACGATCTTCAGATTCTCGCGAATCCGGTCGAACGTCACGATCGTGTCATTCATCGAATAACCGACCAGCGTCAGCAGCGCGGCTACCACCGTCAGCGAAATATCTTTGTGGAACAAGGAGAACAGCCCGATCGTAATGATAGTGTCGTGAAACACCGCCACCACCGCCGCCACTCCGTAAATCCACTCGAAACGGAACGCGATGTACACCAGCATCCCGGCCAGCGCGAACAGCACGGCGCGCAATCCCTGCGCTTTCAGATCCGCTCCGATCTTGGGTCCAACCATCTCCGCGGATAGAATTGTGAACGGCCCAAGATTGCACTCCTGTTTTAACGCTAAAATAAGGGCCGGAGTTACCCCTTTCACAGAAGAAAGTTCATCGAAAGAGTTCAGGATGCCGCCTTTCGACGCCCGGTACTCCTCAATTCCCCTCACCGCGTCCTCCAACTCCTGCTCGGACATCGGCACGCCTGCCGTCTGTAAAGGACCGCGCAGCCGGTTGGCCAACTGCTCGACGGAAGAGTTGTTAAGATCCAGCTTGCCGCCCGGATCGGCGAACATCGCGCGCAGCGTGTCTTCAATCAACTGGCGATTCAGGTTCAATTGCGCCTCGTTCGGCTGAATCTCCGTGCCTACCAGCACTTCGTTCCTGCCCGCGATCTGCTGAACATCCACTTCGCCTTTGATCTTTTTCCCCAACGCCGCCCGGATCTGGTCGAGCGGAGGCTGCTGGTTGAACTTCAACATCATCTCCGCCCCGCCCTTAAAATCGATTCCATATGTCGGCCCGCCGTGTATCGCCAGACTGGTAAGTCCAGCCGCCGTTAAAATCAACGACGCTATGATGAACGGCCACTTCTTGCCGAGAAAGTCGTAATTCGTGTTCTTGAATAATTCCATTGAGCCTGTACTGCCGGCTTTATCTTACAGACACCGGCCACCGTTCTAAAGTTCCCGATCGGTTCGATCCCCTGCCCGGTGGGTTTCCCAAAATACCACAAAATCCGGGGCAGTTCAAACCACTTCAGATACTTATAGTTACCTCTCTCTTTTGCATTCCCAGCTCCCAGTCGAAAATCGTCCGCGATACAAAAACCGCGGTAAATACATTGGCGAACAACCCGATCACCAGCGTCACCGCGAATCCCTGCACCGGCCCCGTTCCGAACAGGAACAGGAAGGCGCAGGATACGATCGTCGTGACGTGCGTATCGATAATGGTTAAAAACGCTTTGTTGAAACCCGCATCCACCGCCGCGATCACGCTCTTGCCCGTCCGCAGCTCTTCGCGAATCCGCTCGAAAATCAGTACGTTCGAATCGACCGCCATACCGATCGTTAAAATGATCCCGGCAATCCCCGGCAGCGTCAGCACCGCTCCGAAATAACTCAGCGCAGCCACCAGAATCAAAGCATTCAGGATCAGAGCCAGCGTCGCATTGATCCCGCTCTTCTTGTAATACACCAGCATCACGAGCACCACCGCCAGCACGCCCGCGATCCCCGCCCACATTCCTTCTTTAATGGAATCGGAGCCCAGCGACGCGCCTACCGCCCGCTCTTCCAGGTACTCGACACTCGCCGGCAGCGCGCCGGCCTTCAGGTTCAACGCCAGATCGGAGGCATTTTCATGGCTTCCCATGCCCTCGATCACGCCGTTGTCGCTGATCTTCGCATTGATCGTCGGCGCGCTCAGCACCACGTTATCCAGCACAATCGCCAGCCGGTCGTGAATGTGAGCGCCCGTGAACCGTTCGAACCGTTTCGCCGCATCCTGCGCCAGAACGAACTCCGTCTCCCATCCCCGATCCTGCGCTTGCTGCGGCCGCGCGTCGCGAATATCCCGCCCCGTCACCACCGGCGTCCGCGCCAGCAAATAAATCGGAGCCGGCGCGCCACCCGCCGTCAATCCCTTCACCAACTGCGAATCCAGCGGCAGCACCCCGCCCTTGCTTTGCGAAATCGCCTCTTCCCGCGACCCGAACGGCCCGCCCTTCACTTCATATAACCCAAGCTGCGCCGTCGTGCCCAGAATCTGCTTGATGTGCGCCGGATCATCGACACCCGGCAGTTGCACCAGCAACTGCGCTTCGTTCGACCCTCCGCCCCGCTGCTGCACCGTCGCCTCGCTCAACCCCAGTTGGTTGATCTTGTTCGCGATCGTGTTCTTCGTTTCCGTGATCGTGTCGGCCTTCAGCCTCAGCACCTCGCTGGGCTTCAAATTCATCCGGAAATCAGTCTGATTCACCGGCGTCAGAATCCACTCATTGCCGAAATTGTCGTTCACCAGTTGCCGGAAGTTGCCTGCCTGCGTCGGCCCCACGCCGCCAATGTTGATCTGGATATTGCCCGCGTCCGCGATCGTCTGCGGACTGTTGCGCGTCATTTCCGCCACCGGAATCGACGCCTTGGCGGCCTCGTCTTTCAGCCGCGCGATTACGGAGTCAGCCTCGCCGATGAACGCGTCCTGTAGATGGACCTCCAGCACCAGGTGGCTCCCGCCGCTCAGATCCAGCCCCAGCCGGATATTGCTCTTCCAGTTCTGGACCAGCTCTTCTTTCGACTTCGGCAAGCCGATAATGCCATACACGCAAATTAGAATGACCGCGATGATGGCCAGGAGACGAAATTTAAGATTGCTTTTCATGGGGTTACTTAACGGCTTACTTTTTTTCCTCGATCGCGGCCTTGTTGTCCACCAGGCTCGCCACGGCGCTGCGCATCACTTGCAGCTTAATATTGTCCGGCTTCACCCGCAGAATCATCGTCGTGTCGCTGATGCTGATAATCGTGCCGACAATGCCGCCCGTCGTCAGCACATCGGTCCCTGTTTGCAGATTCGCCAGCATCTGCGCCTGCTGCTTCTTCTGCTTTTGCATGGGCATGAACACCAGGAAATAGAAGATCGCGACAATGAAAATGAGCGGCAGAAAGCTCATTAAAGGATTCGTCTGCGCGCTGGGCGCGGCTTGCTGAAGGAGAAAAAAGCCTAAATATTGCATTTATTGTCCCGCGCGACACGCGCGTAGGTATTCCGGGTACTTCCCAATCAATATAGACTGCCTGATCTCTCTCATGATGTCAAGGTACCGTCTCAGGTTATGCAGCGTCGCAAGTGTCGAAAATGTCATTTCTCCGGCTTGAAACAGGTGCCGCAAATATGCCCGCGAAAAGTTCTGGCACGTATAGCACCCGCACTTCTCGTCCACCGGCCTCGCGTCCTCCTTATATTGCGTCTGCTTGATCGAAATTTTTCCCGCGCTCGTGAACAGGCATCCGTTGCGCGCATTTCGCGACGGCAGAACGCAGTCCATCATATCCACACCGCGCGCCACGTACTCCGGCAGCTCCTCCGGCATCCCCACTCCCATCACGTACCGTGGCCGGTCCACCGGCAACAGTGGCGTGGTGATCTCCGTCATTTCAAGCGATAACGGCCTCGGCTCGCCCACCGAAAGCCCGCCAATCGCATACCCCCGCGCGTCCAATTCGACCAATTGCTCCGCGCAAGCCCGCCGCAGATCCGCGTGCATCCCCCCCTGCGCAATCGGAAAAACCGCCCGCATCCCGTCGTCGTCCTGTGCAAAATGCGCCATCGCCCTCTGAGCCCACCGTACAGTGCGTTGCGTGGAATGACGCGTAGCGTCATAGTCACATGGATGGGGAATGCATTCATCCAGCACCATCATGACGTCGCTCCCCAGCGCCATCTGCACATCAATCGTCGATTCCGGCGTAAAAAGATGCGGATCTCCATTCAAATGAGAATGAAACAACCGCCCGCGGCCAGTTCATGAACCCATGCAGCCCACCCAACCGCCGCACCGTCTCATGCCCCGGCCGCAGATAGAGATGGTACGTATTCGCGAGAATAATCTGCGCGTCAAGGTCCCGTGGCAGGACCCCTTTAACCGCCGCCTGTGTCCCCACCGGCATAAACACCGGCGTTTCCACGTCCCCATGAGCCGTATGAAGAATCCCCGCCCGCGCCCCGGTCTCCGGACAAACCGCTTGCAACTCAAAATGAAACACGTTCTTCCAGCATATCTTGTACTTACGTGTTTCACTCAATTCAGCCCGCTCCCAGGACCCTCTAATCTATGGGCAAGAGTCTAGGGGTATCCCAGTGGACGCCTGCGTCTCTTTCAGTGCGCTTTGCCGTGAGAGTCATAACACGGATCGGGATCCCATCCCAGTTAACAGCTGGGATAACCGCAGCATGGCACCTGCGGCTAACTACATGCGCCCGAAAGCAATGAAAACCATGGTCCGTCGTGGGGCAGGTTGGCAACCTGCGGACCGATTGCCAATCGGTCCATCCGGGCGCAGCCCGGACACCCGGCACGAGAACCCGGCGGCGTTTTCGGTGCCGGGAAACCGGGGGAAACCGGAGGTTCCTCAGATTCTTTTCCCTTAGCCGCCCTCCGTTACCTTTCGGCCATGACCTGACTGACCTGAAGACCGCGCGGATTTATACCCACTTGGCGATCCGGCAGCTACAGGAGATTCATCAAGCAACGCATCCAGCGAAACTGGAACGGAAGGACGTATCATCGAAGAAGAGCTGATGGCGGAATATAACTACACAGTACTGTTCGAGCCTGCTGAAGAAGGCGGGTTCGTCGTCACCTGCCCGGCGCTTCCCGGTCTGGTGACGGAAGGCGACACTCTCGAAGAGGCACGCGCCATGGCTCAAGATGCTATTCGCGCATACATCGAGAGCATGCAAAAAGATCATCTGCCGATCCCCTCCGACAAGACGGTAAAAGAAGAAATCCGCGTGCTGGTGCCCGAGCCTGCATGAGCGGGAGGCTTCCCGCACTCAAACCCAAAGATGTTTTTCGAGCCCTGACGCCCGCCGGATTTTTGGAAATCCGGACCAGACGGAGGTTTCTCAGATTCTTTTCCCTCCTTTAGCCGCTCAGCCCGCGCGAAGAGATCCTTTGCCCACCTCGATTCCCCTCAAATCCGCAAACTCAATCTCCCGCCGATTCTTCAACTTCCCATCTTCACCCACAATCAAACTGCAAAATCCCCTCCTAACATACAGTCAAGAATCTGGGAGTCTTCCGATTGATGCCCAGGTCGTGATTCCGTCAAGTCCGCGCGGTCCTGTACGGAGTCGTCATATTGTGTCGGAGGGAACCAGTGTCCCTTACAGCGGACTTTGCCGTGAGAGTGATAACACGGATCGGGATCCCATCTCAGTGGGCTGTTGTAAAGATGGTCTGTTGAGATAACTGCGGCAAGCCTGGCCCGAAAGGGCACGACGGGCCGTAGCTAACGTTAGGAGGGGGGCGGCTTGCGTGGCGGCAGGTCGCCCGAACTCTGAAAAACTGCTCAGCCGTATTGCGCCTGCTAGGATAAAGGTTCACCCCAGCCATGGCCCTCCGCTTCTACAACACTCTTACGCAACAAGTCGAACCCTTCGCTCCTCTCCACGGAAATGTGGTCAGAATGTATACCTGCGGGCCTACCGTCTACAATTTCGCCCATATCGGCAACCTGCGAGCCTTCACTTTTCCCGATATCCTCCGCCGCTGGCTCCGCGCCCGCGGCTATCAGCTCGACCACGTCATGAACATTACCGATGTCGAGGATAAAATCATCCGCAACTCCGCCGCCGAACATAAATCCATCGCCGAATACACCGCCGTTTATACCCAGGCCTTTCTGGAGGACACCGCCACCCTCCGCCTCGAACGTCCCGAGCGCCTGGTCAAAGCCACCGAGCATATCGACGACATGGCCGTCGCCATCGAGAAGCTCCACGAGCTCGGTTTCACCTATGAAAGCGAGGGTTCCGTCTACTACCGCATCGCCAATTTCCCGTCCTACGGAAAGCTCTCCCACAACGATTTCAGCGGTATCCGCCCCGGCGCCCGCGTCGATGTCGACGAGTACGATAAAGCCGACGCCCGCGACTTTGTCCTCTGGAAAGCCCAAAAAGATGGCGAGCCCGCCTGGCAAACTCCCCTCGGCCCCGGCCGTCCCGGCTGGCATATCGAGTGCTCCGTCATGGCGATGAAGTACCTCGGCGCAACCCTTGATATCCACACCGGCGGCGTCGATCTCGCCTTCCCCCATCATGAAAATGAGATCGCCCAATCGGAAGCCCTCACCGGCAAAACGTTCGTCCGCTATTGGCTGCACTCGGAGCATCTCTCGATCGACGGCCAGAAGATGTCTAAATCATTGGGCAATGTCTATACCTTGCGCGACCTCATGGCGATGGGCCATACCCCGGAAGTCATCCGCTACCAGCTTGCCGCGGTCCCCTATCGCAAGAAATTGAATTTCACCTTCGACGGCCTGAAAGCCGCCGCGACTTCCATCGAACGACTCCGTAATTACAAGCTCCGCCTCGAAACCGCGAAGCTCGCCGACGGCGTCAACGAGAAACTGATCGCCCGAACCCACGCCGCAACCAAAGCTTTCGACGATGCCCTCGACGACGATTTGAACACCGCCGAAGCCCTGGCCGCCGTTTTCGAATACGTGCGCGACACCAACACCGCCATGGACGCCGGCGAATTTCTCAACGGCAACACGCCTTCCGCCTTCGAATTTTTGACCCGCTTCGACTCCATCTTCGACGTATTGAAGCCATCCGCCGGCACTGCCGATGGATTATCCGATGCCGATATCGACGCTAAAATCGCCGAACGCAACGCCGCCAAAAAATCGAAGGACTTCTCCCGCGCCGATCAGATCCGCAAAGATCTCCTCACGATGGGCGTCGTTTTAGAGGACACCAAGGAAGGAGTGCGCTGGAAGCGCTCATGAAATTCGAAACTAAAGCCGTTCACTTCGCCGACCGCAAACGCGGGTCCGGCTGTGTGCCCACCACCACACCGATCCATACCGCAACCAGCTACGTCTACGATTCGATGGACGCGCTGGATCGCATTTTGGGCGGCGAAGAGGGCCAATCCTACGGCCGTTTTGAGAATCCCACCCGCAACGCTTTGGCCGATCTGGTCAACGAGCTCGAAGGCGGCTCAGGCGCATTCGCCTGCGCCTCCGGCATGAGCGCGCTGCATCTCGGCCTTCTCGCTGCCATCCTCGACCGTCCCAAACGCATCGTCGCCGCCAACGCCCTCTTCGGAGCCACGACCAAATTATTGATGAGCGTTTTCGCCCCCATGGGCGTCGAAACCACCTTCGTCGACGTCTGCGACCTCGCCGCATTTGAGGAAGCCGTCGCCGAAACCAAGCCCGGCGCCGTCATCATGGAAACGATCTCAAATCCGCTCCTTCGGGTCGCCGCCCTGGACAAAATAGCCGAAATTTCCAATCGCGCCGGTGCCCCTCTGATCGTCGACAACACCTTTGCGACTCCCATGATGGTGCGCCCGCTAGAACTCGGCGCGAGCATCGTTGTTCACAGCGCCACCAAATACCTAGCCGGACACG
>JBEKPC010000219.1:0-7029 GCA_049521155.1 Bryobacteraceae bacterium
ATTACCGGCGGCGGCTCGGGTGAAGGCGGCGCATGCGGTTGCGTTCGGGGATGCATTTGCGATTTGGCTGGCGCAGGCGGAGAAGGGGAGTGTGATTACCGGGGATCAGGAGATTCGCAGGTGTGGGGTGGTGGCTGTGGATTGGGTGGGAAGCTAGAGCCGCCTTCCCATCCGAACACGGAAGCTAAGCCCCTTCACCCGATGGTACTGCGTGCGCGAGTGTGTGGGAGAGTAGGGCGTCGCGCAATTAAATCAAGAAAAAGCCCTAGTCGAAAGATTGGGGCTTTTTCTTTTGGTGTTTGCGTGTACTGTCCCGAGTTCCCCGCCCCGAGTTCCCCGGTCGACTGCGACGAACCGAGCAAATTTCACGAGTAAATATAACGTTCGGATTATCGAAAGTGTGTTAGGTGCGTGAGTTGCGCGACGCCTATTCCGATAAAGAAGCCCCCGATGCGAATCCCGCCCGTATCTTGGACCGGCCGCCGCGGTAATTAATAGATGTGACGCCGGAGGCCGCATTCGACCAGTACAGCCAAGTGGTATACAGCTTCCTATTTCGCCTGACGAGGCGCGAGGACATCGCCGAAGATCTGACTCAAGAGACGTTCTTGAGCTTCGTGCGCAGGCCAGAGCGCTTTGATCCGGAGCGTGGCTCGGTGAAAACTTATCTTTTGTCCATCGCTCGTCATCTGGCACTCAAGCATTATCGCGACCAGCGCTCCGAGGAGCAGTTGGACGATGAGGAATTGTATACGCGGGCAATTGATCCGCGGGCGGGACTTGACGCCGGATCAGCCGTCGCTGACGCCGTGGCTTCCCTGTCGACATTGCAACAGGAGGCACTAATTCTGTTCGAGTATGAGGGCGCCACCCTGGAGGAGATCGCGCACATCGTGGGTGCGGACGTCGGGACGGTCAAGTCGCGCCTGCATCGGGCGCGAGCGCGGATCAAGCGTATGCTGGCGGCGTACGGAACTGGAGGTAAAGTGCATGGGGCTGTTTGAGTCGGATCATCCATTGGGTAAAGACGAGGTGCAAGACGATCCCGAGCTAAGCGCAATATTGCGACAATGGCGCGCGCCGCGGGTGCCTCGGCGATTGCGACAGTCAGTATTCCCTGAGCGAACGCCTCCGTGGTGGAAGAAGGCGTGGGCAACATCCATCCGCGTTCCGCTACCCTTGGCGATTGCTCTAGCGATTGTGCTGGCACTGGGAGCATGGCGCGGAGGCTCCCGGACCGTAATCAAGACACAGCGCGTTGAGGTCCCGGTGATTCAGGAGCGGATCATCACCAACACCGTATACCGCGACCGGATTGTGAAATTGCCCAAGTCATCGATACCTCCGTCGGCCCGGCCAGACCGGTTATGGCGCCCAGTTACCGAATTGCGCCCCAGAATTATTCCCCCTGCCGAAGACAAGAGTCCCAATGATTAAACCTAGCTCATTCCTCTCTTTCGCGATCGCGGTAGCGGCGCTCGCGCAGTCGTCGATGAAACCCGCCGAAAAATCCGCTGACTTATTAACCGCATTCCAAGTGCTGGATTCAGGCGTTACGATCAGGTCCAGGATTAACTATGAGCCGTGGCCGCCGACGAGTCAGGCCTTCGACAGCGCTCTGGTCGGAGGTGATCCTGCTGACGGCAATACGCTGCGACAATTCATTTGTGATCTTGGCGCGCGATCTTGCTTTGGTTTCGATATGACCGTATCAGGCACGCCGGCTGACCAGAGCTTGCAGGTCTCCTTCGGGCCGCTCACTATTTCCGAGACGCTGCGCGAAAGTTTAGATGCGAGCGCCAACGGGGGTAGGTTGAGTTTCGCGAAGCTGCCAAAGTATCCAACGCCGCAGACGGTTCACATAGGCGACACAATCGCGCTGGATCTCATGGTCAGCGCGGATGGTCGGGAAAGAATCGTCGCGTATTTCAAGTTCAGCCCTACGCCGCAAGCGCACGACGCGTCCATCGACGATACGTCGTTCATTTCTGTATTCGGGAGCGGGCCGGAGATTCGCGTCAATGGCCGAACGGCAATAAAGCAGGCGCCATTTTCGCATTCTCCCACGGGCGGATCTACCTTGTGGCTGCATGTTCCAGGAGAGGGCCGCTACATCCTGTCCCCGGCACCACACGACGGTTTCGAGAAGGCTGGGATGGTTCGCGCCGGCACGGCTACCTTCCGGGGCAACGGACAGGATTATGAAATTCGCGGCCTGGTGGTTCCCTCTCTCCTCTTCAGAGACGAAATTTTTAATCTGTACGTGCTCCGCGATGCAGCCTGGTTGCCCTCCTCTGGCGCGACGGATTCCATGATAGGTGGGATCGATCGAATAGAGAACCTGCTGCCTCACCAGGGACTCGAACACCCGCCTCTTTTATAGACGATAAAGTATGAATATCGTCTAGTAAAATCGCGGCTCGCTGATTCGACAGAATGCAGTTTCTATCACGCCCTTACAAGGCACAGCAATGCTGAAAGCGCTCGATGTCCTCCGGAATGGTCGGGAACTCGGGACAGTACACTCAAACTCCAATCTCCAATGAGAGCTGTCCGTCGTCGTGGTGGGGTCGCTTTCTCGGGCGGCCGGCGGGGAGGGGGCGCAGGGTTCGGTTGGTCTGCTTTTCCAAGTTTTGAGCGAACTCGTCGCTGCCCCGGGGACGGCCGCGGCGGCTGGCCTCCTGCAAACGACGTCCAAACGCTTCCTTGTCAACTCCCATCGCAAGCACTGTGCTCCAACGATGCGGAGTATACTCTGCCTGCCAGGCCGACAGGTCCAGAAACCCGGTATTGGCGGTCAGCCCTAAATGGACGGGTGCGCTGGACCATGTTTATCACGAGGGGATACTCGCCGGGATGTTTGACGATGCGGGCTCGGGACGGATTGCGCTCGACATAGGCCGCCGCGCGCCACAGGTGGGCGGATTCCAACGGACAGGAGAAGAACCGCGCCTGCCAGACATGGCCGCAGGTCCTCCCGCGGAGGTTGAAGTGGCGTGCGAAGTCGGCGTGCGTACGGCCTAGCGCGGACGCCATCGCCTCAGGACGTTCCGGGACGGCGATCAGGTGAACATGGTTGGGCATGAGGCAGTAGGCCCACAGGCGCAGATGGGCATCCTCGGAATAATTACGCAAGAGGTCGAGATAGAGGCGATAGTCCTGGTTTTCGAAGAAGACTTGCTGGCGGCCGTTGCCGCGCTGGGTGAGGTGGTATGGAATATTCTCCAGCACAATCCGGGCGATTCGAGACATCGAATAGATGGTTGTGCGAAGGGCCTCATTTTCTCAAAGTGTTTGAGTGTACTGTCCCGAGTTTCCCCCCGAGTTTCCCCGAGTTTCCGAGTTTCCCAGCGGCTCTATTTAAATGATTCCAGGTGGCGGCCGTATTTCATTAGGTCGGCGGCGGGGGCGGTGCCTTGGGATCTTAGGCGCTCTAATAAACGCAGGATGAAGAAGATTAGGGACTCTTCTGGGATGCTGATGGTGATCTTTTTGGTTTGTTCGAAGGAGCCGTGGGCCAGGCAGCAGCCTAGGTCCAGGCGGTTTTGATCTGACAGGAGGGCGGAGCGGAGGTTTTTGGAGAAAGTTTCGGGGGTCCAGACGGAGGTGGTGGCTAGGAGTCCGGCTAGGATCGGGCTCGGGCGGATGGCGCGGCGGCGGCCTCCTCCGGCGATGATGGGGACCGAGGTTCGGAGGAGGGACCGGACTGATGCGGCTTTTTCGCCGGCGTCGCGGATCCATTGCTTGGAGAAAGTCGGCTTCACTTCGAATACGGCGTAGATGCTTTCGGCGGGGATGTGGAGGCCGGATTTGTGGGGGAAAAGCAGGGGTGAGTACAAGTTATCGAAGATGGCGATGTCGATTTGGCGGGAGCGGCGGCCTTCGGAATCGATGACAAAAGCCGGAGTGGCGCGGTAGCGCTGGGGGAGATAGCGATTGAATAAGTCGAGCCAATGGCGCTCAGTGGCGGTGCCGGCGGCGGAGGGGTGCTCGAAGAATCCGCCGACGGCTAACTGGGCGAGCATTTCCTCTTGCACCGAGTAGAAGACTTCGGCGAGGTCGAGCTGGCCGGAATCGGGAGAACGAGGCATTGCAAGATCATGGTAGGAGGGTCGGGGGCGGGAGTGGGGCGGATGGAAATGCTAAGTTGCTCGGAAGGAAGGACCATGGGGGTGCGAACGGGGGGAAAAGAAGAGCCGACGAGGGCGTCGGCTGCGGTCCAGGGGGACCGCCCCACTGGGTAACTTCAGAGACGGGACACTCATAGATCTTACAGATAGTTTGGCGCTTCGGTAAGATATCTAATAAGCCGCAGATGGTGTTTGACGCTACCAGACGATTGCTGTACCTGCGGGTGGCGATCGTGGTGGGCGCCATGGTGGGCATGATTTTATCGCACCGGCTGTGGGTGAGCGCGCGATTCTATCCGCTGACTCCGGTGTTTCCGTTCCTGAAGGCGGTGCCGTCGCCATTCGACTATGTGTTGTTCGGGGCGACGCTGGCGGTGCTGGCGGCTTCGGCGTTTACTCCGCGGCTGATTCCAATTTTCGCGACGCTGGCGGTGGTGCTGGCGGTGTGCGATCAATCGCGATTGCAGCCGTGGTTCTATGAATACTTCTTCCTGCTGCTGGGGGTGTCGTTCGCGGCTCCGAACGCATGCCGGCTGATCGTGGCGACTACCTATATATGGAGCGGGATCCAAAAAATGAACGCGGGGTTCGTGCAGGATGTTTTTCCGTGGCTGGTGGAACCATTTGTACGCCACTTGCCGCATGGGGCGCAGGGGATGGTGCATCCAATGGCGGTGGTCGCGCCGTTTATCGAATTGTGGATCGGGATCGCGCTGCTGGGTCGGAAATTCCGGGCGGCGGGGGTGGTGGCGGCGGTCGCGATGCACGTGTTTTTATTGATCGCGCTGGGGCCTTGGGGGCAGAATTATAATCGCGTGGTGTGGCCGTGGAATATCGCGATGGCGGCGTTCGTGATCATTTTATTTTGGAAAGAGAGCGGGTCGGCGAAGAGGGTTGTGTGGGGCGAGGGGCCGTTTCACATTGGGGTTCTGCTGCTGTTCGGGGTCGCGCCGGCGTTCAGCTTGTTTGGCGGGTGGGATCATTATTTATCGGCGGCGATGTACTCGAACAATCGCAATCGGGGGGCGATTTTCTTGAGTGATAAGATGTTCGACCGGCTGCCGGACGGGATCGGCGATTATGTACGAGTGGAAACGCCGGAGCTCGATTCGATCGATATTGCGGAATGGTCCGATGGGGAGTTGGATGTTCCGCCGTACCCGGAGGTGCGCATTTATAAAAATGTCGCGCGGAAGATTTGCAGTTATGCGACGGGTCCGACGGACGTGAGGCTTTCGATCAGTAGTAAGTCGACGATCGGCAAGAGCATTACGAGCACTTCGTACACTTGCGCGGCGTTGAAGGATAAGTAGGAAGCCGGCGGGCGGTCAATATGGTTTCACTAGGCGCGATGGGATGTTGTAATCTTTTTCGGGCTTGAAGGAAGGGTCGCGCAGCATGTTCAGGCCGACTTCCACTGCTTTATCGACGCACAGAGGGTAGACAAAAGTCGCGGCTAGAATGCCGTCGTGCACTTTCTTGACGCCGCCCGCGTCGCCGTCCAAACCGTCGACTCCGATGAAGGCGATCTGCTGGTCGCGGCCCAATTCTTTCGCGGCGAGATAGGCGCCGACGGCCATCGGATCGTTGTGAGCGTAGAGGACATCGATGGAGGGCTGGGCGCGCAGGACCTCCGTCATGCGGTCCTTCGCCTTGGCTTGAATCCAGTCGGCGACGGGTTCGGCAACGATGTGAATATTTGGGTATTTGGCTAGAATTTCTTTCGCGCCGCTGTCGCGCTTGATTTCGCCTTCGACGCCGAGCAGGCCTCGCATCTGGACGACGTTGCCTTTTGGCGCGCCGTATTTTTGGGTCAGATAATCGACGATGAACTGGCCGGCGAGGCGTCCGATGGCGGTGTTGTCGCTGTGAATATAGGTGGTGTAATTGGGCTGCAAAATATCGCGTTCCAGGCAGATGACGGGGATGTGAGCGTCCATTGCTTCGCCCATGACGGCGGTGAGCGCGGCGCGTTCATTGGGGGCAACGATGAGCAGGTCGGGTTTCTGGCGGATGAAGGTTTCCACTTGCGCGACTTGCCTGCTGTTGTCCTGCTGGGCGTCGGCGATGACGAGCTTTACTCCACCCGCTTCGGTGAAGAGTTTCGTCATGAGGGCGTTTTGCGCGGCGCGGTAAGGCTCGGCGTTATTGCACTGGCTGAAGGCGACGAAGAATTCTTTTTTGGGGGTGGTGCAGGATGTGAACAAGAGAGTGCAGATGACATATAGACTTAAGGGCAAAAATCTCTTCATAAGGTGGCGGCTTTCATGATATGTTCCTGGGTTGCGTCGCTTGCGGCGAAGGTGGCTGTGGCGTGGCCTTCTCGAAGCACTAAGATCCGGTCGGCGCAGCGGAGCAGCTCGGGCAGTTCCGAACTGACTAGAATGACGCCTTTGCCCTCGGCTTTCAGATGGTCGATCAGGGCGTAAATTTCCTGTTTCGCTCCAATATCGACGCCGCGAGTGGGATCGTCTAAGAAAAAGACTTCGGGATTCGCGAGCAGACAACGGGCCAGCAGCACTTTCTGCTGATTGCCGCCGCTGAGCTTGCTGACGCGCGAGGCATTTTTTAGCGCGAGGGTGCGAAAGATGGGATCAAGAGCTGCTGCTTCGTTAGCTGTATCCAACATGCCGAGTTTGGAAAATCGACCCAGTGCGGCGTTTTCGGTGACGCTCATTTGCATCATGAGTCCTTCGCGCTTTCGATCTTCGGGCAAGAGCGCGATACCAAGCTTGATGGCTTCGGCGGGAGAGCGGGGATTGATTTCACGGCCTTTCAAATGGATGGTCCCGCTGAGGCGAGGGTCGAGGCCGAATAGGGCGGCTCCGATTTCGGTGCGGCCGGCGCCGACGAGGCCGGCGATGCCGAGGACTTCGCCTTGACGCAATTCGAAAGAAAT
>JBEKPC010000220.1:0-6879 GCA_049521155.1 Bryobacteraceae bacterium
GAAGGCTGCATCGGAAACGCCGGGAAAGTGGTGAAGATTCCGGCGGTCTTTTCAAGCGTCGGATCGATGACCAGGAACTGCGGACGGTAGTTCCAGAAGACGATGGCCGCGGCGCAGAAGGCTCCGGCAATCTGGACAACGAAGTAGGGCAGAACCTTTTTCCAGGGGAAACCGCGAAAGACGGCGAGAGTCAGCGTTACGGCCGGGTTGAGATGCGCGCCGGTGGTTTTTCCAGCGATGTAAATGCCCATGGTGACGGCGAGTCCCCAGGCGATCGTGATATTGGTGTAGCCGCCTTTACTGAAAAGCACGTCCATGGCGACGACTCCGTTACCGAACATGATCAGGACCATGGTGCCGAGAAATTCGGCCATAAGTTCAGTGGGGAGGCGGTTGTTCATCGCTACAGGATACTCGAATCCGGGCCGATACATTATTAAATGATCAAGCGGCTGCTGGCGGCGATTGGCCTGGGAACAATCTTGTTTCTGGTGAACCACGCCGGCGTAATCGCGGGAGTGCTGCATCCGCCTCCTGGTTATGAGCCGTTGTGGTTCACTCGCGATCTGGATATCGCGCAATACCTCACCTGGATGGCGCTGGCGAAAGATCATTGGCTGCTGCCCGATTATCATGCTCCGTGGCGCACCGAAGGAGCGCTGTTTCAGCCTCTGTTCGAGATGGTCGGGCGCTCCGGATTGCCGGTTCGGGTCGCGTATTATTTGTTCGACATCCTGTGTTATTGGGCGGCGTCGCTGGGGCTGATCGAAGCTGCGCGAGTGTTCTGCAAGACTCGCCGCCAAATGTTTTATGCGGCGTTGATGGTGTTGTGCGCGGTGCCTCTGAAATTGTTGGGCTACGTGCTGGCGCAGGCGCTGCATTGGCCGGATGCGGTCAGGCTTTACCTGGGAGCGGGGCTGATCGAGTATGTCCTCAATACCTCCGATGGCTTGGCGCGTGGAGGATTGTCGAACTCGCCGACGCTGACCTTCGGCACCGCGATCATGCTGTTTTCGTTTGTGAATCTGGCGAAGTTCGTGGCGACGGAGAGGCGCGCGAATTACTACTGGCTCGCAGGCTTGGTATTTTTCGGCGCACTGCTGCATCCGTTCGAAATTTTCGTGATCGTGGTCGCGGCGGTCTGGCCTCTGTTGACGATTCGCCGCTGGTGGGAGAGCGCGGCGTTATTCGTCGCGGCAGGCGTGGGAATGATTCCGTACCTGGTGCAATCGGTGCGGTCGGATTGGGTGCGCGACGCCTCCGATCTGGCGCAATGGAAAATGGGAACGCCCGTTTACGTGCTCGTCGTATACGGAATGCCGGCGATTTTGTTGTGCTGGCTGTTGCTGGTCCGCTTCAAAATGGAGCGCCCCGAAGACCAGGTATTAGAGAGCTGGTTTCTTACCACCATGTTCCTGCCGCTGATCCCCGCGCTGCCGGGAGCGATGCATCTGTTCGACGGATTCGTCTACTGCACGGCGATTTTATTGGTCAGGAAGGCGCAACAAGACAAGCTGCTTTCAAGGCTGTTCCAGCAGCGGCCGCGAATCATGCGGGGGATGCTGACGGCAACCGCCTGCGCGTCATTGGTAGCGCTTTTTGTGGCTTATTCGCAAATCTATGAAGACGGCAAGTCGGCCGATCCGGGCTTGCTCTCCGCGGTCGCGCCCAAAGCTGAAGTGGCGATGATCGAGTGGATGAAAGACAATCTCCCGCATGGCGACGACCGGCTGGTGCTGGCGCCCGGCGATATGGCTCCGTGGGTCGCGGGGATTCCGATGCCGAGCCTCGGCAGCCACTACCTGTTCAGCATTACGTACGACGCGCAATGCGAGCTGGCGGCGCGCTTCTATCAAGGGCAGGACGTCCGGCGCGAATTGCTGGACAGCTACGGCGTCAGCTACGTGGTGGTTCCTCAAGCGAGCACCGTGCTGATGGATGGCGCGGAGTTGCTCCATACCGAGGGGAATTTGAAACTGTACCTGATTCCGGGCCAAACTATGAAGCCTTATCCAAGCTCCGCGAGGCTGGTCGCGGCGCAGAGGAATGGGTTCCGGCAGTGGCTTTTCAGCTTGTTTCGGAGTTAAGAATCACGCGGCGGCCTTCGATTTTGTAGGCGCCGGAAAGCACCAGCGCGATCGCTTCCGAATAGAGCCGATGCTCCTCTTTCAAGATGCGCGCCGAGAGCGATTCCGCGGTATCTTCATCAAGCACAGGGACCGCGGCTTGCGCCACGATCGGGCCTGAATCGAGCCCTTCATCGACAAAATGGACCGTGCATCCGGCGATTTTGACGCCATGCACGAGAGCCTGATGCTGCGCGTCGAGACCGGGAAAGGCCGGGAGCAGGGATGGGTGGATGTTCAAAATTTGCAGCGGGAATTCGCGGATGAAATAACCGCTCAGGATGCGCATATAGCCGGCCAGACAGACCAGATCGACGCGGTGCGCGCGCAGTCCTTCGATGAGCTGGAGATCATAAGTCTCGCGATCGAGTCCTTTAGAAGGAAATGAAATCGCGTGGAAGCCTCGCTCCATCGCGGCGGCCAAGCCCGGCGCGTCCGGACGATTCGAAATCACGCAGGCGATTTCGGCATCGAGCCGCTTTTCATGGATCGCGTCGGCGATAGCGAGGAAATTGGAGCCTCGGCCGGAGAGCAGAATTCCCAGGCGCTTCATTTATAAATGACGCCGGGCGTCTTGGTCACGACGCCGATCTTGTACCATGTCTCTTTCATCTTATCGAGCAACTTGCATGCTTTTTTCGCATCATCGGGCGACACCACGAAGATCATGCCGATGCCGAGGTTGAAGGTGCGCCGCCAGTCGGCTTCCGGAATATCGCCGATTTTGCGCAGTAGTTCGAAGACCGGGAGCACCGGCCAGGAACCGACTTTGATCGTCACGCCGAGCCCTTTCGGAAGGATGCGGGGCGTGTTGTCGGTGATGCCTCCGCCGGTGACATGTACCGCGCCTTTCAAGATTTTCTTCTCATGCAAGGCGCGCAAAGGGGCCAGATAACTGCGATGGAGCTTCAATAATTCTTTCGCGACGGACGTGCCCAGCTCCGCGACTTCCGTGTTCACATTGTGGCCTGCGATTTCGAAGAGCAGCTTGCGGGCGAGCGAAAATCCATTGGTATGAAGACCGCTTGAGGGCAGGCCAAGCAGCACATCGCCGGGCTGGATCGACGCGCCGGTGATCATGCGCTTTTTCTCGACCGCGCCGACGATGAAGCCGGCCAGATCGTATTCGCCGTCCTGATAAAGGCCGGGCATTTCCGCGGTTTCGCCGCCGATCAGGGCGCATTGATTCGCCTCGCATCCTCGCGCGATGCCTGACACTACCGACGCCGCGACTTGCGCGTCGAGTTTTCCGGTGGCGAAATAATCAAGGAAAAAAAGCGGCTGAGCCCCCTGCACGGCAATGTCGTTGACGCAGTGATTTACCAGATCTTCGCCGATGGTGGAGTGCTGGCCGGTTAAAAAGGCGACTTTCAGCTTGGTACCGACGCCATCGGCGGAGGAGATCAGCACCGGCTGGCGGAAGCCTTTCAAAAGAAAGCCTCCGCCGAAGCTGCCGATATCGGTGAGGACATTTTGGGTGAACGTGCGGCGCGCCATTTCGCGTATCGACGCCACCGCGCGGTCGGCTTCATCGATGTTTACGCCCGCCTGCTTGTAACCTACGCGTTTCTTTGACGCCATCTATAATTCACTCATTGGGGAAGGAAACCTCTATACTAAGCGATTGCAATATGAGAAATCTTGTCACAGCACTGCTAGTATTTTGCGGATGTGCGGCTGCCGCTGAAAACACGGCGATCGCGATTCGCAACGCCAAAATCGTAACGGTCTCGGGCGCGGTCATTAGTAAAGGCACGGTCGTGGTGCGCGATGGATTGATCCAGGATGTCGGCGAGAACGCGACCGTTCCAGCCGACGCAATCGTAATCGACGGCGAAGGGATGACGGTTTATCCGGGCCTGGTGGACGCGCTCAGCACGTGGGGAATGCCCGGTGCGGCGAGCGGCGCGCGCGGCGGTCGAGGCGCGGCGGCTGCGACTCCGGTAGCGACGGCAACACCCGCGGCGCCTGCTGCGCGCGGACCCGAGGATCGGCCTTCTACGACCAGTTGGATCAAGGCGGCCGATGAAATTCAGCCGGGCGACAAGCGCATCGAAACGGCCCGCAACGCTGGATTCACGACGGCGGCGGTTTGGCCGACGCGTGGATTTTTCGCCGGTCAAGGTTCGCTGGTCGACCTGCTATCGGGTGAAAAAGCGGGCGAGATGGTGCTGGTTCCTTCGTTGGGACAATACATTTCGCTGGCGCGTGCCGGTGGTGGAGGCGGCGGTATGGGCGGAGGATTTCCCAGCGCGCTGATGGGCATGATTTCTTATATCCGGCAGATCTACCTGGACGCCGGACACTATCAACTGGTGAAGGACGCGTATGCCAAGAATCCTCGCGGCATGCAGCGGCCGGAATACGACCGGGCGCTCGAAGGGGTGATCGAATCTAAGCGGATTTTACTGCCCGCGAATCGCTGGGTAGAGGTGGACCGCATGATTCACTTCGCTGCGGAACTGAAGCAGCCGGCGATTTATTACGGACTCCGGGAAGGATTTGAAGACCGTTCGGTGAAGTATCTGAAAGACGCCAATGCGACGGTGCTAGTGAGTTTGAAGTGGCCGGAGAAGGCTCGCGATCAGGATCCGGATGCGGAGGATCCATACCGGCAGATGGTGATTCGGGAGAAGGCTCCGACGACGCCAGCGGTGCTGAAAAAGAATGGGATTAAATTTGCGCTCTATTCGGACGGTCTGGATACGCCTCGGGATTTGCAGAGGGCCATTAAAAAGGCCATCGACAATGGGTTGGCGCGGGAGGATGCGCTACGCGCGCTGACGCTTTCACCGGCGGAGATTTATGGCGTGCAAGACCGGTTGGGCAGTATCGAAAAGGGCAAGATCGCGAACCTGGTGGTGACGAAGGGCGAGATTTTCGACGAGCACACGAAGATTGAGTTCGTACTGGTCGACGGCAACAAATATGTGCCTGCGCCGGAGCCGCCTCCGGCTGGACGCGGCGGAGCGGCAGCGCCGAGCGGTCCGAATAACGGGGTGAGGAAATAATGAAGCGGATATTTTTAGCAGGTCTCATGATTCTGGCGCCGCTGGGCGCTGAAGTCACCGTGATTCAGAACGCCACCATCATGAGCGAGGGCGCCAAAGGGACGTTCAAAGGCTCGATTGTAGTGGAAAACGGCAAGATTAAAGAGGTCGGCGATAAGGTGATGGTGCCTCCGGGCGCGACTGTCGTTGATGCGCAGGGCCAATATGTGATTCCCGGCATTATCGATTGCCACTCCCACATCGCGGTCGACGGCGGAGTGAATGAGGGCAGCGTTTCTGTCTCCTCGATGGTGAATATCCGCGACGTGATCAATCCGGAAGACATCGCGATATATCGCGCGCTGGCGGGCGGCGTGACCGCGGCAAATATTCTGCACGGGTCGGCGAACGCGATCGGCGGGCAGACTCTGGTGTTGAAGATGCGATGGGGAACCGACGCGGAGGGAATGATTTTTCAGGGCGCGACGCCGGGAATCAAATTCGCGCTGGGCGAAAATCCGAAGCGCGCAGGATCGTCAGGAGGCGGGCGCGCAGGCTCAGCCAGCAGGTATCCGGCAACGCGCATGGGCGTCGAGGACGTAATTCGCGAGGCGTTCAATGAAGCGAAACAATACAAGGCGACTTGGGATGCCTACGATGCGCAGGTGGCCAAGGGCGAGCATCCGCTGCCGCCGCGCAAGGATCTGAAGCTGGAGCCGTTGAAGGAAGTCCTCGAAGGCAAGCGTTTCGTACACGCGCACTGCTACCGGGCCGACGAAATTCTGATGCTGATCCGCGTCGCCGACGATTATGGATTCAAGATCAAGACGTTCCAGCACGTGCTCGAAGGCTACAAAGTGGCCAAGGAAATCGCGGCGCATGGAGCGGGTGGGTCCACGTTCAGCGACTGGTGGTCCTATAAGGTGGAAGCGTTCGATGCGATTCCTTACAACGCGGCGGTGATGACGAAAAAGGGCGTGGTATCGAGCTTGAATTCTGACGACGCTGAGCTGATGCGGCGCTTGAATACGGAGGCGGCGAAGGCGATGAAGTACGGGGGCATGTCGCGCGAAGAAGCACTGGCACTGGTAACGATCAACCCGGCAACGCAGCTCGGTGTCGCGGATCGGGTGGGGTCGATTGAGGCCGGCAAGGACGCGGACATTGTGATTTACGACAAGGATCCGCTATCGAACTACTCCAAGGTCCAGAAGGTATGGATCGACGGGAATAAGTATTTCGATCGTGATTCGGATGTGAGCGGGCGTCCAGGGAAGGATCTGGAAAAGAAAAAGCTGGCTGACAAAGAGAAGGCAGAGGCGACGCCCGCGCGTGGTGGAAGGGGGCCGCAATGAAACGGTTCGGACTTTTAGTGGCATGCGCGGCGGCGCTGTGCGCGGCTCTTTCAGGAAGTGATAAAGACTCGGTGTTTCTGCGCGGCGTGGATGTTTATCCGGTGAAGGGCGCTGAACTGAAGGGCGTTTCGGTGCTGGTGCAGGATGGGAAAATCGCCGATATCGGGGCAAAACTGATCGCGCCGAAAGGCGTCAAGGTGGTCGACGGGAAGGGGCTGCGGCTCTATCCGGGCATGATCGATTCGAACACCGAGCTGGGTCTGTCCGAAATTTCGGCCGAGCGCGTGACCGTGGATACGGGCGAGCTGGGCGAGTTCATGCCGCAGTTGAAGGCGCTGAGCGCGGTGAATCCGGAGAGCGAACATTTTCCGGTGGTGCGCGCCAACGGGATCACCAGCGTGATGACGT
>JBEKPC010000221.1:0-6819 GCA_049521155.1 Bryobacteraceae bacterium
TCGTCCTCTGCGCCCGCGCCCACGTCCCACGAATCGATGTGTCCGCCCAGCACCACGATTTCCTCAGGATGCTCGCGTCCCGGAATCTCGCCCATCACATCGCCGCTATCGGCATCCGGATCCTGGTGCGCGCCCATTTCAAGATGAACACGGATCGGCAGCTTCTGCGCCGCGAAACGCCCGAGCATCAACGCATCTTCCACGCTAAGAGCAGCCGACGGAATCTTCGGCTGCGCCTCATCATAGTCCAGAGTGCCCGTGTGCGGGATCTGCATCGCCAGCGGGGTGACGGAGCGGAGCAGCACGGCGACCGCTCCCAGCGCCGCGGCTCGCGATGGGCCGGCTCTGCGATACTGTCCCGTCGCCCCGTAATTCACCCATTTCTCGTTATAAAGAACGATCTTCCCGCGCACGCCGTCCGCTCCAAGTTTCGAAAGTTGATCGAAATCGTCCACTACGACCACTTCGGCCGTGATGCCGCCCGGCGGCGTGCCGACGCTCATCCCGAGCCCCAGCATGTGCAGAGGCTTGTTTTCCGGCGCGAGCATCTGTGCCGATTCCGCGCCTCGCACCCACTTCGGAACCTTCACCGGGATCACCCGCACGTTGCTCAACCCGTCGCTTTTCATGGTCGCTTCAGACCATTGGATGGCGCGGTCGAGACTGGGCATTCCGCTAAGCCGCGCGCCGATCCGATCGCACAGATACGCGAGCTTCGCATATCCATCGTTATCGGCCAGCGCCGCATCAATCAGCCGGTCGGCAACGGATTTGTACTGATCGGTAAGGTCGGCCGCGAACATCGAGCCGCAGGCCAGCGCAGCGGAAAAGATAAGTCTCGAAAGGCGCATGAGTCTCAATATTATGACACGCGCCTACGCCGACCACTTCTGCCCGTTGATCGTGACATCCCTCGCGCGCAGTCCCGTCACGTTCTGTATCATGTTCTCTTTCTCGACATGATCGAACGTGCAGCGCGCCAGGCTGACGTCGCGAATCGGAGCCGATTTGTAGCCGCGCAGGGACACCGCGTATTTGCTCTTGTTACACGTCACGTCTTCCATCACAATGTTCCGCACCAGCGGCGTGTACTCCCCGCCCTCGCCTTCTTCATAGAAAAGATCGACATCCAGAACGGCGCCGGCAACTTGTCCGACGGAACAGTTCTTCATGGAAATATTTTCGATTTTGCCGCCGCGAAATGAATTGGTCTTAATCCGTAGCGCGACGTTGAGATGCGGACTGTCCATCTTGCAGTTCTCGACATAAACGTTCCGAACATCCCCCGACGCTTCGCTGCCAATGGTCACGCCGCCATGACCATCCTTCATCACACAATTCTTGACGATAATGTTCTGGCTCGGAACAGCCAGTCTGCGGCCATCGCGATTCCGCCCGCTCTTGATGGCGATGCAATCGTCACCGGTATCGAATTCACAGTTGTCGATCAGCACGTCGGTCGAGGATTCAGGATCGCACCCGTCGTTATTCGGCCCGTGGCTCGATATCTTCACACCGCGTACCGTTACGTTCTTGCACAATACGGGATTAATCTCCCACATCGGCGAGTTGCGGATCATCACGTTTTCGATCAGTACATTGGTGCATCGATATGGCTGAATGAACTGCGGACGCAGCCAGCGCCCTTCGCCGTAGACTCGATCCTTCACCGGGACGTCATGATCGGCTGAGGCCATCAGTTCGTTGCGAGCTTCGGCCTGCGTCGGCTCGCCTTTTTTCCCGCAACCGCCTTTGCCGGACCAGTTCCACCAGTGGTCGCAATCAGCGTTGCCGTCGAGCGTCCCTTCGCCCGAAATCGCGATGTTGGTCTGTTCGAACGCGTAGATAAACGGAGAATAGTTCATGCACTCCGTGCCTTCCCAGCGGGTGAATACCACGGGCACATACTGTTTCGGATCGCGGCTAAACAGCAGCGTGGCGTTCTTGACCAGGTGCAGATTCACGCCGCTTTTCAAATGAATCGCGCCAGTCGGAAACACGCCTTCTGGAACCACCACTCGTCCACCGCCGCTCTGCGCGCACGCCGCGATCGCCTTCTTGATTGCGTCCGTGCAATCCTTTTTCTCCGCCGCGCCGAATTTCAAAATGCTAAATTCACGATCGGGAAATTGCGGCGGCTTAGTGTTGCTCAAGATCGAGTCTAAACCCAAAGCCGGAAGAGCCAGGCCCAGCGCGGCGAATTCCCGCCGGGTCATCGTAAATTCGTCCACTTCTCGAAATTCGTTCTAAACAGCCGCTTCACGTCTTTTTGAATATCGCCGACGTTCACCGCACGCCCGTCCTGCGACAGCAAATCATAGGAATTCGCCAGGATTGGACCCAACGTCCGTCGCGTGTTGCGCCATTTGTAGATCACTTGTTCCAGAATGCGCGCATCCGAATGTTGCGGGATAAAAGTGGTGCCCAGCATCTCCAGCCGCTCTCGCGTAATTTCTTCGACAATGGACGGGTTGTTCAAAAACCACCAGCAGCCGAATAGCATCAGGTTGCTGAATTTTCGCGCGTATACCGTCAATTCGTGCTGATTTTCGCGGCTCAGCACGCTTGAAAGAAACCGGTTCTCTGGGAATTCGCAGCACAGCCGCTCCAGCGCGCGCAGGTCGGCCTTCCCCACCGCGTCGCCCGCCAGCTTCAACGCCGGGTTCACCAGGTAGCGCACGCCGATCATCAACGATAGAGGCAGATCGAATTCGCGGCACACCGGCAGCACCGCTTCCGAAAGCAGTTTCGCGCGCACGCTGTTTTCCGGATACGCAAAAGTATCGGGCAGCGAACACGCCATGTAAACCGGACGCATCAGCTTCGACCACGTCGTCAAAAATCGCCGCACTTCGGAGATCGAATTGCCACCGAGGTCCGCATCCACCTTGTACCCTTTGCTCTGGAGCACTTCAAAATGCTCCGGCCATTTATTCAAAATCCGATCGAGGCGCAGCACCGGATGAAACTGCGAATGACGCGCCGCTTGCTTCTCCCACAAAGGAGCTTCTGCCGGATCGAGCGGATCGTTGGTCATCACGACCTCGCTGATTCCGGCGATTTTGAACACCTCCGCAATGTGCTCGTGGTAGTCGCGCGCCGTGAAAAATTCGCGCGCCTTTTTCAGATCGGAGCTGGCGGTCGGCAAATCGAAAGCGTGCAGCACGGAGACAACGCCGCGTGTCGCCTCTGAAAGCGGGGCGTTTTCGACGAACAGCGTTCGCCAGATGAGGTCCGCCTGCGCTTGTTTCGAAAGAGTGAAGTACTCGGCGGGCGTGACGGAAGACGAACGGAACAGTTCGGCTTCTAAATAATGATAGGTGACCAATTCATCGATTCCCCACAGCCCAATGCTCCCGAGCGAGGGCATGAACAAGTGGGTATGAACATCAATAAACGGCGTCGAGGCCAGTTCGGCATCCACGGCCGAGCGAATCTGATCGGAGGAGAGCATCCCTTGAAAAATATACCCACCGCGCAGCGTACGTCAATCGATGTGCTTAACCAAACTGAACGTTGGGCAATTTAAGCCAATTCGCCAGGATGCCGCGGGCCATCAAATCGGGAAAAATCAGTTCCAATAAACTCGGTGCGAGTTGCGCCCAATCGTGGTCGGCGCCGAACCAGACCAGCTCTCCGATCTCCGCTTGCGGACTGGCTTCGCCCGCGAGGTCAGCTAGATACAACTCGATACGCACGATTTTTTTCCCGCGGCCGGCCGCCTCATAAACGTACACACCGAGCAGTTCGGGCGATACCGCGGTGACATCGCCCAACTCCTCCCGCAACTCCCGCGCCAGGCATTCGAGCGACGATTCTCCGGCCTCACGCTTGCCGCCCGGCAAAATTAATAACGAATGTCCGCGCTTCTTGCGGCACAGAAGCACCTTGCCGTCGCGAATTGTCAGCAGCCCGATTTTATCGATCATTGCAAAATGGGAAGCTTCAAATAATCGGCGGGAATAAACAAACTTCCCTCGGTTGTTCCTTGCGGAGCGACTTTTTTCAACTCCGCCGAAAGCTGTTGCGGCGTGGTCTCGCCTGCCAGCGCCGAGGAGAATGCGCGCGCAATCGCTCTCACTTCCTGCGCCGATTCATGCACGAATTCCAAGCGAAAATGGCGAATTCCGGCGCGTTTCCATTCCGCTAAATGACGGCTGGCCTCTTGCGCCTCCGCTCCGAACACGGTGTTGCGGCACCCGACATCGGCCAGCACAGGATGTGCGCGCCCCGCCATATCCTGCAATTCCACGCGATGTTTTTCGCATGGCCGGCCGCAATCGCGATAGCTGGTCCCGGTGGATAAGAACCGGCAGAACACGCAATGCTCGGTATGAAACACCGGCAGATGCTGGTACGCGACAACCTCCAGCCGATCCGCGCCCGAAGTCCGCGCCAGCTCCGTCACCTGCGCCGCATTCAGATCGTGGGTCGGCGTCACGCGGTCCAGACCCAGCGCCAAATACATTTCCGCGGTTACTGAATTCGCGGTATTCAAGCTGAAATCCCCGATTAACGACGCGTGCCCCAGCTCGCGCAACGCGTGTAACATTCCCGCCGGCCGAACGAGAATCGCGCAATCGAGGCTCAGCAGAAAATTCAAAATCCGCTCCTCGCCCGGCTTCAACACGCGAGGACTGGCGACCCTCGCCGCGACCCCGCTCTGCTTTACACGCTCGATAGAAGGACGCAATCCGTACAGATCCAGATAATCGAGCGTGATGCTCGCTGGCCGCAGTTCAATCGCAGTGCCAAGCTGCTCGGCGTTTCTAACCAGCAGGTGCAACTGAATTTCGCCAGGACGTGAATCGCGTTCCGGCGCCAAGTAGCAAGGTTCATTCACCACACCCACTCGCACTCGCGCCTGCATCTCCTGCAACTGCTCCACCGCATCGCGCCGCACCTGATTCAGCACCGAGACCGGCGCGAAAGGCGACCCGCTGATTTCGAGCGTCACCTCTTCCAGCTCATACGGCGTATTTCCCAATCGTCCGAATTGACGCTCCAACGACTCCACTGACACTCCGCGATTATGCGCATGCTCCAGCGGAGTTGCGCTTTCGACGATCGCCCGGTGCGAGCCAACCGACCATTCCGTTACCAGCGGCGACCCTTCCGCCGCCTTCACATGGATTCGCACCGGCTGCCGTGCTACCGGCGACGTTGCTTCTAAAAACGGCTTCGCGATGCGCGCCAGGTCCGGATCCGCCGTGCGCCACACCCGATCCCCGGTGCGAATCCGATTGAATTGAATGGCGCCATTTCCAAACTTGAGCGTCAACGTTCCGTCGAGCCCAGGCAGCATTTGATATACCCGGCCACCCTCCTCAGGCTCGCCCGGACTGCGCCAATCCGCCGCGTCGAACACCACGCCGTCGCCCGGTTTCAGCGGCGCGATGTGATGCGCCTCGCCAGTTTCGATCACGACGCTATCCGCTTCTACTCGTGCCACCCGGCCCATCTCGACGCCGCGATGCCTCGGCGCGCGACCGTTCACCACCGCCTGGTGATTCGTACCGGTCAAAAAAAACGGCCCCAGTCCGCGCGAATAAACCTGTTCGAGCTGCAATTCCTCGGCTCGCGTGACGCTTTGCTTCCGGCCCTCCCACGCTTCATCCACCGCCTTGCGATACGCGGCCGTTGTCAGCGCGACGTAATCTGCATCCTTATATCGACCCTCGATTTTCAGCGCCGCCACGCCCATGGCAACGATCTCCGGAATCTGCGCCAGTGCGTACAAATCTCCCGGCGAAAGCAAATATCGCGCGTCGTGTAACGGCTCGATGCGGCCATCCACCAGCAACTCATACGGCAACCGGCAGGCTTGCGCGCACTGTCCTCGATTCGCGCTTCGGCCGCCCCACGCTTCGGAGGAAAAACATTGGCCTGAATACGCCACACACAACGCGCCGTGCACGAACATCTCCAGTTCGCAGTTGGTTTCCGAAATTATTTTGCGAATCTCAGCGAGCGAAAGTTCGCGCGCCAGATTCACCCGCTCGATTCCGAAACTCTGCGCCAGCTTCACGCCTTCGGCGTTCGTGATGCTCATCTGCGTCGATGCGTGCAGCTCCAGGTCGGGCGCGATTTCGCGCGCCAGTCGCACGATTCCGTAATCCTGCACGATCAGCGCATCGGCTCCGGCGCGGGCAATCGCCGCGATGGTACGCCCCGCCTCCGGCAGTTCATGTTCGAAGACCAGTGTGTTGAAGGTAACGAACCCTTTCACCCCGCGCGTGTGCAGCGTACGCATTACGTCCGGTAATTCTTCGAGCGCGAACCCCACCTTCGCGCGCGCCGAAAAATGTTTCAGCCCAAAGTACACCGCGTCCGCCCCGGCCTCGATCGCGGCACGCAATTGGGGCCAGTATCCGGCCGGACTCATGACTTCAGGCTTTTTCAACGGTACTTTCAGCGTAACGCAGCGGCTGATTTCATGTCGCCGTGCTGTTTAATACGCTGTGAGGCCGAATAAGGTGATCTGGCCGACATTGGCCGGATTTTTGCAAAAAAGTATAACCGGAGAAGGTTTAAGTATGCTGGTTTGTTTGAACGCCAGATCTTCAGAAGGACGCACCCGGCCGGACATTCTCGAGAAGGTCGCTTTTTGTGAAGCAAAACAAAAACTCGTGGATGACTTCGTAGAGGCGGTTCGCGAAGTAAACGCCCTCCAGAAGCAGCAGGCCCAAGCCGCTATTGACGACGATCAGGACTTCTCCCGTTTCGATGTGTTGCTTCACCTCGCCCACGAAAAAAAGGACGCGGCGAAGTATGCGTGGATCGTACACGTGGAATCGCACCATTGCTGAGAGGAGAATT
>JBEKPC010000222.1:0-6642 GCA_049521155.1 Bryobacteraceae bacterium
GTTTCTTAGGAGAGCAAGCCCCCGCCGTGTTTGCCGCGGTCACTACGGGAGTCGAGGAAATAGAGGCGATTCTCGGCGTGCCGGCGGAGGATTTGGACCGGAACGCGCCGGAGTCCTCGCTCGAACATTTGCGGCAGTATTTGTTCTCGTCGTCGCCGCCACGGTATGCCTCGGACGATCAAGCGTTCGACGTATTTTCCGCGCCCGGCGAAGCGTTGGAGGGGGTTGAAATCGCTCGGCGAATCCTGCGGTTCGCTGAAAAGGGAGTTCCGTTCGACCGGATGGCGATCCTGCTGCGGAGTCCGGACCGGTATCAATCGGTGATCGAAGACGCGCTGCGAAGGGCTGCCATACCGGCGTATTTCAGCCGCGGTACGGCGCGTCCAGACCCTGGTGGGCGGGCATTTTTGGCCTTACTGGCGTGCGCGGCGGAGAAATGTCCGGCATCGCGTTTCGCGGAATATTTGTCGTTAGGACAGGTTCCGGCGGAGGTTGGTCAGGCGGCTGAATGGGTTGGCGCGGAGGACGAATTGCTTTCGCCGGCGCCCGCGGAGGGGACCGTTCCCGACAGGCAAGAAAAATCAGCGCCGTCGGCTTGGGAACGATTATTGGTCGACGCGGCGGTAATTGGAGGACGCGATCGCTGGGCACGCCGGCTGCATGGGCTGGAGCGGGAGTTTGAGCTGCGGCTGGAGGCTGTGGAGCGCGAGGACGATGAGACTTCGCGGCAGCATGTCGCGCGGCAGTTGGATCAGCTACGGCAGTTCGAACAATTTGCCCTGCCGTTGATTGAAACATTAGATGCGCTGCCTGTCGCGGCGCTGTGGAAGGACTGGCTGGAATCTCTGGACGCGCTGGCGCGGCGCGCATTGCGAAATCCGGAGCCGGTGCTGAGCGTGCTGGCGGAATTCGAACCAATGGGCGAGGTTGGTCCGGCAACGCTGGAAGAAGTGGCTGAAGTGCTGGGAGAGCGGCTGGGATTCCTGCGCCGCGATCCTCCAGACCGGCGCTACGGACGTGTGCTGGTGTGTTCGATCGAGGAATCGCGCGGGCAGGAATTCGCGGTCGTTTTTCTTCCAGGTTTGGCCGAGGGTTTGTTCCCGCAGAAGGCTCTGGAAGACCCTCTACTGCTGGATGCGTTTCGTAGGGCTGCGGACGAGCACCTGCTGCTGCGGCATCATCGAGTGGATCAGGAGCGTGTTCGGCTGCATCTCGCAGTGGCGGCGGCGAATGAGAAGCTGGTGGTTTCGTATCCGCGTATGGACGTGGCGGAGGCGCGTCCGCGGGTGCCGTCGTTCTATGCGCTGGAGCTGCCTCGGGCGATTCAAGGCAGCCTGCCGGAGCTGAAACGGTTCGAGGAGCAAACGAGAGACGCCGCGCCGGCGCGCCTGAATTGGCCTGCGCCAAATGACGCGGCCGATGCGATCGACGATGCGGAATACGATCTGGTGGCGCTCCATCGGAAGGAATCCGCACATTACCTGGTCGAAACGAACGATCGCCTGGCGCGATCGCTGCGCGCACGCTGGTATCGATGGGAGAGCAAGACTTGGCGCGAGTCAGATGGTTTGATTTCAACGGACACGCGGACGCTGGCGGCTTTGGCTGCGCATCGGCTGACGGCGCGTCCGTGGTCGCCTTCCGCATTGCAGCGGTTCGCGGTGTGTCCGTATCAGTTCGCACTGCATGGCATTTACGGACTTCGGCCACGGGAGAATCCGGAGGCGCTGGAACAAATGGATCCGCTGACGCGCGGCGCGCTGTTTCACGCGGTGCAGTTTCAGTTGCTGGGCGAATTGAAAACGGCCGGACTGCTCCCCGTGAATGCGATGCGGCTGGTGGATGCACTGGCCATCGCCGACAAGGCACTCAACGAGGTTGCCGGGGAGTTTGCCGACAAGCTTGCGCCGGCGATTGATCGAGTGTGGAGAACCGAAATCGAAGATTTGCGCACCGATCTGCGCGGGTGGCTGCAACATATCGCGGTGAATGACGAGGATTGGATCCCGGAGCATTTTGAATTCGCTTTCGGTCTACGTTCGCAGACCGGGCGCGATTCGGCGAGTACCAAAGAAGAAGCGATTCTTGATGAGGGCGTGCAATTGCGCGGATCGATCGACCTGGTGGAACGGCATGCTACGCGCGGAGTGCTGCGGGTTACGGATCATAAAACCGGCAGGCCACCGGAGAATCCGCCGGCATATGTGGGTGGAGGATTGTTTCTGCAACCATTGCTTTATGGCTTGGCTGCGCGGCGATTGCTCGATTCTGAAGTGGAGTCCGGAAGGCTGCTGTACGCGACGCAAAGGGGCGAATACAAGCATGCGGAGATTCAGATTACGGAGCGTTCGCGGGCATTCCTGGCGAAGCTTCTGCTGAACATCGATGGATCCATCGCGGCAGGTTTTTTGCCGCCCGCGCCGCAAAAAGACGCATGCGGACATTGCGATTACAGGCCTGTCTGCGGTCCTTATGAGGAATTGCGATCTGCGAAAAAGAATCGGCAGGATGAACGGCTGGAGCCGTTGATCGAAATCCGGGGAATGGCGTGAATCCAGGTTTACATCTCGAATCAGATGGGTCGGCGCGGGAGCGCATTCGCACTTCGCTTGACGAAAGCCTGATCGTCGAAGCGTCGGCTGGCACGGGCAAGACCAGCGAACTGGTGAGACGCATTGTCGCGGTGCTGGGCGCGGGCAAAACGACAATCGACAAGATTGCGGCAGTCACATTTACGCACAAGGCGGCTGGAGAATTGAAGCTGCGGCTACGCGCGGAACTGGACCAGGAGCGTCTGGCCGCGCCTGCGCTGGAGGACGCGCTGCAGCGGTTCGAAGAAGCGTCTATTGGGACCATTCATTCGTTCTGCGCGCAGATTCTTCGGGAGCGGCCGGTGGAAGCGTGTGTCGATCCCGCGTTTGAAGAATTGAGCGACCAGGAAAGTCAGCGGCTGTACCAACGGTCGTTTCGCGCGTGGCTGGAAAAGGGCCTGGCGCAGTCGTCTCCGGGATTGCGGCGCGCGTTCGCGAGGCTTGCCTGGCGCGATTCTTGGGACGATTCGCCACCCATGGAACAGTTGCAGTGGGCCGGGAAAAAGCTGGTGGAGTGGCGCGATTATCCGGAGCCATGGCTGCGCGAGCCGTTCTCCCGCGATGAGGAAATCAAGACGCTGGTGCGAATGGCGCGCGAGTTGACGGAACTGAGTGCCCGGCCACGGCGGGTGAACGATAATTTGTATCGCAGCCTGGCTCCGGCGCGTCATCTGGCGGGATGGATTGACAAGGCGGAGAGCGCGGGGCCGCGCGATTATGACGCGCTCGAGGGGTTGCTGCTCAAGCTCGGGCGCGATTTGAAGCGCGATCATAAAAAGGGGTCGGGCGAATATGGTGGAGGCGTTGGACGGGAGGAACTGGTCCTGCGCCGCGATGAACTGCTGCGATGGATCGAGGAATTCCGCTGCCGCGCGGATGCCGATCTGGCGGTAGAATTGCGCGAGGAAATGCGCGGGCTGATTAACGAATACAATGCGCGTAAGCAGCGCGCAGGCAAGCTCGATTTTGTGGATTTGCTGATCTCCGTGCGGGATTTGGTACGCGACCATGCTGACGTTCGCTACTATCTGCAAGATCGATTTACGCACCTGTTTATCGACGAATTTCAGGATACGGATCCATTGCAGGCGGAGATTCTGTTGCTGCTGGCTTCGGATGACCGGCATGAAACCGACTGGCGGAATGTTACGCCGGCGGCGGGAAAGCTGTTTCTGGTGGGCGACCCGAAGCAATCGATTTACAAGTTCCGGCGCGCGGATATCGTGCTGTATCGCAAGGTGCGCGATACGCTGATCGACCGCGGCGTGGGATTCGTGAAACTCACGCGCAGCTTCCGCAGCGTGCGAAATATCCAACAATTGGTCAACTCCGCGTTTGAAACAGAAATGACCGGCGATGTGGATAGCGGCCAGGCGGATTGGGCGCCGCTAGAGCAGGATCGCGCCGATGTGAATGGACGGCCGAGCGTGATCGTGCTGCCGGTACCACGGCCTTATAAATCGCGCCTGGCAAAAGAGGCGGTGAATAAATGTCTGCCCGACGCCATCGCCGCGTTCATCGCGTGGCTGGTGAACGATAGCCGGTGGGGATTTCGGGCGCGGGACGTCGCGGTGTTGTTCCGGCGCCGTACGCAGGCGGGGTCCGACCTGACGCGCGAATATGCGAGAGCGCTGGAGGCTCGCGGATTGCCGCATTTGCTGGCCGGATCGAAGTCGTTTCATCGGCGGGAGGAGGTGGAGACGCTGCGGGCCGGGCTTGCGGCGATTGAGTGGCCTGACGATGAGCTCAGTGTTTTCGCGACGCTGAAGGGTTCGTTGTTCGCGATTCGCGATGAGGTGTTGCTGCGCTACCGGCATGAACGGGGGCGCTTGCATCCTTTTCATAAACGCGATGCGGCGGTGGACGACGATTTCGTGGCAGTGGAACAGGCGCTGACGCTGCTGGGCGAATTGCACCGCGCGCGAAATCGCCGGTCGTTTGCGGCCACGGTGAATGCGCTGCTCGAAGCAACGCGGGCGCACGCGGGACTTGTGCTGCGTCCGGGCGGCAATCAGATTCTAGCCAATGTCGCGCGAGTGGCCGATTTGGCGCGCACTTACGAAATCTCTGGTGGGATTTCGTTTCGAGGATTCGTCGAAGAGCTGGCGGCGCAAGCGGAGAAGGAAGACGCCGCGGAAGCGCCGGTGCTGGAGGAGGATTCCGACGGTGTGCGGTTAATGACGGTGCACGGAGCGAAAGGACTCGAGTTCCCGGTGGTAATTCTAGCGGACTTGACGGCGAATATCGCAGCGCGCGAGCCCGATCAATATGTCGACGGCGAGCGCCGGCTCTGCGCCACGCGGCTGCTGCGTTGCGCGCCGCGCGAACTGGTCGATCACGAATTTGAAGAGGCACTGCGCGAACGCGCGGAGGGGGTTCGAGTCGCGTATGTCGCGGCGACGCGTGCGCGGGATCTGCTGGTGATTCCCGCGGTGGGGGATGAGCCGTTTCCCGATGGCGGTTGGCTGAGCCCTTTAAATAAGGCGATTTATCCCTCGCGTGGCGATTGGCGAAAGGCGCAGCCCGCGCCGGGCTGTCCGCAATTTGGTCCGGCGAGCGTGATAGAGCGGCCTGCCGATTACGATCGCGAGGGTGAGTTTTCGGTGAAGCCGGGGCGATTGATTCGTTCGGAGCGCGGCGAACACGAGGTGGTGTGGTGGGATCCGTCGAAGCTGAAATTGAACGTCGAGGGGGGGCTCGGTTTTCATCAGAAAGAGATTCTGGCGGACGATGGCGGCGCGAGTCTCACTCGGTATCGCGAGTGGCAGGCATCGCGCGCTCGGGTGATTGAGGCGGGTTCGCGCCCGGAATATCAGGTTTTCGTGGCGAGCCACGCGCTGGATGAACCGGCGGGCGAGCTTATTTCGGTCGAAGTAGCGACGATCGCAAAATCCGCACGCAGAGTATCCGGACGGCGATTCGGAACGCTGGTGCACAATGTGATGCGCGATGTTCCGCTCAATGCAGATGAAGATGCTATGCGGCATTTCGTCGATTGGAACGTGCGGGTGCTGGGTGCGCCCGGCGAAGAGCGAGATGCGGCGATCGCTGCTGTTCAAAGTACGCTGGCGCATCCGCTGCTGGCCCAGGCGCGTGCCGCGGCGAGATGTCATCGCGAGTATCCGCTGGTTTCGAAGCTGGCCGACGGCAGAGTGCTCGAAGGAGTTATCGATCTGGCGTTCGTCGAAAATAACCAGTGGGTGATTGTCGATTTCAAAACCGACGCCGATACTTTGGAACGGCGCTCGCAATACGAACGGCAGCTTCAATGGTACGGATTCGCGCTCGCGCAGCTCACGAATATGCCGGCTCGGGCATGGCTGTTAGAAATTTGATTGGTTCGCATGCTTTATCCTGAAATTTCCATGTCGATCGCACTTCAATACCTAACGGAACAACTCGATAGCTGGCGTAAGGTCGGCACTTTTCAACGGCTGCGTGAACTGGAATCTCCCTGCGAGCCCATCGCGCGATTCGACGGCAAAGAAGTAATCAATCTTGCGTCGAACAATTACCTCGGGCTCGCCAATCATCCGAAACTGGTGGAGGCGGCGATCGATGCGACCAGGCGTTATGGCGCGGGATCGGGCGCGGTGCGAACCATCTCCGGCACCATGAGCTTGCATCTGGAACTGGAGCGCCGAATCGCGGCGTTCAAGAATGTCGAGGCGTGCGTCGTTTTTCAATCGGGATTTGCGGCGAACGCGGGAACCGTTTCGGCGATTCTGGGCGCCGACGACCACATCATTTCCGATGAATTGAATCATGCCAGTATCATCGATGGCTGCCGCCTCTCTCGCGCGAAAATTCACGTGTTCCGGCATCGCGACGTCGCGCATGCCGAGGAAAAGCTAGCGGCTCTCGATGGCGCGCCAGGACACAAACTGCTCATCACCGATGGCGTTTTTTCGATGGATGGAGACATCGGGCCGCTCGACAAGCTCACGGAATCGGCGGAGCGTCACGGCGCGATCATGATGGTGGATGACGCACACTCCTCCGGCGTGCTGGGGCGAAATGGCCGCGGCACGGTGGACCATTTTCATTTGCA
>JBEKPC010000223.1:0-6596 GCA_049521155.1 Bryobacteraceae bacterium
GCCGCATGCCAGGTGGTCCAGCGGATCGCCTCGACGTCGATGAAGGCGTCGGCCAGCCGCTGCTGCACCGCCTGGAAGCTGCCGATCGGGCGCCCGAACTGTTCACGCTGCGTGGTGTAGGCGGCGGCCATGCCCGGCAGATGAGCGGCTCCGCCGGCGCCGGCGATGATGACTTCGAGGCCGCGCTCAGCGGCTCCAGTAGAATATTCGGCGAGCAATTGCGGCGTGCGATGCGCGGAGACAATGCGCGTGTCATGGAGCACGCCGAACTGCTCCAGTGTTTCGCTCGCGTGGCGCATGGTATCCCAATCGGACTTGCTACCCATGATGACGCCGACCAGCGGTTTTTCATCCATGATTGATTATTCCAGATGATAGCCGTTCACGGCGCTAGCGGCGCGTGCCGCTGCGCGGAATCGAAAACGTCGCGGATCGCGGCTACCACCGTATCAGGATCGTCGAGGTGAACGCTGTGGCCGGCGATTGGGTCTTCCACAACCTTGCTATTTGTCGAGAGGTCACGGTAGGCGCGCTTCTGAGCGCGCTTCTCCTCGCTTAACGCATCCCATTGCGCCTGGGGAAAATCCTTCGGAGGCGCATCCTGGCGCATGGCGATGATCGAGATGAGCGGCCGGTCTCCCAGTGGATGCGGCATGGCGAGCGAGTGCTGGTACAGCTCGTTCATTTCCTCCGGCAAATAATCCTTGCCATTTTCAGCGCGAGGCGGCAGCGACTGGGCCCATAGTTGAAGCTGCTGAATTTCGACGGGAAGACGGTCGAAGGGCAGGTGAATCGTTGGTTTGCCGGAGTCCTTCTTCCGGTCCTCGCCGATCAGCTTGGGCGGACTCGTTTTCATCGTTTGTATATCAGGGATTGGGGATGCCGCCAATTCCCGCATGTGGGCAAGTTTGCCGTTGTAACCGAGCGTGGCATCGGGACTGGTGGCATCGACCAGAACCATGCCGGCGGTAGCCTCGGGATAACGTTCGGCAAAAATGCGGACCACAAGGCCGCCCATGGAATGCCCCACGAGGATGTACGGGCCGCGCTCTTTCGCGCGTTGCAAGGCGAGGTGCAATTCGTACGCCTCCTGCCGCAGGGTGCGAGGCTGCGGACCGGGATCGCTCCACGCACTATCCGCGCGGTCATAGGAACAAACACGCGCGAAAGCGCTCACTTGCTGCTGGACCAGATACCAATCGAACGAGAAATCGCCGCCGCCGGGCGAGAGCACTACTGTTTGCCTGCCAGTTCCCGTGCAGTAGAGATGAAGGCGGTAACCTCCGAGGTCGACCAGTCTGCCAAGGGGAACTGGTTGGTCGTCGGCGGAGACGTGAAGGATCAGAAGGGCGCTAAGAAAAGCCGCGGCTCGCATGATCGTTTAACGAGATCCGTCAGCCGATGGTTAGCAACCGAATCTCAAGCGAGCCGCGACAACTACTTTATTGACCCTGCGCCAGCGTATATCCCGGCTTGCCGTCGAAATTGCGCAGCGTGACCGTCATCCCGACATCGAGGCCGAGGCTCGTGATGCGCGTCATCAGCATTCCAATCTGCGGCGGCTTCACCATGCCGGTGGATTTGAAGCGGCAGCGGAAATTATCGGTGCAGAAGGTTTCGGGCGAGCCGTCGGGCCACACTTTTACGCCGCGGTTGGCGATCAGTTCCAGGTTGAGGCCGTCGCCGGAGGCTTTACTGACGATTTCGGCGAGGTCATTCGGAGTCCGGTTGGGCCACTCGATATAGACGTCGATGCCGACCAGGTCCTTCTTGATATCCGCCGGTTCGGGTTTGGTTTTGCCGGCCTGGTGCGGAGGATTCGCCGCGTATTTCACTGCCTTCAGCGTTTGCGGAAGCTGGCCGAGGCGGGCGACAACTGCGTCGGCGAATTCCTTGGTGCCCACCTTCTGCTTGCTGGTATCTTCCTTGAAAATGTCGTAGGTGTGAATTCCGTCTTCCATGGTCCGCAGCCACGCATTGTGCACGCGCTCCGCGACATCGTGCTGGCCGATGTGGACCAGCATCAACACGCCGCCCAGCAGCAGGCCGGAGGGATTCGCCATGTTCTGACCGGCGCGGCGCGGGGCGGAGCCGTGAATCGCTTCAAACATCGCGCACTGGCTGCCGATATTGGAGGATCCCGCGAGCCCAACGGATCCAGCGATCTGCGCGGCAACGTCCGAGAGCACGTCGCCATAAAGATTCGGCATCACGATCACATCGAAAGCTTCCGGAGTGTCGGCCATTTTCGCGGCGCCGATGTCGACGATCCAATGCTCTTTTTCAATCTCCGGATATTCGGCGCCGATCTCGTCGAAAATTTTGTGGAAGAGGCCGTCGGACATCTTCATGATGTTGTCCTTGGTGAAGCAGGTGACCTTTTTCCGGTTAAACTGGCGCGCGTATTCGAAGGCGTAGCGCACGATTTTCTCGGAGCCGGGGCGCGAGATGAGCTTCAACGACAGCATCTCGTCATTCGAGGCCTGATACTCGATGCCGGCGTAGAGGTCCTCTTCGTTTTCGCGCACGATGACTAGATCCATGATCGGGTGCTTGGTGCGCACGAACGGATAATAGGACCGGCATGGGCGGATGTTCGCGTACAGGCCGAGCGTCTTTCGCGCGGTCACGTTGAGGCTCTTGAAGCCGCCGCCTTGCGGAGTGGTGATCGGCGCTTTCAGGAATACCTTGGTGCGGCGCAGGGATTCCCAGGCGCTGGGCTCAATGCCGGCCGAGTTGCCGCGCAGGTAAACCTTCTCGCCGATCTCGATGGTTTCAATCGCGAGCGAGGCGCCGGCTTCTTTCAAAATATGCAGGGTCGCGGCCATGATTTCAGGGCCGATGCCGTCGCCGTGGGCGACTGTGATGGGGGTTGGAGTTGCCATAGATGCCAAACCTAATACGATAGCAGGAGCCAGCAGCCAGTAGCCAGTAGCCAGAATGAGTACGCTTGTGATGTTCGGCGTAGCCTCACGCCGTTCTGGCTCCTGGCTACAGGCTGCTGGCTACTCTCTGCAGGTGCGTATCCTTGAAAAACGTCGGGTACTTCAGTCCGTAGCCGAGCGCCCGGTCGAAACCGATGTGCGCAATCCAGATGATCGCGAATAGCAGCGCATTATGCCACCGCTCGAAAAAGGCGATGGAGCCGAGACAGATCGGGCCCACTTCGTTATGAACGAGGTTATAGAGCGATGCGCCGGCGCGGGGGTTTAGAAGATATCCCAGCATGAACAGGTCGGGCCACAGGAACAGGAGAAAGAACAAAAGCCAGTTCCCGTTGAGCTCATGATAAGCGGCGAAGCTGACCGTAAGCACGGCCCAGCCTTCGACGCGCAGCAGCACTTTAGGGTTGTCGAGCACGATGAACTATCTTCGCAGACTAATCGGCGATTTGGGCCGGAACTTCAGGCGCCAGAGGGCCTGGGAAAAACCGAAGGTACAGGTAATGCGCGGCGTAGAGGGCGCACCCGGCGGCCACCGCGTAGATGGCGTTGCTAACAGCGATCACGCCCAGCATGGTTATCAGGAACGCAGCCGAATCGATCAGGCGCATGCGCGGCAGGCGGCGCCAGGTGCTCCAATCGAGCAGGCAGAATCCCATCCAGGCAGTGACGCCGGCGAGCGCGGCGAGCGGCACATGGGCCACAAATCCCGCGCCGAACCAAAGAAATGCGCAGAGAAATCCCGCGTGCAGCAGGTTCGAAAGGCGGGTGGTCGCGCCACACCGAATCGCCGCGACGCTGCGGGCAGGGATCCCGACGCTGAGGGGCGCTCCAAAGAGTCCGGCGCAGATATTGGCGATGCCGTACGCGCCCAGTTCACGGTCCGCGTCGCCCAGCTTCAGGAAGTGGTGTCGGCCTCTAAAATGTTCGACGACGCGCGAGGTCAGCAGAAGGTTGATGGACGAAACCACGGCCAATCCGAACGCCGCGGAAAGGACGGTATAAGCATCGCCCGCCGCCCATGTGAAGCTCGCGAGCGGAGGCATTGTCAGAGGCAGCGAGCCGACTTCGGCTTCGTGGAACGAAAAAAGTTTCACCAGTAAGTACGCGACCAGAATGCCCAGCAGAGGAGCGGGCACCAGTTTGGCGGAGCGCGCCGACACCGCTGCCGTGATCATCACCGCGCAGCCCAGCACGATCGGCGGCCAGTGCACGGAAGGAAGACGGCCTAGAATATCGAACAGTTGGGTAAGAGGGCTTTCTCCAGTCGGCTTAGCGAGCCCCAATAGCAGATGCAGTTGGGAAATGATCATGATCCCGCCAATGCCGCACGAAAATCCGGTGACGACGGTATGAGGCACTTTGGCGATATAACGGCCCAGCCGCAGGACGCAAAACGCCATCATGAAAACCGAAGCGACGATCGACACTTTCGCCGCGCCGCTGATCCCCTGTTGCCGGACCGCGGCCGCGATGAAAAAAATGGTGACGCTGCTGGTCCCGCCAATGAGCAGCGGATTGCGGCCGAGAAGAAAAGTAATGGGCGCGGTGATGACGGAAGTCAGAACTCCCAACATCGGCGGAAGTCCCATGGCAGTGGCCATGGCGAGGCCGTACGGCAGCGCGATTAATGCCGCAATCGCGCCGCCGAAGCAGTCTCCTGCGAACAGCCGCCAATTATACCGGCGGGCATTTCGAAACATAGAAGCTCCCAGGGAGAGCCCTTATGCCATGACTTTGAGGAACGCGGTTTTGAACTTATTCATCTCGTCCTGTGTCCCGACTGTCACACGGACGTAAGTGGGCCAAACCGGCCATTTGCGGCCGATGTAGACGTTTTCTTTTCGCATCGCCATGATGACGTCGTCCGCGGGACGCTTCGTGTCCACCATGAACTTGTTCGAAACCGACGGCACGACTTTGAACCCCTTCTTATCGAGGAACGCAAGCGTGTCTTCGCGAATGATCTTGATTTTCTCCCGGCGTTCCGGAACCAGCGTTTTCACTTTGAGGCTCGCGTTCGCCGCGACCATACCGGTGGTTGGCAACGCGCCTGCGCTGAATGCCCCGACTTTATCGAGAAGATCCGGCCTGCCGATCGCCGCCCCGGCGCGGATTCCAGCCATTCCGTAAATCTTCGAGAACGTACGGAGAATGATCACGTCTTTATCCGCTGCAACCATGTCCGAGCAGGGCGAAACGCCCGCGATGTGGATGTACGCCTCGTCGACCATGATGACGGAGCCCTTCGGCTTGTTCGCCACTGCCCATTCGATGTCGGATTTCTTGGTGATTGAACCGGTCGGATTGTTCGGATTGCAGATGTAAATCAACCCGGCGTCGGGGCTGGCCGCGACCATCGCCCGTACGTCGTGCGAATAATCTTTCATCAGCGGGACGCGAATTGTTTTGGCGCCCAGAAATTTCGCCGCGCCCGCTCCCTGTTCGTATCCCGGGTCGGCCATGACGAATGGTTTCGTGGGCGAGCAGAACGCCAGCACCGCCTGATGCAGAGGAGCGCTCGATCCGGCGTAGGGCTTCACGTAGGTCGACTTCACGCCTTCCTGTTCAGCCAGGGTTTCCGCCATGTCGAAAGTTTCCTGATACATGTAGCGGCCGCCGTTGGCTGCTGCCTTGTGGATCGCTTCCAACGCTTCCGGGCAGGGTCCCATTGGATTTTCGTTCGCGTCGATTTTAACCGCGCCCTCGGGAATGCCGCCCTTGATCATCGAGAGCTGTGCCAGCGCCGCTTCGTTCGCGAACGGCAGGGTGGAGCCGGCGGCGATCATCGTCGCCAAACGGCCGAAATTCCGACGCGAGAACCCGCGTGCTACTAATTCTTTACTTTGCTCGACGGTGAGCATAGGGTACACCTCCTTTGGAATGTGGGGATCGTGCTGTTCCAACAAGAATACTCCCGTTGCCGGGTTCCTGTCGATAAAAATATTCTATCAGCCTTATGTCAGCTAGGTGAGGCTAATTCCTGGGCCCACTGCGCATCGCCGTGCCGAGCCTCCCGGGAAGGCATCCTGACAAACCACGCCGCCACTCCCAGCACCACCGTCAGCACCGCGAGTAAATTGAAAATGAAATCGTAGGATCCGGTCGACCGCAGTGTTTCCGCCAGTAACAGTGGTCCCACCGCCGACGCCAACACCGTCATCATTTGCGCGCAACCCTGAATCCGCCCCAAGTGCGCCCGCCCGAAAACCTGTCCCCAGACGCAGAAAAACACCACCGTCACCACGCCCCCGGCGATTCCCATGATCGCGCCATAAATCAGGACATGCGTATACGTTCGCACCATCGGCAGCATCACCAGCGCGGCTGCCAGCGCGGCCATCCCGAAGCCGGTGAGTCTCTGAATCGGGATCTTCGTCGCCAGCCACCCCCCTCCGAAATTCGCCAGCAACCCAAGCATCGTGCTGATCACAAGCACATCGTGATAAACCGACGCGTCGAATCCCCTCTGCACCAGGATCGATTCGTTAAACAATGCGATCCCCGAATAAACCAGCCCAAACAGTGAGCTGGAGAGCGCAAAAATCCAGAACGCCGCGCTGCGCAGCGCCTCTGCCGTGGTCAAGTCGGTCAAGGTGGGCGCGGGTTCTGAAACACCATCGAGTTCCAGCCCGCGGTCTTCCGGCTGATTCC
>JBEKPC010000224.1:0-6596 GCA_049521155.1 Bryobacteraceae bacterium
AGTGTCCGCTGCCCATGTTCGTCTTCAGCAGCAAGAGATGGTTGTCTCTCTTCATCGCACGAAGCTTCGCCGTCCACTTCGCCGGCTCCCAATACGATACGCGCGGATCGTTCAGACCCGCCGTGACCAGCATCGCGGGATACTCCTTCGCCTCGACGTTCTCATAAGGCGCGTAGGACTTAATGATTTCGTAATATTTTTTTTCTTTCGGATCGCCCCACTCTTCATATTCGCCCACCGTCAGCGGCAGCGATGCATCGAGCATGGTATTCAGCGCGTCTACGAACGGCACCTTCGCCACCACTACCGCGAATAAATCCGGCTGCATATTGGTGACCGCGCCCATCAACAGGCCGCCCGCGCTGCCGCCCATGATCGCCAGCCGATCCGATGACGTGTACTTTTCGGTGATCAAATGCCCGGCGCACGCGATGAAATCCGTGAAGCTGTTTTTCTTCTTGAGAATACGACCGTCTTCATGCCACGGCTTGCCGAGATCCGCTCCGCCGCGGATGTGCGCGATCGCGTAAATGAGTCCACGATCCAGCAGGCTGAGCCGGTCAGAATTGAATCCGGGATCCATACTGATACCATAAGCGCCGTAACCGTAGAGCAGCATCGGCGCCTTGCCGTTCCGCTCCAGGCCCTTCTTATAGACCAATGAAATCGGAACTTTCACGCCATCTGGAGCCATCGCATAAATGCGCTCCGATTGATACTCCGTGGCATCATAGCCGCCCAGCACCGGCTGCTGTTTTTTTAGCACTCGCTCCCGCGTATCCATGTTGTAATCGAACACCGAATCGGGCGTGACCAGCGACGTGTAGTGGAAGCGCAGCAGCTTGGTATCGTACTCCTCATTCGCGCCGAGGCCCGCGGTATAAACCGGCTCCGGGAATTCAATGTAATGCGTATTTCCTGTGGTGAAATTCCCGATGCGAATTTTGATGAGACCGCGATCGCGCTCCTCCGTGATCAAATAATCTTTGAACGCAGTGACGCTCTCAATCGTCGAATCGGGACGCGCCGCCATCACTTCTTTCCAATTCGCTCGCGATGGATCCTTCACCGGCGCTTCCATCAATCGAAATGTTTTAGCCCCGTCATTGGTGCGAATGAACCAAGAGTCACCGTGATGGGTAACGTCATACTCGGTCTCCGCAACGCGCGGCAGCAGGATCGCGAATTTTCCCTTCAGCCGGTCCGCGGCGATATAGCGGACTTCGGAGGTCAGCGAGCTTCCGATATTGATCAGGACGTATGCGCGGCTCCTAGTCTTTTCGAGTTCGACCGTAAATCGTTCGTCTTTTTCATGACAAACCAGCGCGTCCTTCTTGACGCCCAGTGTGTGACGAAACACTTTGTACGGCCGCTTGGCGGCATCGAGCACGGTATAGAAAAACGTCTTGTTATTGTTGCCCCATTCGAGCGAATAGTAGGTGTTCGGAATCGTGTCCGGGAGCAACTCTCCGGTGGTCAGATCCCGAATATGAATGGTGTACGCTTCATCGCCCTCGAAATCCACTGAGTATGCCAACAGCTTGTGATTGGGGCTCGCCACGAAGTTGCCGACTCGAAAATATTTCTTCCCCTCAGCCATCGCGTTGCCATCCAGCAGCACTTCTTCTTTCCCGCCAGGGCCATGCTTGCGGCAATAGATCGCGTACTGCTTCCCTTCCTCAGTGCGGGTGTAATAAAAGTAATCGTCGCGCTTGGTGGGCACGCTGAGGTCGGTCTGCTGGATGCGGCCGAGCATCTCCGAGTAAAGCTTCGATTGCAGCGCCGCGGTGTGCTTCATCTCGGCCTTGGTGTACTCATTTTCCGATTCCAGATATTTGATCGTGTCGGGATCATTACGATCGCGCAGCCAGGAATAGTTGTCGATGCGCGTCTCGCCGAACGTGGTCGACGGCTTGGGCAAACTTTTGGCAATGGGCGGCGGAACGGAAACAAGTGGGGTCATGATGGGGAGAAAGGTAAGCTGCACTTCCATTCTATCCGCCGCTACAATGAAAACTCACCATGTCCCGACAGTTTGATCTCATACCGCGCCCGGTGGCGCGCGTGGATACGGCATTGCGGCAGATCGTCACCCCGCTCCCGGTGCCGGAATCTCTGCCGATTATCGAAAGCCTCCACCGCCATGAGCCGGTTTCCATGCAGGGCCAGCCGCCGATTGTGTGGGATCGCGCAGAAGGTTTTCAGGTTTCGGACGCGTGGGGCAATCGCTGGATTGATTGGTCCAGCGGCGTGTTGGTGGCGAACGCCGGGCATGGGCGGCGCGAAATGATCGACGCAATTAGCGCGCAAGCCGCGTCAGGCTTGCTTCACAATTATTGTTTCCCCAGCGCCGTTCGCGCGAAGACGGTGGAGAAGATCGCGTCGTTGCTGCCTCTATCGCTGGATCGCGTTTTTCTGTTGACCACCGGATCTGAAACGGTGGAATGCGCTATCAAACTGTGCCGCACGCACGGAATGAAAATGGGTGGGCGCGGCAAGCACGTGATCATTTCCTTCGATCATGCATTTCACGGACGCACCCTCGGCTCGCAACTGGCGGGCGGCATTCCTTCGCTGAAGGAATGGATCGTCAACCCCGATCGCGGATTCGCGCAGGTGCCTTTTCCCGACGGATTCCGGACGCCCGATACATCCTTCGACTTTTTCCTGAAATCGATGTCGGAGAGCGGCGTCGAATCGCAAAATGTCTGCGGCGTCATTCTCGAAACGTATCAGGGAGGCAGCGCCGCGTTCGCGCCGCGCGAGTATATGCAGTCGCTGCGGAACTGGACCGCCGGCCATAACGTTTTGCTGGTCTGCGATGAAGTGCAGGCGGGCTTCGGACGCACCGGCGCCATGTGGGGATTCGAACATTACGGCATCGTTCCGGATCTTGCGCTGTTCGGAAAAGGGATCAGCAGTTCGCTGCCTCTGGCCGCCGTCGCCGGCCGCGCGGGCATAATGAATCTGCATCCGCCGGGCAGTATGACTTCGACACACACCGGCAATCCCATTGCCTGCGCGGCTGCCATGGCATCGATGGATCTGATCGTCAAAGAAGGCTTGGTCGAAAATTCCAAGCGCTTGGGCGAGCTACTTCACGCGCGGTTGCGAGCCATGAAAAGCCGCTATCCGCAGATCGGCGATGTTGCGGGAAAGGGCCTGGTTGCAGGTCTGGCAATGGTTCGTCCCGGCACGAAGGAGCCCGATGCAAATGCCGCGTTCGATCTCATCTGGCGCACGATTCAGAAAGGAGTGCTGATGTTCGGGCCTGTCGGCTATGGTTATGCGACGGTGAAAATCTGCCCGCCTCTTTCGATCACCGAAGCCGCGCTCGCAGAGAGCCTCGGGGCATTTGAAGAAGCCGCGGCGGAGATTTTCGCTTGAGTTTCGACGCCGTCGTGATCGGCGGCGGCATGATCACACACGATCAACTGTTGCCATCGCTCTATCAATTGCGGCGTCTTGGACACATCGGAAATATTCGTGTGTGTGCGCGTAACCCCGCCACGCTTCAGAGACTGGCGGAGTCGGAAACCATTCGCGCGGCGTTTCCGGATCAGACCTTTGAGCGCACGAACGAACCCTTCGAACGTGTATTGCAATCGATGGCTCCCAGGCAGCTTGCCGTAGTCGCAGTGCCCGATCCTTTGCATAGCGACGTCATTCTCGCGGCGTTGAACGCCGACCTGCATGTATGCGCCGTGAAGCCTTTGGTCATGAGAGTGGTTGATTCCGAAAAAATCGAGAAGGAAGCAAGCAGGCGCGGCCTCTTCGTCGGCATCGATTATCACAAACGTTTCGACGATCGCAGTCTGATGGCTCGCCGCGCGTATCGCGAAGGAAAATTCGGCGAATTCCGGCTCGGCAACGCGTGCTTGCATGAGAAGTGGAATTACCGCCGCTCGAATTTTCAGAACTGGTGTACCTGCGAAAATTCCGATGCGTTCTGTTACATCGGCTGCCATTATGTCGACCTGGTGCAGTTCATCACCGGCCTGGAACCCATCGCCGTCAGCGTCTATGGACTGCGCGACCGCTATCCCAATGGCAACGAAGGTTTCCTATGGACCGATGCGCGCGTGCGTTGGGCGAACGGCGCGTGCCTCAATGTGCAGAACGGGCTCGGATATCCGGAGGAAGGTCCCGGATCGAATATGCAGGGCCTGACGATGTGGTGCTCCGGCGCGGACGGCGGAGCGATGATTCGCCACTCCGATCAGTATCGAGGCATGGAGTATTCGTATCTCGGCGGTCCGTACAGCGAACCGAGCTCAGACTATTTCCAATACGTGCCGGACTCCGAAGGCTTCATGCCGGTCGGCTACGGGTACCGCTCCATCGAGCGGATCATCGACGCCTGCCGCAGAGTGGAGGATGATCCGCGCGCTCTTCGCCAGATCGATGGCGAAGGCCTCCTCGCAACGCCGGCCAACAGTCGTCATAATGAACGAGTGATCCAGGCGGCGCGCAAGTCGATTCTCGACGGAGGACGGGAAATAACTTTATGAGGCAAGCACGTATTGCCATCGGGCTATTGCTCACCGCGCTCCTGCTGCTCGCAGGCGGGCCGGGATTTCGGTCTCGCAAACAGTTTGAGGAGCACTTCGCCAAACACGGACACGAGTTCGGCAGTATCTCGGCGGACGAATATTTGCATCTCGCGCAGGAGTTGCGGGACGCACCAGCCGGCGGCCCGATCCTCGAAATCGCCAAGCCGGACGGCGTTATCACACGTTTCGACAAGCGCTCCGGCGCCTTCGGAGCCTACAATCGCGACCGCACCATCCGCACATTTTTCAAGCCTAACGACGGCGAGCGCTATTTCAAGCGCCAGGCGGACCGGCCATGACAGTCGACGAATATCTGCGCGCCAATGGATATCCTGACCACGTGGTCCGTGGCGGCCGCGCCGGACTCGTACGCCAGTGGCGTGAGTTTGTGGAGCAAGTCGAGCGAGGCTACTCACTCGGCCTGGAAGATTATCGCAACGACCTCGACGTCCGGGCGATTCTGGCGATGGCGGACGCGGAGGATGAAGAAGTGCTCGCGCTCGACGAGCGCCTGAAAAAATTGCTCATCATGTGCGATAAGCGAGTGTGGGAAAGCGCGCCAGGCGAACCCTTTTGGGATTTCGGCTATCCCCGTAACGCCGGTCCGGATTTGCTGCACGATCTCCAAAGTGAGGCGATCCGCGACGAGTAACCTCTAACTCACAGCCCTGATATGCACCAGATCCTCACGGCATGTCCGATAAATTCCGTGCATCCCTTCAAACGGACACGGCACTGACCGCGTCCCGATTTTAAAGAACGGGCACAGACCATAATTCTTTCCCGGCTGCTGCTTCTCAATCACGATCCCAGGAACGCGCCCTATCGCGGTCAGCGCGGCGACGCTGCGGCTGATCATGGAATGCGGAACTTCCTCCTGTGCCTTCGCGATGCCGAGCATGGTTTGAAAACACCCGTCGGCAATCGAACGGCGGATCTTGCCGCGATCCATTCCGGAGGCCGCGCAGAACTCATAGGTCCCGTTCAGATGATCCGCGTCGGCTGGATAAACGGGCATCACCGCCGCGTTCACGATACCGTTGAGAAATTCCTCCTGCTCCTTGGGCAGCGCCGCGTCCGTGGGCATCGCTTCCTCGCGCAGTTGTCCCAACTGCCGGTCGATCTGGCCGGAGGCGCGCTCCATGCCGTAAATCTTTTCGTTATCTTCGAGCGAAGTCGCGCGGGCGGCGATTTTGCGCAGCGAATCGTAAGCATCCGGCTCGTCTTCCGTCTGCCGGACATTCAGCGCGCCCACCAGAAAAAGATCGGGTTCGCGATGCCGGCGCACCAGCTCATCGCGCCAGCGTCCGCAGCCTAGCGTCCCTTGCAGGCGATCCATCTGCACCTCCCGCAGCACTTCGAACGCCGGCATGAACGGCAGATTATCGAACATCCCTCCATCGCCGTAGAACACGTCGCGGCGCCCCACGCCTGGATATAATGCGCTGGCACGGCGCGGCGCGAAGGCCATCGGAAACGCGCTCGACGCCAGCAGCGCCTCGATCAGATCGTAGCGATCCGCGGTAAGCTGCGCGCCCAGAATCGTGATCCACTCCGTCACCAGATTCACGGCGGTGGCGAAAAACGCGATCCGGCTCTGTTCGAGAAACGGCTGTACATCCTGCTTCACATCTCCCAGCACCAGCCTGGTCTCGCGCTCCAACAATGACGAGCCGATCAGCGCATCATGAATGCCCAGCCGGTCGATCGTTTCCGTTTTGATTTGCGTCCAGAACGTGTTCGTGGCCCGCGTGAAATGCCCCGCCACAAACTCCGCGGCGATGCGCGCCGTCGCCCGGTAAGGAATCAGAAACAGGTCGGAAATGGCGTCGATCAACGCCGGTGGAGCGCCCGTAATCGCGCTGCCCGGATCCTTCCGGCTGCCTGCCCGCACCATCTTTCGCAGCACGTTGGGCGAAAGATTCATGCTCGCCCCACGGCTGCGAATCCCCACGTCCTTGATCGCCGATTTCAGCGTTTTCGTCAACGCGACCCGCTCGTCCACTTCAAGAAACAGGTTCGTCAGGCGCCGCAATTTCACCT
>JBEKPC010000225.1:0-6587 GCA_049521155.1 Bryobacteraceae bacterium
AGCCAATATTCGATTGCTGGTTTTCAAAATCCGGACAGCAAGGAGCACCACAACTCCGGGAGGCCGCATCCCACGTAATAGGCGGTGACAAAACGATAGGCTGGCTGACGCGCTGTACCCAGGTAGCCATTGCCAAATGAGAAGCCGAATTCAGCTCCCATAGCATTTGCGCCGGTACTGTCGCAGGAGGCCTGAATTGGGGCCTGAATTGGGGCCTGAATTGGGGTAGAAGTATTGGTTATCGCGCAGGACCAATAGGTAGAAGGCCAGAGGTGGAGGAACGGGCCAACGGCAATGTCAGGCGGCTCGACCACGGGCTGGCCCGCGCTCAGGCCAAACTGGATATAGAACAATATCCCCATCGGGTTGCCCATGACACACCCAAGAGTTGGGCAGTGAATGTCAACCGGAGGTAATTGCCAGTTGGTTTGGCCCAGGTAGCCTGCGCCGTGATCGTATGCGTTCATGTTGTTAATGAACTGACCGGCGGAAGCGTCGGGCATCGAGCCGTCCTGGGCGACGCAATTCATTGGGGCAGTAGGGGTCTGGCAGCGTGGCAAGCCGAGCGTGTCGCTGGCGGCCAGGTTGGCATCCGCCAACCAAGTGACCCCCGCCATCGGGTCATAGACAGTCTGCCCGTCGGGATTGACCTGCAACCCCATGCCGCTGGCGGGCGGCGTTCCGGGAATTTTGTTCTGGATCATCGGCAGAACATAGTGGAAATCACCTCCGGTACCGCCGCCCTGGGACCCGTCGACGAAGTTAAAATTAGTAATGGGGTTCTGCGGGTCGCCGCTGGACGAATTTGACCAATAGCGATCGGATTGGAAATTGCGGAATGGACCCACCCGGTTGGGTGGAATGGGAACCGCAGTATTGGGAGCACGGAAGCCCAATGCTTTGTAATAGAGGTAACCCATCGCATTCGCATCGCAGCCGAACCCGAAACTGTTGCCATCCGTCCCCGTTCCCGCGCAGCTTTGATCCTTAGACGGTGAGGTGGGCAGTTGCCAGTTAGAATGCCCCTGGTAGTTAGCATTGTTCATGGCCAAAATCCAAGCCGTCGCGGACTGGTAGTCCATAAGGCCGCTGCCGTTTACGCACGGGTCTTCGATTGGGGGGCTGCCGTATGGGCCGGTTCCATCGCACAACGGAAGTCCGAATCTTTGACGGGCCGGCAGATTGGCGTCCGTAAGCCAGGTGACATGGTTGACCAAGTCATAGACTGTCTCCCCGTTCGGGATAAGGACCAGTGGCCAGAGGCCGGAGACTGGAGCCTGGGCTGAAAGTTGGGTCGAGCCGGCAAAGATGAGCGCGGCTAAAAGAATTCCAATTACGCTGTGTCGTTTCATAGTATTCTCCAACGATGCTCCGATAACTGCCCGGAGCAATCGAGTCAATTGATCCGCCATGTTCGCGGCAGGGCTGTTACTTCAATCTCGGACGAGCTGACGATCGGGCCTCAGCCCAACCCGCACGTTCTCGCCTTGCTCTCTTCCTTTGGGCCGTTGGCCTCAACGGAAGCATCCATTCCGATCCTCATTTCGACTCCCTCCATTTCAATTCTCCGGTTGCGTATCATGGTTTCCTCCTGAGGCATTTCCCGCGCTGCCATGGCGGACGCTCGGGCGTGATGCTTCCTGCGCGGCGGAACGAATTTCCGCTTCCTACGGGAAAAGCTGCCCGTTCGCTCTTGCAATCGGGGCGCGGAAAAGCCGCCTCTATAGTCAACGGCGGAAACCGGAACGAAGAACTGTCATGGGAGGGAGAAAATTCCGGAAAATCGCCCCTTTCGAAGGTGCTATCCTTACTCTCGGGCTTTTTCGAGGTCCGAATCGTCATGGAGCGGGGGGATCACATCACGCAGCTCCTGCACTCCTGGAGTCAGGGAGACCCCGGCGCGATGGAACAGTTGATGCCGCTGGTCTTCGAGGATCTGCACAAGGTAGCCCAGCGTTATATGTCGGGAGAACGGCCTGGCCATACGCTGCAAACCACCGCGTTGGTGAACGAAACCTATTTGCGTCTGGTTAGTTCCGAGGGGGCGAACTGGGAAGGCCGGACGCATTTCTTCGGGGTCTGCGCGCAGATGATGCGCCGAATCCTGGTGGATTGGACGCGTGCGCGCCAGGCGCTGAAGCGCGGCGGAGAGGCGCGCGCGCTGGATCTCGACAGCGAAGCGCTGGCCATGATACACCAGCCGGGAACGGATCTGGTGGCGCTGGACGACGCGCTCAGCGCACTGTCGGCGATCGATGCTCGAAAAGGCCGCGTGGTGGAGCTGCGGTTTTTCGGTGGATTGAGCGTAAAGGAGACGGCCGAGATCCTCGGGATTTCACCCGAGACAGTGCAGCGGGACTGGAAAATGGCCAAGAGTTGGTTGCGCCGCGAACTCACTGGAGGAAGCTCGCGTGAAGCCTGAGCGCTGGCGGGAAATCGAGCGGATTTACCACGAAGCCCTGGAGCAGGACGCGAGCCGGCGAGGCGCGTGGGTGAAGCAAGCCGCCGGTGGCGACGAATCCCTCGAACTGGAAGTGCGCTCGCTGCTGGAACAATCGGATGAGAATAACGGCTTTCTGGAAGAGAGAGCGCTGGAGGTAGCCGCCCGCGATCTGGCAATTTCTGCCGCGCCATCCCTTCCACTAGCGATTGGACGGTATCGAATCCTCCGATTGCTGGGCGAGGGTGGCATGGGAGCGGTATACGAGGCCGAGCAGGAGGAGCCGCGGCGGGTGGTTGCGCTCAAGGTGATCCGGCTCGGCCTGGCGACCCCCGAGCGGCTGCGTCGATTCCGTCAGGAATCGCGGGCGTTGGCCCGGCTACAGCATCCCGGCATCGCGCAAATTCACGAGTCGGGTACCGCGGATACGGGGTTTGGGCCGCAGCCCTACTTCGCGATGGAGTTGATCCGCGGGCTGCCGCTCGGTGAGTACGCCGAAGTTCACCGGCTCGACGTCCGCCAGAAGCTGGCGATGATCGCCAAAATCTGTGACGCCGTACAGCATGCGCACCAGCGCGGATTGATTCACCGCGATCTGAAACCCGGCAACATCCTGGTGGATGAGACGGGTCAGCCGAAGATCCTGGATTTCGGAGTGGCGCGGGTTACCGAGGCCGATGGCGGCGCGCACGCAACCATGCAGACCGGCCTGGGACAGCTTGTGGGAACTCTGGCCTACATGAGCCCGGAGCAGGTGGTGGGCGATCCGGCGGGGGTGGATGCACGCAGCGACGTCTACTCGTTAGGCGTGATCCTGTATGAGATGCTCGCCGGCCGCCTGCCCTATGAGGTAAGCCGCGGGCGAATGCCGGAAGCCGCGCAGACGATACGGGAGGAAGATCCGGCGCCGCTGAGCTCGATGGAACGGACATGCCGCGGCGACGTGGACACCATCGTACGGAAGGCGCTGGAGAAAGACAAGACGCGCCGGTACGCATCGGCGGAGGATCTGGCGGCGGACATTCGGCGATATCTGAATGACCAACCGATCGCCGCGCGGCCCCCGAGCGCGGCATATCAGCTCGTGAAGTTTACGCGGCGGCATCGAGGACTGACTACCGCTGCGGCGGCGATCTTTGCGGTGCTGCTAGCAGGGATTGCGGCCAGTACGTCGCAGGCAGTCCGTGCCAGCCGTGCGGAACTGGAAGCGCGGCGGGACCGCGACCGCGCCAAGGCCGCAGAGAAGGCCGTCACCGAAGATCGCGATCGCGTGTTGCGCGCGGAGCACGACGCGACGGAGGGACGGAATCGCGCGGTCTCGGCCGAAGCGCAGGCGGTCCGCGAACGGAACCAGGCGCTGACCGAAAAGCGTCGTGCCGATGACGAGGCAGCCACCGCGAAAGCGGTGAGCGATTTTCTGAACCTCGATCTGCTGGGGCAGGCGAACCTCAATAATCAGGCTGGCCCGAACACCAAACCCGATCCGGACCTGACGGTGCGCGCGGCCATGGAGCGCGCGGCCGCGGGCGTTGGCCGGAAATTCGAGCATCAACCATTGGTGGAGGCGGCGATCCGGCAGATCATCGGTAATGCGTACCTCGATATGGGTTTGTATCCGCAGGCCCTCGAACAAATGGAGCGCACGGTGGAAATCCGGCGGCACGCCCTCGGCGATGAGCATCCGGACACCCTGCAGAGTATGAACAACCTGTCGGTGCTGTACCTGGACCAAGGGGACGCGGCGCGGGCCGAGCCTCTGCTGGCCCGGCTGCTGGAGGTCCGGCGGCGGGTCCTGGGCGAAGAGAACCCCGACACGCTGGTCGGCATGAACAACCTGGCCGCCGCCTACCGGCTCGAGGGGAAATATGCGCAGGCGGAGCCGCTCCTGGTAAAGACTCTGGCGATCAAGCGCCGCGTGCTTGGCGAGGTCCATCACAGCACGGCGGCCGCGTGGAACGGCCTCGCGGCGCTCTATCGGCAGGAGGGCAAACTGGCGGAGGCGGAGCCGCTACAGCTCAAGGCCGTGGAGGTTTGGCGTGGCGTATCCGGCGATGAAGGGCCGGCAACCTTAATCAGCATGGGCGGTCTGGCAGCGTTGTATCAAGCTCAGAAACGGTATGCGGAAGCCGAGGGTGTCTGGACCAAAGTCCTGGAGGTGCAGCGCCGAACGCTGGGCGCGAAGCATCCGAACACGCTGGACGTAATGGCGTCGCTGGGAGAGGTCGAGATCCAGCAGGAGAAGTACGCGCTGGCCGAGCCGCTGGTGCGGGAAGCGCTGGTCAACTGGGAAGCGGCGGGTCCCGCAAACTGGATGCGATACTACGGCCAGGCGCTGGTGGGGGCGAGCCTGGCGGGACAGAACCGGTTCGCGGAAGCGGAGCCGCTGCTCCTTTCCGGATACCAGGGGTTGCTGGAACGGCAAACGACGATACCGATCATCCGCCGGCGTGTCGTGAACGAGGCCGGACAGCGGGTCGCGCAGCTCTATCGCGATTGGGGGCAGCCGGAGAAGGCCCGCGAATGGGAGGAGAATGTGCGGGGGAAGTAAGGGGCGAACTGATGGTTGCCCCGAGGAATCCGGGAACAGATTCTGCCGGGTCGCCCGCAGGTGGTCGAGAGCAGGTGGACGACGAGCCATAAACAGTAGCTATTGGCTCGCCTGGCTGTTCCGGAGAGTGTCGTCTCCAGAATCCGTGGTTAACCAAAAGTGCAGGCCAACGCCCGCTCCATGCGTGCGATGCGCCGCCAGGCTTCCGCGCACGTGGCCGGCTGCTCGGTCAATGGCCGCAGGGCTTCGATGGCCCGCTCGTAGCTTTGATTGCGGAATTCGAGCCTTTCGGCGTCCTCGAACCCACTGGGAAGCGGAACAGCCGCGGGAGGCTCGGACACGAACAGCAGGGACCTGGCGTGGTAAACGGCAAACGGATTCATGCGCGAGCAGGACCAAGTTTACGTCCGGAGGCGCCTTGGCCTTCAGCGCAACCGGCGGCGGCAAGGCGTCCAGCTCCCGCAACCTGGAGTTGCCATACGCCAAGCGCGCTGGAGAGCTGCGCCACAGCCAGGCCGGCGACCTGCTGAAGTCGCTCGCGGGAGTGCTGCGCGGCGAGGTTGCGGTCCTGTTCGATCAAACGCCAAGTGAGCCAAACCTGCCAAATCGCCAGGCCGGCTAGATGGTCAGAAACAGGGGCAGGCTCCAGCGCACGGAGAGCGGGCTGAGCGCTTGGAGACGAACTGTGGAGTTAGTCCGTCCACTTACTTTTTCAAAATTCGGCGTCTGGCGGAGAGTCGAGGAGCTGGAAAAACACAACTTCCGTGTTCCCGACCACTCGGGAGTTAGGCGGGTTGCTTACCCTGGGCCGTTACGGCGGTTCTATCCTGCGTTGGACCGCCACATTTCGGATTGTGCGTTGCAGGGCCGGCCTGAGCAAGCGAAACGTCGGGTGTCCTCACATGCTCCGGCCGAATGCCAACCGCAATCACGCGGTTGCGGAGCCGGCACGGAAGTCGTTTCTGGATCAATTCCTGCACCCGCTGCGGAAGCCGCGTGGGGAACGCACGGCGGCGCTGGATCTTCGCAAGATCGCGGGGGCTGACAGCGCCCTCGCGAAGGGGTCCCGCCAGCATATTGGCCGCCGCGACCGCGTCCTGAATGGCAAGATTGATCCCGACGCCCCCCACGGGAGACATGGCGTGAGCCGCATCCCCGATGCACACAAATCCCGGGCGATGCCACTGCCGCATGCGATCCACCCTGACGGTCAATAGTCTCAAGTCGTTCCAATCGCGGAGTCTCCCCAACTCGGTCCTGGAGGAAGGGCGCCAGTTCGACAATCGTCGCACGAAAGTCTTCGATGCCTTTTGCCTTCATCTTCGCCACGGCCGCTTTTGGAGCCGGAACACCGCACTGCCAATAGTCTCCGCGGCCGGTCAGCAACAGGGCTTTGCCGCGATCGGCGTAGAAGAACACCTCCGGGTCGTCCGCGTGCCTGGACAACCGCATCCAGAGCACATCTGTAGCAGCGCCCAAGTCCTCAATCGGCAAGCCGGAGTAGTCCCGGACGACGGAATTGCGGCCATCGGCGCCCACCACCAGGGTCGCACGCACCTCCAGCGGACCTGGAAATAGGCCTTGATCCTCTCAACCATG
>JBEKPC010000226.1:0-6578 GCA_049521155.1 Bryobacteraceae bacterium
GCAGGCCGACTTCGATCGGCAACGTTCTAAGTTGCGCCGTCGTCATTCCCTCCGCGAATTCGGCAGCACCCTTCGCAACACCGCCGCCGATCGATTCGGGTGAACTGGGAGCGAACGCCGTTGGCCGCAACAGCGGTAGGTCCGTTGTGGGAGTATTCTCGAAGCTCTCCCGATGCAGTGAGCGCCCCAACGGCGTATCGCCCACGTGCGGGCCGCCGAACACCATCTCCTTAAGCTTGTCGAAGAAGCCCTCATGCCCGGCTTCGAGCGACGTATCGAGAGGCTTCCCTTGTCCATAGACGTAGGCGCGCCGCTCCGTCGCGGCCTGGTCCGCTGCGGCTAATAGGCTCCGAGTGCCATTCACCGTGTTCATGAAAACTTCCGGTGTTAGCTGACTCGGGGACGCTGCCTGGCGGCGCCGTTCATCGTCCATGAACGATTCTGGCGTGAGGTCGGAAGGCGGCGGCGGTTGCGCCTTCATGAAAGAATCGGGCGTCAATTCTTCCGCGTCGGCCGCCATCTACCGCACCTTGAAGCCGGCAGCTTGAAACTCCTGCTTGGCCGCATCGAGATCGATCCGCTTCTTTGCGGCGTACGCCTTTACCTGGTCCATCGACGCGTACTTCACTGATGCGGCCCCTCCAGTGGGATTACCAGGTGGCGTTGACGTTCCACGAGGAACAGCTCCCTGAGGAGAAGCAGCTCGCGACGCTGGTCCAGATGCTCCTCCGGCGGGTGCGGCGCCCACGTTGTAGCGTCCAGCCAATTCCTGCGCCCGCCGGGTGAGTCGGTTCGCCCGCTCAATGGAGTTATTGGCGAGTCTCCCGATTATCGTCCGCCATCCTGGATTCATTGTGTTTTTCGTCTTTGTCCAGGGGCTAGTGAACTCGTCACCATCCCGCGTCGCCGACGGATCAAGCAGAGCCTTTGCCTCCATCGCCTTTTGGGATTCCTGGTCGGCTTCATCCTGAGCATTAGCCCACTTGGTCTGCGCCGCATCGAACAAGCGGAGCTGAAATCGGTTGTTCAGCGCGTCCTGTGTATTCCCGGCGATTGCCACTCGCGCCCTTGCCCAACCGTCCTGATAGCCCAGCCTTCGCTCGTTTTGCTGATCCTGCCAATCGAGTTTCTCCTGCTGGAGCTGGGCCTGAACTGCTGCCTTCTGAGCGGCTATATCCTTGGCAGCCTTCGCGCGCGCTTCTGCAGAATTGACCTGGGCATCGCCGCGGATGTTCGCCGCGCCCAAATAACGCTCAAGCGTTTCACGGTCTTCCGGCAGAATCTTTTCGCCCACCCTGGAGTCCGGAAGGCCGTATTGATCGGCGAAATCCTTCGTGATCGGAACGCCCCGGGCATCGAGGTCCTCCTGCTTCCCTTTCGTTGTTCCACGCGCTCTACCAAGCGCTTCCTGGAGAGCGATGTTACCCTTCTGTCGGGCATCCTGATCAAGACCCAACTGTTTCTGGCGTGCGTCCCAAAGGGGTTGCTCATCCTTCGACAGGAGCTCCCACTGCAGCTTTTCTCCGCTGGGCAACGTTTGCGTGATAGTGCGGCTCTTATCGGCCGGGCGAAGATATTTGCTGCCGTCGGTGTTGGTATCGTAGACGGTCCCATTTACGACATTCTTCGCTCCCTTCGCCTGCATGTGTTCAGTGAAGTCCCGCGCGAATAGTTCGGCGTCTTCCTGCGCCCTTTGCTTTTGCATGGCGACTTCCTGCTCCGCCTGCCACATGGGCGTGCCGGCGATCGGGCGCCCGAGCTTCTGCATGAAGCCCTTCCAGCCGCCACTATTACTCGGCTTAGGTCCGTCGCCGCCAGCTGCCGGAGGAGGCGCTGGGGGTTGAGCCCCCGGCTGCTGTTGAGACGGCACCGGCTGTCCCGCCGCGAGTGTAGGAGCAGTAGCAGGCGTGCCCGCCTGTGCGGGTGGCGCTTGAGCCGGTGGAGCAGCAGGCTGTACTCCAGCTCCAGGTTGACCCACTCCACTTGCGCCACCTTGCTGAGGCGGCGGCGTGGCATCAGCCGCACCAGGAGCTGTCTGGTCAGCATCTGGATTCGGAGGGAAAGACAGTCCGAATTTCCCGAAGATGTCATTCAGCTTCCGATATCGCTGCTCCGACGCCATTGGCAGTTCCCACTGAACGGCATCGCCCTCGGCCGATTTATGTTTTACGGTGCGGCTTGGATCCGCCGGCCGCGCGATCGGCACATCGTAGCCCTCGGTTTCTCCGGAATAATCCGGAATTTTTTCTGTGTCGTAAACCGTGCCAGCGATCACTGGCTTCGCGCCGAGCTGGTTCATGTGATCGGATAGCTGCTGATCGGATTGCTGCTTCTCGCGCAGCTTCTGCTGTTCCTGCCGCTGCTTTTCAGCATCCGGATCCTCAGACTGCGGTATGCCCTGGGACTGAAGCATGTTGTTTGCAAGCTTGACCCAGGCCGCCATGTTTGTACTCATAGTCCCCCCCCTAGATTTTGAAGCCGCTCGAACTGCTGTTCGTGCTGCTGTTCGCAGCCAAGAGGATTCCGCCCAACTCCTGCCCTCTGTAAACACTCCACACCCGACACGGCGTTAGCTTCAGGCGCGAGTTCCAGAAAGCGAGAAAGGACTCCAGGGTTTTGGGTCCTTCATCGTCCAAGAGTCGGCTTTTGGCGTCGGTGAGCCATTCCCAAACTTGCGGCAGTTCAGCATCTGGAAATCCCGGACGTATCGTCACGAGATCCAAGAGGCCAGCACCCGTTGCGCCGGTCGAAATCACTCCGCCGTGCAAGGCCGTATTCGCCGTCGGTTCCACTAATTAAGCCGCCCCCTGCGCGCTGTGGTGGAACACGCCTCCTCCGGACGGAGCCGACGCAATGAAAGCCTCAAGGTCTGACATTGTGTAGCGCACGCTCCGGCCGAATTTTCGGAAGCGTGGGCCGCGGCCCAGATTGCGCCAGGCGCGGAGGGTGTTGATCGTCACACCCAAATAAGAGGCGGCAAATCGTTCATCGCGGCAGAAGGCGTTGAAATTGACGGCTGGATGGCCGATAGACTGATGTGTATTTGTATCTAACATCACCGTCTATATTGCCGTCCTTCGAAAAACGTGAGAACATTCGACCAGCTTCGAACTTTTGGACTAGGAGTCAACAAATGCGAGCGCCGAGCCTCCAGGCAGCTGTAATATTCTCAGCGGTGATGGTCTGTTCCGCGGCCTTGGGCTGTGTCTGGATCGCGTCTGGAAGCCACCGCTTCGTTCAGATTAACGGCGCCCACGGCGTCGTTCTGGATTCCCGAACCGGCTGCGTTTGGAGAATGGCGGCAAATCCGCCGGCGAAAGTGTGTCCAGGTGACCCTGCAGCGCGAGCTGCGGAGAACAACGGCGCCGCTTTGACTCCGGACGAGTTCATGAAATCCCAATAGCTCCGCCGACAACAGGTGAAATCAGCTTGGATTCTGGACTAGGCGGTAGCCTGGTGGAGTCGCCACGCGGGCGCCCCGTTCCTTCTGAAGCTGCTGAGCACGCCCACCGTTGAATCGATCCTTTGTCAAACTGATGATCACCACGTCCACTAGGGAACCGCCCCGCACTGTGTGACCCTCTAAAACAGCCTCTGTCTTGCCGCCGAGGTTTTTCAAAAGCCCTATCACTCCCGCGTTGTCCCGATAGGCGCTGGAGGTTACTTTCAAAAAGCCGGTGGCGTAAATCTCAGCGAGCACCGCCTCCATTGCCGGCTTGGTCGTAGCCTGTCCCCAAAAAGATGGTTTGAAGACGAAGTTGATGTCAGCGACGATCGGCGACGACGGTCTGGACTGGATCACGCCGCCCAACTCGCCGTCCCGCAGTACGCTCCAGGAAACGCGTCCTCCGGCTTCGGCCGTTTCCCACTGCTCTAAGAACTGTTCGATGGTCTCGGCTGAGAAATCATCGCGAATGCGATCCTTAAAGGACTCGGTCCAAGCCCACACGCGCGGAACGGCAAAACTCGGGAATCCCCGCTCGACCCTAACTATGCGCACTTCTCCGCCGTTCATTCTTTCCCTTCGCGCGCCTGGTTCAAGCCATTCGCGATGGCTCGCCCATAAATCTTCAACAGCTCCTCGAGGGTGCACTCACGCTCGCCATCCGCAACGTTCAGCTCCAATCGCGCAAGCGGCGGATCCCCCGCCGTCACCATATCAACAGCGAGTTTCGAAGCCCGCAACGCGACGATCGAATCCTTGTCATCGATCAGCCCCTCGCACCGGTTCAGAGCTTTCCTCCAAATCCTGTCGAGCTGGGCTTCGTCGCGATCCTTCAACCGAGCGATAAGCACCTTGGTGCGCTTGTCGGTCGCCTGCTTCTTGACCGTGCTCTCCGAAAGCCCAGCCTTGGCGGCGATCTGCGCTGAGGTCTTACCAGAGATCCGACCGGCCGCGATCACGGCCCGCTGCCCGTCCGAAACCCTGCTCTTATTCTTGGCCGGCACGCAGATTATCGATTCCCATTAGTTCACGTTTAAAACACTCGACAGCCCGAGTTCCACGGGGCCAGACACACGCCCGGCGTTGATTTTTTCGCCCGCTGCTTGAGGGGCTGTTGTTAGCCACCTGGCAGGATTGAGGAGCGTTCGCCCACTCCGGGAATTCGCGCAATCCCCTTGCTGTAAAAACTTCTCTACGCTGCGGCGGCGGTGCCACCGTTTTCGAGGACGCTGGGACTTTAGCCACGCGGCGCCTTTCGTCTGAACATTGCCACTCGCTCAGGTTCCTGAATGCGGGAGTAATCGGCACTGAGCAGCTAAAACGCTGAAGATGGGCAATTTTCTCAATTGAGCAACTGCCTCGATGTCCAGCCCCTTTCCGAATCACAGCTTAACGGTGAACACGTGACGTCACGCGAAGCCCTTTTCAACAAGCATGTCGAGTGGGCTGGACGGATAGCACGCAAGGTATCGAACCACCTTCCGCCGTGCTTCGACGTCGACGACCTTCAGCAGGAGGCCCAGATAGAGCTGTGGCGCAAGGCTTCCCAGTACGACCCCTCCGGCAAGCACGAAGGAGTGCCATTCCAGGGTTTTGCCTACTTGGCCGTGCGCGGAGCTGCGCTGATGTCGGTCCGGCGGAGGCATTGGCGGGCTGCAACTGGTGACGAACTGCACGATAAACACGTCGACCCTCAGCCTCGCCCGGATGAGGCTGCCGAACAGGCAGCTTTTAAGCACGCAGATGATCAACGGCAGGATTGGCAGCTTCAGTGGTTACAGTCCGCAATCGTCGGCCTCCCTCCCGAACAGCGCGAGGTCATGTGCGGCATTTATTTCGAGGACGCCGATCCCGACGAACTCGCCGCGCGCATGGGCCTCACCTCGAGTGAACTGTCCGGCCGCCGCCGAGAAGCCCTGAAACAGCTGAGGAAAATGCGGCCGTCTGAACCGGTTTTCTCGGCCGCGACAGCGCGGCGTCGACAGCTGCAAGCGCCAAATTGTCGGCCGGTACGTCCACCGCTGAGCAGACCGGTCACTCCGGAAACTGCGCCGTAAAGCTATCGATTTGCTTCACGTGGAACCAGTCACCACGCCACCGACGGCCAGCGTCGCAATTGGCAAAAGCGGGCCATACTGGAATGGCTGAGCCACGGCCGGCGAACCCGCTGCCAGTGAGGGCGTATCGGCGACGCTCAATCATCTCGAACGGCTCACGGGTTACGGCGTGAACTGGCGAAGCTTCACGGAGGAGTACCTGGACTCCTGCGGTCTGTTCCGCGACGCGGTCCTGTCGATCCTCGCGACGATCGCAAGGCAGGAGAGGGTCCGCCGCTCTGAGCGCGCCACGGCCGCCATCTCGAAGCTCCGGCGCCAGGGGAAGACGGAACACCTCAGGCGACCGCGGCTTGTGGTGGACCGCGCCAAGATCGGCAAACTCGCTGCTGCCGGGATGTCGGTGCGCACGATCGCGGCGGAACTCGGGATCAGTCACGCGACGGCACATCGGGCGATGCGCGGCGTTTGAAAGACATGGCGCAGGGAGCGACGCGGGCTGGAGCATAATGATTTCTCGTATTATACTGAGGGAGAAGGGGTTGTTGCTCTGGAGACCGAGAATAAATGATGTTGCCAATGATATTTTCGATAGACTATAGCCTATCAGACTGGTTAAAACAGATAGCCTATAGTCTATTGATTTCCTCACTCTTGATAGGTTATGATCTATCAAAACTTCCATCATCGATAGGTTATAGGCTATGAAAAAGTCAAAGCTCACAGCGCAATCACGCACACGCCTCGATGACCGCTTCAGGGAACTCGGGGCGGTAAGGCGCTATACTGCGCCGGTACGTGGGTGGATCAAGGCGGTGCGCGAAGCGCTCGGCATGACAACGGCTCAACTCGCAAAGCGGCTGGGCGTCAAGCAGCCCTCGCTGGTTGCTATCGAGCAATCCGAGGTAAAGGGCTCGATTGAACTGGCGACATTGCGCCGCGTCGCAGAGGCCCTCGACTGCACGCTCGTGTATGCGCTGGTTCCGAACAAGCCTCTTGAAACAACGGTTCGCGACCAAGCGCGCCTCTTCGCTCGCCGGCGCCGCTCGCCGGTTGAGCATTCGATGCTGCTGGAAGAC
>JBEKPC010000227.1:0-6567 GCA_049521155.1 Bryobacteraceae bacterium
GCGTCATTTATGCGGGCGGTACGAACAACTCTCTGGCCAGCTTGATCTGTCTGGAAAACAATTCCATCACGAACTGTTCGGCATCATCATTAGTCGCTGGCGACATCTATACGATCGCCGGCGGTGGCACAAATGTCAGCGATGCCTCTTCCACTGGAAACGGCGCCATGGTGGCCTTGGTGCTGAACTCGGTGGGGGAGATTCATGAACGGCAGGGGAGGCCTCAGCAAGCCGAGCAATGTTTTGAAGCGGCGCTGGAGCCCGCTTGCGACGGTCCGCATCCGCCGGTGCCGGTGATGTACATGACCGTGGCCAAGCTGGCGGATTCCCGATTCAATCAAAGCCGCTACGACGAAGCCGAGCCACTCTACGCCACCGCGGAAAAACTCGCCACACTGCAGCGGGATCCGCGAGCCAAGCTCCAGGCTATCGAGAAGATGGGGCTTTGCCAATGGATGCAAGCCAAGAAGGACAAAGCCGTCAAAAGCTGGCGGGTGGGGGCGGAGATCGCCGGCAAACTCGAGATTCCGGAACTGCAAGGAAGCATGCTGATGCGGTTGCGCGAGCACTATGCGGCGGCGGATCTATGGATCGAGCAGCAGGAAGTCGAAAACCAATTGGCAGTACTCAAGATGGGATAGCCGCGTATGCCATGGGACCAGACTCGCAGCCAGCTTTCGCACGACGTGGACAACATGCCGCCATCGGGCGCGCCTCCCGGCGGAAGCCAAGGGGGATCGCCTCCGGCCGCCGCTCCCGCCCCAGCCCTGCTGGTACCCCAGACAGGCACACTCGGAGAACAATTGATGGGCCAGGCCGGAGTATACGGCAGCTGGAAAAGCTCAGTGGACGCTGTCGGCAAAGGCTGGCACGATCTATTGACGCCGGCTCCTCCCGCTCCGCCAGCGCGCCCGGACAACAGCAGGTGCAGCAGGCGCAGAAGATCGCGAAAGATATCCGGCTGGTCCAGCAGACGATCGGCGCCCTGATGGGCGCAATTGCGATGCCGAAGGACATGCTCGACATTGGGTTCGCGAACCTGACCGCGCCATTGGCGGCGCTCTTTCCGAGTATGCCTTCGGCCACGCTCACGACTCTCTACCTGGGCACGCCGCACGCGCACAGCCATCCGCCAAGCTTGATCCCGCCGGCTCCGCCGATTCCTTTGCCCAGCATGGGCCCGGTTACCTTGGGAACATTTGTCCGGGTGCTGATCAATGATCTTCCAGCGGCTCGCGCCAAAGATCTCGGCTATGCATTTACCTGCGGAGGACTCGCTCCCATCTTCCAGATCAAAACTGGCTCCTCGAACGTCTTCATTGGAGGGCATCGAGCCGCCCGGACTGCCGATGTGTGCGTGGCCTGTGTCCAGGGACAATCCCGCACTGTGGAAGCGGGAGCGTTTCTGGCAGCGCTGGGTGAAGCGGCCGCACTGGCAGGGGATGCATTGCAGGTCGCGGGGATGGTGGCCGGATTGGCTGGCGTGGTCGCCGACGCCGCGGAGGCCGCGGTGGAAGACGATGCCGCCATGGCGTCGGCGAAGGCATTGGCCGCCACCATGGGTGCTGCGCAGATGGCTGCCGACGCGATTGCGGCGGCATTGGCGCAAGCCATGGGAAAAGATCCGGGCATCCCCCCTTCCATTGGAGCCCTGCTGACAGGTCATCCGACTGTGTTGATCGGTGGTTTTCCGATGATCGACATCCCCAATCCCATTGATCTGCTCCTGAACCGGCTGAGCAGGTTCAAGGCGAAGTCGCCCCCGGATGAAGAAGAAGAGCCGGCGCAGGCGCAGCCGAAATGCTGTCCAATTTAACGATGGCATGCGCTCACCATTTCGACGATGCTTACACCTTGGTGGGTGACCCGGTCAACGCAGTCACCGGCGCCAGTCTGGATACGCGGCTGGAATTCCAAATGCCCGGGCCGATTCCGTTCCAATGGGTCCGTCACTACGACAGTTCGAAGTGCCGTCAATATTATGCGCTCGGCTGGGGACGGACCCACGGCTATGATCATCGCCTTCAGTTCGACGTGGACGGCATACGTTACACGGCTCCTGTCGGGCGGGTGGTGGGTTTTCCGCCGCTGACCCAGGATGGAGAAAAGTTCGCTTACGGCGGCTACGTGCTCCATCGCGTAACTTGGCGGTTGTACCGGCTTCATCATAGCGGCGAACCTTCGATGGAATTTGATTTCTCGGACATGGCCGTTGCCTCCCTCGCTCGCGTGTTTCGCGGGAAGGACGCGATCCAGTTTTATTACGGCAACGGCAGACTGCAGGGGATCGTGGATTCGCGGGGACGGCACATTGCAGCCACCGTGGACGACGCGGGGCGGATGATTGCGCTGGTTCTCGAGGGGCCGAACCGGGGTCGCCCCTTGATCGATTATTATTACGACCTGGCTGGAAACGTGATCGAGAGCGTGGATCCCTATCGCAACTCCTTCAAGATGCGATATGACGAGCACAACCGCGAAGTCGTCCGCACCGACCGGCGGGGATATTCGTTCTATTTCGAATACGACCAGCAGGGAAGGTGCGTCCGCACGACCGGTGAAGACGGCCTGCACGAAACGCACCTGGAATACCATCCGCCAGAGGGATTCACCCTCGTGACGCGCGCCGACGGAGGCCGTTGGACGTATCTCTGCCCGGACGGGCAGCTCGAGCGCATCATCGATCCCTACGGTGGCTCGCTAAATTTCAAGCGCGATGAAAGCGGGCGAATTATCGAGGAGATCGATTCGAACGGCAACGTCACCAAGGTTCGATACGACGCCAACGGCGCTCTGGCCGGCAAGGTCACGCCGCTGGGCCGTTACTTACCAGAGGGCGAGGACGCCACGGGACCCTCTAAGGACCCCTTCGCAATATTGCGGTTCATGCCGGCCAATGAGGACACTGAGCGGGCGAGGCGCGATCCGTCCCTTCCGCGTTCCCCATTGGAGTGGGAATTCGGCAGTCTTTATAGAAGGCTGATGAGCACGACCGATGTTCCTTCAGCGATACCTACAGGGACGGGAGCTCAACTCCCCACGTGGTCGTTAAAATATCTGCGGTCTCTCCAGCCGCAGCCGGACGGCCGCGTCTACGATGATTTCGGCAAGCTCGTCCGTGAAGATGGACCCAATGGCTCGTCCCTCCGGCGTCTGTACGACGCAAACGGTAGTCTGCATCGCCTTACGGACCGCGATGGCTCAGTCCACACCTATCAGAACGCGTCCTGGAATCTTCGCGTTGGGAACGTCAATCCGCTGGGGCAGGCCGAGCGGTTCACGTACACGAAAACGGAGAAACTCGCGAGTTTCACCGATCGAGGCGGCACGGTCAGCGAATATGAGTACGATTTAAAGGACCAGTTGATCCGCGTGCGGCGCCACGGCCCGGTGCGAGATGAATATCGTCGTGATAACTCCGGAAACCTGATCGAGAAGCTGGATGGCAACGGCAAACGCCTCTACTCGTTTGAAATCGGCCCAGGCGGCTTGAGAACGGCGCGCCACCTGGACGGAGGAGAGAAGCATGGGTTTGGGTATGACAAACAGGGCCGGATTGTAAGTGCCGTGACAGCCGCGGCCGAAGTTCAGCTTGAGTACGATAGGGTCGGTAATCGCGTAACAGATCAACGCAACGGCGCTGGCGTGACTCACGTCTTCAACGGTCTGGGACGGTTGGTGAAAACAACATATTTCGGCCGATTTCAGGTGCAGTACCTTGCCGACAACTCCGGGACCGTGACAATCCTTGATCCGCGCGGGTGCGGGCTAAAGATCCAATCCTTGGGGGACGGTACGTTGCTCCGCACGATGGTAAACGGCTCTTCCGAGATTGCACAATTCGATGAAAAGGGCCGTTGTTTGCTAAAGGCGACGCGGCGCCGCGGCGACGGCACTGTTTGGGCGCGGCAATATTCGTATTCCGGAGAAGGAAACCTGCTGAAGGTCGAGGATAGTGCGCGGGGCATAACTCGCTATTCCTACGATGCGGATCACCGGCTAAGTTCGATAGAACAGTCCGGACAGGTTCAGCGGCTGGCCTATGACGCTGCGGACAATCTTCTTCTGAAATCCGGTTTGGTCGCTGCGATGGGCGACGGGAATCGCCTACAAGCGGCGAATGGCGATCAATTCGAATACAATCCACGGAATCACATCGCGTCCCGCAAAGGCGCGGGCGAGACGCGTTACTACTATGACGCTCTCGATATGCTCACGGCTTGCGAAGTGCCTGGTGGCCGCTGGGAGGCGGAGTACGACGCGCTTTCGCGAAGAATCGCCAAGGTATGGAAAGGCAGAACCGAGTATTACTGGGACGGGGACCGCCTGGCGGCTGAAGTTTGCGAGGGCGGGGCCGTACGCCTATATCTCTACGCGGATGAATTCGCGATTACGCCGCTGTTGTTCCTGGACTACGAGAGCATCGATGCCGACCCGGTGCTCGGAACCGTCTACTACATTTATGGGAATCACCAGGGGACTCCGGTTCTGGTTGAAGATGAGGCATGCCGAACGGTTTGGGAAGCGCGGCTCGATCCTTATGGATCCGCGCAAATCGATCCCCGATCGACGATCCAATTGGCGCTCCGGTTTCCCGGTCATTATCACGACCCTGAAATCGGTTTGCACTACAATCGCTATCGCTATTACAGCCCCGAACTGGGCCGCTATCTTCAATCCGATCCGCTAGGCATTCGCGGCGGCTCCAATTTGTACGCCTACGCCAAGAATCCGCTAAAGTCCGTCGATGTGCTCGGGCTCAATGATTGCGGGCCCGATGACGAAGAGGATCACTACCCGCCGCCGGATCCGGAAACCGTGGCAAGAACCGGAAATCCTTCCGCCGCTAAGACGCGTTGGGAGGGAGAACCACCGTACCACAACCCCGATGAAATGTATCTCATCGCGCCGGGGCTGCCACTTGATGTCAATGGGTTGAACCCGAAGAAGACCTATCTCTGGGTAGTGGATCCCAACGGAAATGTGCTGATAGCGCCCGAGCGGCAGCCAGGATTCGGGGCGAATCGTAAATTTCCGGACGGACGGCCGGTTAAGCACGGCGATCTCACGCCGTCGGATGATGGCCAGAGCCGAGGGCCTGCGCGAGCAGGAGGGGAACTCCGCTCGATTAACGATTCCGACGGAAACCCAACCGGTATGTGGGAAATGAATAACGACTCGAGTTACACTTTCAATCGCACGGATGAACAGACAGGAACTCAGGATAACCTCGATGCGTCGCACGATTTGCTCACGCAGTCGGGGACGGATACGAGTAAGATCATGACCAATAATACGAGCGGTGTTCGATGAGTCCGGACAAACTCGCAGTGCTCGCCGATCGCAAGGACTTGGAAGCCCTTCGTTCGATTCAGGCTTCCGACATCGGCGACTTCTTGCGTTCGATGATGAGCGCCGTAGAAGAGGAATCCACTCCGCCAAACATTGATAAATTGATGAGTCTTGGCGTTACGCTCGCAAAGGCCGGTCACGAGTCCTCCGACCGGGATGCGTTGGAGTGGCTCAACGCCGAGCCCTCACCGCGCCGCGTCGGTATTGTGGCGGCGTTCCTGACTGGCCTCTGGCAAATTCCTTTTCGCTCTGCGTCAGTGCCTCCGGAATCAGCCGATCTCTTTCTTCAAGCCCTCCGTGTCACGGGACTGGACGACGACGCGATGTACATGAGCGTACTTGCACTCTCTGTATTGATGATTCCCAAGGCCTCGAAAGAGGTGAAGGTCGAGGTCGCCAAAGCGTTGCGCGAATTGGCCCGTCACGAATACGACGATCCTGTGGCCGCACGCTTGTCTCAATCCGTCATCGAGAAGGCGCTCCAGCGCGCTGGAGTCTGATTTAGGAGGCCGATTTGAAGTACTTCTTGTACTGTTTCTCAGCGGTCTGCGCTGCTTTTGCTCTTGTGATGTGGTTCGTTTTTCTTCGCGCCGCCGTCACTAAAACCGCGCTGGGGAAAATTACGTATAAAATATTTAAACCGGCAGGTCAGTATGTTCAATACCCTACGCATGCCGGCGGCACATTCTACGCTCCCAGCGTGATCGCGATAGCGGAATGTTATGTCTTCGTGATTCAGATGGAGGGATCTTCCGATGCAGCCGGCTACTCGCTCAACACCCTCGCTTCCCGGGAGTTCGAGCCAGGTCAAACGGTCAAGATCGAATATCAGGAGCGCGGCATCCCCGAAATTTGGCGCCGGATCTACGTCACATCGATGAGCCACTAACGCCGGGCCATCCCGAAAATTGCTCACCAAGCATGAAGATGAAGTAATCGCTTACCAACTACATGGGTGAAATCCTCCTCCACAAGTGATCTACGCCGATTCGGCGCACTGTTAACGTCCGAGTGGCCTTGGTGCCCGCTCCGACACCACCGCCCCCAACTGCGCCGACGCAGCAAAATGTCTGGGCTTCCAACTCAAAGGGAGTAGTTCCGGCGAGCGAGCGTGCAATTCGAACAAGACATTCTGGCGACATTAAAAATGGAATTTCATCGCCACCTGAACCAGTCGTGGTGCCGCTGCGCTTACGATCCTGCCGAAGTCGGAAT
>JBEKPC010000228.1:0-6531 GCA_049521155.1 Bryobacteraceae bacterium
TACCGGATGCGTGAGTCCCTAACCAAGACGCGATCGTAAGCCGGGGCCCCATGTGAGAGACTTCTCAATCCACTAGCGGCCGGCCTGATCCAGGGGGTCAGCCGGTCGCTTACGAAATTCGTATGGCCGAAGTGTGCCTCGCCGGCTCTATTCCCCAATCAGCCAACTCCGCGCCAGCCCCGCCGCATCCTCCTTCTGAGGATCCACGATTTTTCGCCCCGTCTCCACTCCGCCCTCGGAGCATACTGCGCTGATTCCCTCCGCCGTAGGAATCAATTCCATGCGTTTCTGCTTCGCATCCAGCCGCAACGTTTCGCCGATCCAGGTAAACTGCACCAGCACCCGCTGGCCGTGGCCGATAGTTCGGCATTCGGTTAGCAACTGAGATGTGAATGCCGAATTCTTCAGCGCCTCCACATGCGGGGCGCGCAATAACGCCCGGTTGCGGTCCGCTTCGCGCCGCTCCCGATCGCGCTGTACCTTCTCCGGATCCTTTTCCTCCTGGCTCTCCAGCGCCTTCAGGTTGTTCTCGAGGTTATCGAGGAAGCTCATAAGCTATAGTATGGCAATGCGTCAGTGCCTTGTGTTTCTCTCAATCGCCTCGCTGTTCGCTGCCGATTCCTCGCCCTGGGAGGAAAAATTCCGTGCCATCCCTAGTCCGCAGAATCTGCGCGACTACATGCAGCGCCTCTCGGCGCGCCCACATCACGTCGGGTCTCCTTACGATAAGGACAACGCCGAATGGATCGCCGCCAAACTCAAAGGCTGGGGCCTCGACGCTAACATTGAGAACTTCGATGTTCTTTTTCCAACACCGAAGGAGCGCTTAGTGGAGCTAGTCGAACCCACGAAGTTCACCGCGAAACTTCAGGAGCCGGCGCTCGCCATCGATCCCACTTCGAATCAGCAAAGTGAACAGCTCCCCATCTATCACGCCTATTCAATCGACGGCGAAGCCACCGCGCCTCTGGTTTATGTGAACTACGGCATCCCCGCCGATTATGAACAGCTTGCGCGCCTGGGCATCTCCGTCAACGGAGCGATCGTGATTGCGCGCTACGGAATGTCGTGGCGCGGCATCAAGCCGAAGGTTGCGGCCGAGCATGGCGCGCTCGCCTGCCTCATTTATTCTGATCCGCGCGACGATGGCTACGGCCAAAACGACGTTTTTCCCGAAGGCCCCGATCGCCCTCGCGATGGTGCGCAGCGCGGCAGCGTGATGGATATGCCGCTCTATCCGGGCGACCCTCTGACGCCCGGCATCGGCTCCGTTCCAGGGGCGAAGCGGCTCCCCATCAGCGAAGCGAAAACACTGACCAAGATTCCCGTGCTGCCGATCTCTTACGGGGACGCAGAGCCTCTGCTGGCTGCATTAAAAGGCCCCGTCGCCCCCGAAGCCTGGCGCGGTGGACTGCCCATTACTTATCACGTGGGACCGGGACCCGCTAAAGTTCATATGAGGTTGAAATTCAACTGGGATACCAAGCGCCTATACGACGTCGTCGTGCGGATTCCGGGCTCGACCTACCCCGACGAATGGATTGTCCGCGGCAATCATCATGACGCCTGGGTGAACGGCGCCGAAGATCCGATTTCAGGCGCGGTCGCCGAAATGGAGGAAATGCGCGGCCTCTCAGAGTTGTTGAAACAGGGCTGGAAACCCAAGCGGACCATCATTTATTGCTTCTGGGATGGTGAAGAAGAAGGGCTGCTCGGCTCCACCGAGTGGGGCGAGACTCACGCCGCCGATCTGGAGAAGCACGCCGTCGCCTATATCAACACCGACGGCAACGGCCGCGGATTCCTGGGCGTCGAAGGTTCGCATACGCTCGAAAACTTCATGAACGGCGTAATGAAGGACATTCAGGATCCGGAAACGAAAATGACGGTCTGGAAACGCTTACAGCTTGCGAGCATCGCCGGTAGTCCCGCGGATCATAAGGCCGAACTTCGCACCCGCCCCGATATGCGTATTGGCGCGCTCGGCTCGGGTTCGGATTTCACGGTGTTCATCGACCATCTGGGGGTCGCGTCCATCAATATGGGCTACGGCGGGGAAGGCGGCGGAGGCGGCGTCTATCACTCCATATACGACGACTTTTACTGGTACACGCATTTCGCCGATACCGATTTCGTCTATGGCCGCGCGCTCGCGCAAACCGTGGGCACCGCGGTGATGCGCATTGCCGATGCGGAGCTGCTTCCGTTCCAGTTCGGCGATTTCAGTGACACCGTCCGCACCTATATCGACGAGCTGAAAAAACTCGACGCCGGTCAGCGCGCCGAGATCGTCGAGCGCAATCAGGAACTTGATGAAGGCGCCTACGCCGCCGCAGCCGATCCGCGTGTCAAGTCCGTTGCACCGCCCAGAGATCCGGTGCCGCCGCATTTGAATTTCGCACCGCTCGAAAATGGTATCGACGCTTTGTCGCGTAGCGCGCAAAAATTCGACGCGGCGCGCTCCAAAGCGACTCCCGCGAACGTGCAGGCGGTCAATGCCAAGCTGATCGAGAGTGAACGCCGCCTCACCGATTCGGCCGGCCTGCCCGGACGTCCGTGGTTCCGCCACATGATTTACGCGCCCGGATTCTATACAGGCTACGGCGTGAAAACGATTCCCGGCGTTCGGGAAGCTATCGAACAAAAGCGCTGGCAGGAAGCCGAGGAGCAGATCCAGCGCGCCGGCGGAATCCTGACCAGGGAAGCCGATCTGTTGGACGAGGCAACGGCGGCGCTCAATAAGTAAAACGCCGCGAGATGCGCATATACTGTGGATGGGTCCCTGTATTATGCGCGTAACTTTTGTCGTATCCGCGGCCCTGCTGCTGGGAAGCGGAATCGCCCAGCAGACAGCGAGTCAACCTGACTTTCAAAGTCAGGCTCATGAAGTGCTCCTCGAAGTGATCGTGCGCGATGCGCACGGCAAGCTGGTCACTAAGATCGACCCCGCACAAGTGTCGGTATTCGAGGACGGTGTCCGCCAGGATATAAAATCCTTCCGGCTGGTTCCTGGAAAAGAGGTGCGCGCCGAGATTCAGAAGCAGATGGCCGAAGCTGCGGCGGCGCCGCCAGTGGAAACGCCGGCAGCGGGAGTGGTCAAGGCAGCCCCGCGTCCCACATCCAATCCGCTGCGCACCGTCAACGTTGTCTGCATCATTCTGAACGATATCAATCCCGAAACCAGGAGCTTCGCCTTCCAGGCCGCGCGAAAATTCGTGAACAAGGAGCTGCGGCCGGACACGTTTATCGGCGTATTCAGCTTGGATGCGAGCGGCCTGCGGCCGGTGTACCCGTTTTCAAACAACCGCGAGCGTTTGGAGAGGGCCATCGAGCTGGCCTCCGTCGATCAGCTTCCGATCCTGGCGCAAAGCAGCGCCGCCGTCCTGAACGGGTTGAGCCTGACGACTTTTGGTGTTCCTCCTGGCACCATCCTGAACACAGCCACGATTGTTCCGCCCACGCCTCCCAGCGGTGTCGCGCCAACGGCCGCCACTATAGGCGCCGCTCCCGGCGCGGGCGTTCCGACCAACGCAGATGGATCCTCCGTGCAGGATCCTCTAGGCACGCGCGGAGACATGGGGATTGCGATAAACGCCGGGCTGCGTGAGATAGATTCCCTTACCCGCCTGGTGCAACAACTAAGCCAGCTTCCCTTTCAGAAGACCGTGCTGCTGATGAGTACCGGCCTGACGCGGCCGCCCGATCAAATGGAACGCTGGAATTCGCTCATCAGCTCGGCAAACAAAGGTGGCGTTACGTTTTACGGGCTGGATGTCTACGGCCTCGGCGTTTGCCAGGATCAACCCGACTGTCCGCAAGGTACGACCTCCGCGCAGGGCGGTACTCCGGCGCTGGTCGGATCTGTTGTCTCTACGCCCACCAGCGCCTCCGTCGCCCTCATGCAAACGACTGCCGGCCTCAGCCAAAACCAGTCGACGGTCGGATTGCCTTCGCGATCCCCTTACGCGCCCGGGGGAAGCAGCACGAGTGGGCCGTCATCTGCCGCCCAGACGATGGAGGCGATGCACCAGTCCGACTACCTCCGCTTTGCCGTCCTAAGCGCCAACACGCAAGAAGCGCTGCGGGAGATTTCCGAAAGCACCGGCGGATTCGTCATCGCCAACACGAACAATACCGACGCGCTGCTGGCCAAAGTGATGGAGGACGTGGACACGCATTACGAGCTTGCCTACCGGCCGCAGGCGTCCAGCAACGACGGGCATTTTCACAAAATAGAAGTTAAGTTGTCGAAGCCGGGTTTGCGCGTAGAGACTCGAAACGGGTATTTCGCCGTTCCGGAAACGGGCGAAGGTCCGCTCGCGCCGGGTGATTTTGGAGCCCTCCAGGCGCTCGACACCAAGCCTCTGCCGCATGCCTTCGACTTCGAATCGAAGGCGTTTCGCTTCCGCTCCGGCAAGGAAACGTCTCAATACGCCATCGCCTTCGAGGTTCCCGTTGTGAACCTGACCGCAACTGCGGAGGCGAGGGAGAAGAAGCATAAATATCACGCCTACCTGCTGGCGCTGGTGAAGAATGCGCAGGGCGAAATCGTGGACCGCGTGAGCAAGGACGTGCCTTCCGATGTAGCCGATAATTATCTGCCGGGCGTGCGCTCAGACACTATGATTTACGAACATACGGTGAACCTCAAGCCTGGGCATTACACGATTGAAACCGCAGTCGTCGACCAGGAAGGCAACCGGGCCAGCACGCATGTCATTGAAATCGACAATCGGGAGCAGCCGGGGCCCGGCCTCAGCGACATTGCGCTGGTGCGCCGCGTACACGACATTGAACGTCCTCCCGATGCCTCGGATCCCTTTGAAATTCCGGGCAAGCGGGCGCAGCCGTTCCTTTCGACCAAGCTCCAGGCGGGAGCGCAGCCTTACATCTATTTCGTAATTTATCCGGAAGAACAGAACCGGGAAACGCCTTCCATGAGAGCGCAGTTCCTGAAAGATGGCCGCGTGGTGGCGACGCAAAAGTCGGAGCTCCCGCTGGCCGATGCATCAGGCGCGGTGCCAATGGCGATTCAACCAATGGCAAGCCCCGGCGATTACGAAGTAAGAATCACGGTAGAGCAGGGACGCCGCTCCGCACAGCGAAGCCTGAAGTACACGATCGCCGCCAAATAGCTCTAGATGATGCTTGACACCTTGGTTTACATTTTGTAAACTAGCATTGTGCGGGTGATCAGCAAGCCAGCCATCCTCCGGTTTTCCGAAAAACACCGGGATGCCCTCGTCCCGCTGATGAACTGGTATCGAATCACTAAGCGAGCGGACTGGGGCTCTCTGGCCGACGTGAGGAATGACTTCGCGCATGCCGATATTGTGGGTCTTAGGACTGTATTCAATATCCATGGTAACGACTATAGGCTGATTGCCAGGGTCAATTACAAGACCAGGCGCGTGTTCATTCTGCATATCCTCACCCATAACGAATACAGCAAGGGAGGCTGGAAGCGATGAGTACTACAATCGAGATCAAAGAAGCCGTCTACGCGAAACTTTTGGCGAAGTCTCTCCCTCGGCCGATTCAGTCCGAGGCGGAGCACACACGGCTTATGGAGATCCTGCTGCGGTTGGACGAGCGAGAGGATCTTTCGCCCGAAGAAGACGCTCTTGCGGAAGTGCTGACTCTGCTTATCGAAGATTACGAAGAGAAGCACCATCCGCTCCCGCGCATCTCCCCCACCGAATCCTTGAACGCGCTCATGGAAGAGCGTGGATTGAAGCACAAGGACATTTGGCCCGTCCTCGGCAACAAGGGAGCCGCCACTGAAATCCTGAGCGGCCGACGGTCTATCAGCAAGGCACAGGCGAAGCGGCTGGCCGAGTTCCTCCGCGTACCGGTCGACCTGTTTATCTGACGTGATCAGGTGGTAGACACTCAACTACCTTTGTGGTAGTCTGTCTACTACCTGACCTATGGCCGCTAAGATCGAACTTTTACAAGGCACTTTGGACATGTTGATTCTCCGCACGCTCCAATGGGGCCCGCAGCATGGACACGGAATCAGCGTGGCGATTCGCGCCTCATCGCTCGAAGTGCTCAAGGTGGAGCACGGATCGCTTTACCCGGCCCTGCATCGCCTGCGCGAACAGGGTTGGATTCAGGCCGAGTGGAAAATGAGCGAAAACAACCAGCGTGCGCGCTACTACCGGCTCACCGCCAAAGGCAAAAAGCGCCTGGCGGCCGAGGAGACGCGTTGGAATCAGATGGTCGAGGCGATTGCGCGAGTAATGAAACCGGCACAGTAGGAGGTTCGCATGTGGTTTTGGCGGAAATCCCGCGAAGAACGGGAACTCAATGAGGAATTGAAGTTTCACCTGGAGCAGGAAGCGCAATTGCTTCGCGAGCGCGGCCAGGACCCGGCGGATGCGCGCCGCGCCTTCGGCAATGTGACCCAGGTCCGGGAATCCACACGCCAGACTTGGGGGTGGACCACGCTCGAAGCGGCCGGGCGCGATGCGCGGTTCGCGCTGCGCCTGTTGCGCAAATCGCCGGGCGTCGCGATCACCGCGATCG
>JBEKPC010000229.1:0-7061 GCA_049521155.1 Bryobacteraceae bacterium
CAGACGCACAACAGCATCGGCACCATCCTTCACGAGTGGAGCATCGTATTCCGGAACCTGGACCACGACCCGCATGATGTCGGTCCGCATGACCACGAACAGCGGTTCTGCAGCCGTGCTCGTCGTGCCCGAGTTGGTTGGCTGGAGGAAGTGTCCCGTGTGGACGTTCCGGAGGGTAATTTTACCGTCGAAGGGTGCCGTGATCTTGGCATAACCGAACCAGGCAACCTGCTCTTTGTATTCCGCTTTCCAGACGGCAAGATTCGCCTTGGCCACTTCCAGGTCAATACCCGGTGTGACGCGATCCAGAAATTCCACCACATGCACTTCACTGCCCAGCCGCTTCCACACCGAACCCAGTTCCAGCCCAATCACGCCGCCGCGCACATCAATTTAGGGACTCTTTATTACAATCGCCAGGATTTCGCCCTCGCCGAAAGACACTATCGCTCCGCGCTGCAGTCCGATCCTCGCTACGCCCTCGCCTATTTCGACCTGGGCAACGTCCTCGACGAGACCGGCCGCGTGCAAGAAGGCATTCAGACCTACAAGATGGCCGTCCAACTCGCCCCTACCTACGCCGACGCCCACTACAACCTCGCCCTTGCTTACGAAAAAATTCGCGAGCCCCGCAAAGCCCTCAAGCACTGGCAAGCCTACATCAAGCTCGATACCACGGGCCCCTGGTCCGTCCACGCGCGCAATCAGATCCAGCGCAGCTAGTTGATAGTTGGCCGCGGGTGGTCGATGGTCGATAGTTGAAAGATGCGGCACAGACCATTGCATTTAAGCCCCGACAGAAGTGTCATAGGATAGCCCTGCACGAAAGTGCCGGGTCGGTTTCATAGAGGAGACAACCAAGTCCCGGAGGGACGGCACGCGGGCAAATCAGCGCACAATCTCCATCCCCAACCCATGCTCTGGCGTTCCCGAGACTTGCGCTCCATCTCTACGAGATCCTCGAAGGACGGCTACTCCGGCCTCTCCGTCACTGCTTTCCCTCCACTCCCCGGCAACTCCGCTTTCGCCCCTCCAGCATTCTCTCCAGCGAATAACTCCTTCAAACTCGCATACGCATAAATCGTCGGCGCATGATTCTGCATCAAGCCGCCGGTATCCGCAGTTGGCCCGTAATTGCTATGCACATCCCGCCCCAGCATCCGCAGCATTGCCATCAACTGTCCCCGATGATGCGACGTATGCGTCATCCGCCGCGTCATCACCCAAGCCCGCGACCGCTGCACGTCGAAAAACTTCACATGCTCTTCCCACCACGCCTCTTCTTTTTCCTGCAGCCCCGCAAGCCGCTTCCCGCTGTCCTCGGCGTAACGCCTCATGAACTCCGATCTTGTTTCTTGCCGGGGCAGCGCAGGCGCACTCTTGAGGACGCCGGTGTTCGCCGCACACACATCAATTCCCAGCATGTCACGGAACCATAGATTTTCGCTCACGCACTGATGAACCATCTGCTCATGCACGCTACGCCCGCGCGGATCGCCCTCCCGCGGACGCACCGGCAGGTCCTCATCCCGAAACTCGCTCCACACGCTGACCACCTTCACCCGTTCGCTGGCATACGTCTCAACGAGAAATGCGTATCTCATAGCCGCAAATGTTACCCTAATTCTCCGAATTGAATTGCCTAGGGTGCCCCACGTCTCGCCGGTTTTGCGAGACGTGGGTTTCTCTTGAGAGCGAAATCAAATCTCTATGCCACGCCGCCCCCAACCACTCCGCGTCGCCATCGACACTGGCGGCACCTTCACCGACTGTGTCTGGATTGACGCTACCGGCCACACGCGCATGTTGAAAGTTTTCTCCACCCCCGCCGACCCCTCAGAGGCCATCCTCGAAGTCCTCAGAAAAATTAATCACGATGGCGAACTCATCCTCCTGCACGGCACCACCGTGGGCACCAACACCCTGCTTGAGCGCAAAGGCGCCCGCACCGCACTTGTCACCACTGCCGGTTTCGAAGACGTCATCGAGATCGGACGCCAGGCCCGCCCCAAGCTCTACGATTTTTTCTTCGACCGCATCGAACCGCTAGTCCCGAATGATCTCCGCTTTGGCATTGAAGAACGCACCGCCAGGGACGGAGAGATCCTGACCTCACCCACCCCCGCAAATTTGAAATCGCTCGCCTCGAAAGTAGCAGCGACGCATCCCGAATCCATCGCTATCTCCCTGCTTTTCTCGTTCGCAAATCCAGAAAACGAGCAAGCCATCGCACAAGCCCTGAAGCCACTTGGCGTCCCGCTCTCCGTCTCTCACCAAATCCTCCCCGAGTTCCGCGAATACGAGCGCACCTCCACGTTAGTAATCAACGCCTACCTCCAACCCGTAATGCAGCGCTATTTGGAAAACCTTGAGCGGCGCGCTCGGGAGCTTGCAAACCTTAGAAGGGAATCGAGCGCAGCGCAAGAGAGCACCATGGAAGAACGGCACCTTAGAGCGGGGAGAGTGGAAGAGCTGCGCCTTAGCGCTGCGAAAGGCGTTCCCGACAAGAGGGCTTTAGCCCCCGCAGCCCTCCGAATCTTCGTCATGCAATCCAGCGGAGGCATCACCTCGCTCGCCACCGCCGCAACCGAACCGGTCCGCACCGTGCTCTCCGGCCCAGCCGGAGGCGTAGTCGGCGCCGCTGCCAGCGCTCGCCGCAGCGGATTCGAACGCATCATCGCCTTCGACATGGGAGGCACCTCCACCGACGTTTCGCTGGTCGAAGGCGCGATCACCACCGCCAGCCACGCCGAAGTCGCCGGACTCCCCATCGGCGTCCCCATGCTCGACATTCACACCGTCGGCGCCGGCGGAGGCTCGCTCGCCCGCTTCGACGCCGCCGGCGTTCTCCGCGTCGGCCCCGAATCCGCCGGCGCCGATCCCGGTCCCATCTGCTACGGTCGTGGCTCCCAACCCACGGTCACGGACGCGAACCTTCTATTGGGCCGCCTTCAGCCCACGCGTTTTCTCGGCGGCGATTTCACCCTCGATCTTGAGCGCACCCGCCGCGTCACTGCCGAGTGGCTGAAAAAACAACCGTTGAATCGGCGGGGAAGTCCTCTCACGCTAGAAAAATTTGCCGCCGGTGTCATCCGCGTCGTGAACGCCACCATGGAGAAAGCCATCCGCGTCGTCTCCATCGAGCGTGGTCGCGACCCCCGCGACTTCGCCCTGGTGGCCTTCGGCGGCGCCGGAGGCCTTCACGCCTGCGCCCTCGCCGAATCTCTCCGCATCCCGTACGTAATCGTGCCCGCTCTGCCCGGCGCGCTCTCCGCTCTCGGCATCCTGGTCAGCGACGTCGTCAAGGATTATTCCCGCACAGTTCTGTGGCGCGTCGCGGAAAAAATTCCGCACCCGCGTCTCGCGCAGGAATTCTCCAATCTGGAAAAACAAGCTGCGGAAGATTTCCGCAGCGAAGCCTGGCAGGGAAGAGTGCTCTACCAACCCAGCGTGGACATCCGCTACCGCGGCCAGGGATACGAGCTAGATCTTCCATTCACCAAAAATCTGCTCGCCGATTTCCGGCAGGAACACCAGCGCCGCTACGGCTACGCCCATCCCACTCGCGAAGTAGAGCTGGTAACCCTCCGCCTCCGCGCCATCTCGAAGACCGCCACGGCCCATATGAAGATAAGCCATGTGGGGGCGGGCACTCTTGCCCGTCCAGGCCGAGCAAAGCTCGGCTCGCCCGCCACGCCCAACTCCCCAGTCCGGTTCGACGCCAGGAAACACGCAACCGCAATCCGCTCTCGCGACTCGCTGAAACCCGGCAAACCCTGTACCGGCCCCGCCATCATCACCGAATACAGCGCCACTACAGTCATCCCTCCCGGCAAACGCTTCCACCTCGACACTATCGGGAACTTGGTGATCATCCTCGAAAGGAACGAATTTCTGCGATTCTAAAAGCATTTTCGCTTTCTGCATCCATACCGCACCCGCAGAAAAATTGATTTGGACCTAGTTTCCACAATCTGCGCCTCGCATCCACAGGTGCAACCAGCCCAAAATGTGCCAGTCTGAGCCGGGTGACAGGTTTCCAGTGCAATACAAAACGAGGGCTGAGATCAGTTGAGGTAGCTCAGGAAGAAGTCGAGGTGCGCAAAAGGGGAAGCCGCCGAAGGGAATCAAACCCGCCCCACCCTGCCAATGCGATTTCAAGGCCCTGCCGATGTAGGAATTCACTGCGGAAACAAGAAATCAGGCTGCGAACATCCACCCTACCGAACTACGCGGAGAACGCACTAGAAGTCTCAGCACGCCGAACCTCAGGCGCCTTTCGCCTCTGTTCCTTCTCCACCCATTCGACGAACAGCGTCTGAAATTCCTCCAGCGTGTAGATACCCCGATGAATCAGCAGAGTATTCATAGCGTACACCGTAGCTTTGAAACCTTGGTCCCGCGAGGCTAATGCCAATGCTTCCTCAAACGGCATGTTCACCGATCCTCCCTGCGAGAAGCAAATCTGTCATTTGTCAGAACACTTGCGAGCCGCAGAGTCGATGATAGCCCCTCCGTAATCTCTCCATCTCGGCGCCCTCTCCAACCTCATTGTTACAATCCGATGAAAACTCAGCTCCACCCCCACAAACTGGGTACTCGGTACTAGGTACTCGCAACTCCCTTCGCTACAATAAACTCGTGAAACCCAGCATCTTCGTCGTCGAAGACGATCCCGATATTTCCCGCCTCGTTCGTCACCATCTGGAGAACGAAGGTTTCGCCGTACGGGTTTATCCCACTGGCTCGAACGTAATCGGCGATGCCGAGCGCCAGCGTCCGGCACTCTTTGTGCTCGACATCATGGTTCCCGGCAAAGATGGACTCGAACTTTGCCGCACCGTCCGCCAGACTCAGGGACTGGCCGCAGTACCCGTGATTTTCCTGACCGCCAAAAGCAGCGAAGCCGACCGCGTCCTCGGTCTCGATCTTGGTGCCGACGACTATATCGCCAAACCCTTCAGCCCGCGTGAACTCGTGGCTCGCGTCAAGGCCGTGCTGCGCCGCTTTGAGCGTCCTCTCGCGCCCAGCCTGCTCAAGGTTGGCGAGATCGAAATCGATCCCTCCGCCATGGTCCTCACGGTTCGCGGTGCCACCGTTCCCACCACCGCCACGGAGTTCCGCCTACTCGATTATTTCGCTCGCCATCTTGGCCGCGTTTTTTCCCGCGATCATCTGCTCGATTCCGTCTGGCGCGACACTTCCTACGTGACCCCACGCTCGGTCGACGTTTACGTCCGCCGCATCCGCGAAAAAATCGAACCGGACCCGGAGAATCCGCGCTACCTTAAAACCGTGCGCGGCGCCGGCTACCGCTTCGAGGTCCCAAAGTGAGAGTGAAAACGCAGTGAGAAATGGGATTTTCCTAAAACTGATGGCCGCCTTTCTGGTCGTCATCCTGGCTGCCGCCGTAATGTTTGACCTCCTGCTCGGCGGCGCTTGGGAAGCTTCCCTGCTTTCCGAAATCGAACGCAACCTCGTGCAGAAGACGCAACTCCTCGCTCACCGCGTGGAAACCGACCGTGGCGGACACTCCCTCGCCGATATCGCCGCCCAGGAAGGACAAGCCGCCGGCGCGCGCGTCACCATCGTCGATTCCGGGGGAAACGTCCTGGCCGATTCAGAGATCACTCCCGGATCAGTCGAGAGTCCTGCCGAGCACAAGGAGTTCGCCGCCGCTCTCTCCGGCCATGTGGGCATAGTCCAGCGCCGCAGCGCCACGATCGGTATTCCATTTCTCTACATCGCCGTGCCCGTCTCCGGCGGCGCCGTTCGCCTGGCCTATCCACTCTCTGACGTCGAGGCCGTCTCCGCTCAAGTGAGCCATAGGCTGGAACTGGCCTCCGGCCTGGCATTTCTCTTCGCGCTGATCGTTGCCGCCATCGCTTCCCATTGGACGGCTCGCCGTCTCGAGCGTATCGTTGATGTCGCTGCCCGCATCGCCGATGGCGATCTGCAAGCCCGTATCCTAGAAACTTCTCAGGACGAAATTGGCCGTGTTGCCGGCGCCATCGATAAAACTGCCCGCCGCGTCGAAGAAAGTTTTGCCGCCGTCGTCTCCAGCCAGCGCCAACTCGAAACGCTGCTCAACAGCATGCAGGATGCCGTCATCGCCGTGAGCGCCGATGGCGTCGTGCAATGGGCCAATCAACCCATGGCTCGCCTCGTCCCGCAAGGCACGCGCCTGCAGCAACCCGTTGTCGAAACCATCCGTGACCCCGATTTCCTGGAGGCGGTCAGGGAAGCTGCCACCGCTCACAAAGTCAAAACTGCGCGCGCTACATCCATCGTTTCCGGCCGAACCTTCGACGTCACCGCCGCGCCCCTGCCCGGCGGAGGCGCCGTCGCCGTGCTCCGCGATCTCACCGAAACCGAACGCGTGGAAAAAACCCGCCGTGATTTTATCGCTAACGTCTCCCACGAACTGCGTACGCCTCTCACTTCAATTCAGGGCTACGCGGAAACTTTGCTCGATGCCACTCCCGAACACGGCGCTCCCACGCGCGAATTTCTGGAAATCATTCGCAAAAATTCCTCCCGCATGTCGCGCCTTACCGAGGATTTGCTCACCCTTGCCCGCGTCGAATCCGGCGAGACTCGTTTCGAGGCCGAGCCTGTCCCGCCCGCCGAACTCCTCCACGACGCCGAAGAGAGTTTTCGCGAAATCGCACGCAACCACGGCACTGAACTGCAAATCCAGGATTCCCCGGTCCCACAAATGCCGGGCCGGAACTCTCCCAGTCCCAATACGCCGCCGGATAATCTTCCGCCGGTTCTCGCCGACCGCGAAGCCATCCACCAGGTATTCTCCAACCTCATCGATAACGCCCTGAAATACGGCGCCTCCGGCGGAAGAATCGTCCTCGGCGCTCGCGTGGTTCCCCGCGCTGTCGAATTCTTTGTCCAGGATTTCGGAGCCGGCATCGCTTCCGAGCACCTCCCGCGCCTTTTCGAACGCTTTTATCGCGTGGATAAAGCGCGCTCTCGCGAGTCCGGCGGCACCGGCCTCGGTCTGGCCATCGCCAAGCACATCATGCTTGCCCACGGCGGTTCCATCCGGG
>JBEKPC010000230.1:0-6301 GCA_049521155.1 Bryobacteraceae bacterium
GCCACGGACATTAACCGGGAGTTTCTCACCCGCGCGGCCGAGGGTAAATTCCGCGCCTGGGCCCTTCGCTCCACCCCCGCGGCAGTGCAGCGTGACTGTTTTTCGCAGGATGGTCTGACGTGGACGATTCACCCTCAATACAAACAGTCGATTTCATTCCGCCACATGAATCTTATCGACCGCGAGTTCAGTACTCCGGCGGGCGAGGCTAAATATTTCGATTTGATTTTGTGCCGCAATGTGATGATTTACTTTTCGCCAGAGACCAACCGGCGCATCGTTGGAAACTTTCATCAGTCTCTGGAGGAGGGTGGCTGGCTCGTGGTCGGCGCGGCGGAGCATAACCTCGAGAACTACAGGGCCTTCGCCACCGTGAGTGACGCCGGGATGGCTCTGTATCAAAAAGCAGCGCCCAAATGTGTTGCTTTGGAACCGCCGGTGGAGCTGAAAACACACGTCCGGGAGAACCCGCCCCAAAAACCGCGCGCTCCGCTAACGGCGAAGCCCCCAGCCTCTCCAGACCGGTCTGATATGGAAAAGCTCCGGCAACTGGCCGATAGTGGCCATTGGCAAGCTGCGTCGGAACAGTGCCGGCATATGCTGACTCTTGACCCATTGAATGCCGAGAGTCATTACTATCAGGCGCTGATTTTCGAAAACCTCGCCAAGACGGATGAGGCGGAGCGATCGTTGCGCCAAGCCCTTTACCTGGATCGCAATTTCGCGCTCGCCCATTATCATCTCGGCCTCGCTTTAAAGCGCGAGGGAAAAGCGCACGCGGCTACGAAGTCTTTCGGAAATGTGCTGAGCGCCCTGACGGGCGTCGCCAATGACGCAACCCTTCTGGCGGGACACGGAGTGACGGCGATTCGGCTTAAGGAACTGGCGCAAATGCAACTGGAAGTGGCGAGCCCCTCATGAATCGCGCATACCGCATCGTAGTCGTCGAAGATTCCGAAACGCAAGCGTTCAAGTTGCGCCTCCTGCTGGAGGAACAGGGCTGGCAAGTGACGGTCTCGGGTACGGCGGAAGGAGCCTTGGTCGCACTCAACGATTCCCTTCCCGACCTGATTCTGGTCGATTACAACCTGCCGGGAATGCGCGGAGACGACTTCTGCCGCCGCATCCGAATGAATCTGAATACACGGGGCATCCCGCTTCTCATGATGACCGGTTCGGCCCCGGAGACAGCGGAGATAAACAGCCTCGACAGCGGCGCCGACGATTACATCACCAAGTTTGAGAGCCCCGAAATCCTGCTGCTGCGCATCCGGTCTCTTCTGCGCCAAACGTCCGCGCCGGCGGTCACCGCGAATCGTTCCGATTTCCCTTTCCAGCGCGTTCGCATGTTAGTTATTGATGACAGTCCAACTTACCTGGCTTTCGTGGGCGACGCGCTGAAAAGTCAAGGTTATGAAGTGGAAATCGCTACCAGCGGCGCGGACGGTTTAGCCCGCATCGAAATTCAGGAATTCGATTGCGTTCTGGTGGATCTGATTATGCCGGAGATGGACGGCATCGAAGTGTGCTGCCGGATCGCGGCGATGAAATCCGCTAAGAATCGCCCTCAGACCGTCATCATACTGACCGGAAGCGAGGACAAGAACGACATCAATCGGGGATTCGAGGCGGGCGCCGATGACTATATAAGCAAATCCAGTGACTTGGCCGTTCTCAGAGCCCGCATACAAGCCTTAATGCGCCGGCGTTTCTTTCAGGATGAAGACGGCCGCATCAGCGAGGAGCTGGAGGCCAAGGAATTGGAGATTAGAAACGCTCGCGCGGGACGCGAATTGGCGGAAGCGCGCGCCACCCTGGCCGATGAGCTGGTGCAAGTCAATCAGGATCTCCAGGAAGCGAACCGCAAGCTCAAGGAAACTCAAACCCAGTTGATTCAAAACGAAAAGATGGCCTCGCTGGGACAGCTCGTGGCGGGGATCGCGCACGAAATCAACAATCCTCTGGCATTCGTTTTGAATAATCTATTCATCGTCGAGAGCGCTCTGGAGGCCTTGTATCCGGAAATAGAGCCGCACCTTTCAGAACCTTCTCTTAAGAAACTCGGGAAAACGCGTGCCCGGCTCGGAGAGATGAGAGAAGGTCTTGACCGGGTGAAGGCGCTGGTACTCGATCTGCGAACCTTTTCCCGGCTCGACGAAGCGGAATTCAAGACCGTCGACGTCGGGGACACCATCGATACCGTGCTATTGCTGTTGAAGCACAAGATGAACGGCCGCGTCCACGTGGACAAACATTACACCGGGGAGCGGACCCTGTATTGTTATCCGGGCAAACTGCACCAGGTCCTGATGAACCTGGTTGCCAACGCAATAGACGCCATTGACGGAGACGGAAAGATTGCCATCGCGACCAGCCGCACCGGACAATTCTTCCTGATCTCGGTGAGCGATAGCGGAACGGGGATCCCGGAGGCGATCCGAAGCAAGATTTTCGACCCATTCTTTACTACGAAACCATTAGGCCAGGGCACCGGCCTGGGATTGGCAATTTCCTATGGAATCGTACAGGATCACGGCGGTTCGATCGAGGTGAAAAGCGAAAAGGGCGCGGGTACGGAATTCATAATCAAAATCCCCGTCGATCTGGAATTGCAGAAGACAACATGATGGAAAAAATACTCATCCTGGATGACGAAGCGCTCATCCTGACATCACTGGAGCATCTGTTCGAGGATGACTACGAGGTATTTACAACCAGCAATGCCGATACGGCCCTCCAATTGGCGCTGATTCACGACATGGTGGTCATCCTTTGTGACGAGCGTATGCCTGGAGTCAGCGGGCACGAATTTCTGGGCCGGGTGAAAGAAGTATCGAGCGCCACCCGCGTCATGATGTCCGGATATGCCGACATGGCGGCCCTTACGGAGGCAGTCAATAGCGGAAAGATTTTCGCTTACATCTCCAAGCCTTGGGAACCGCTCAAACTCAAAGCGCAGGTTACCGCCGCCGCCGTTCATTTCAGAGTTGTGCGGGAGGTCGACACAGAGCGTGGATTACTGCGCGCATTGATGGAAAACAGCCCCGACCTGATTTACTTCAAGGATCGCGACTCCCGCTTCACCAGAGTGAACAACGCGCACGCGCGAAATCTCGGAGCAAAAGATTCCACCGAGTGCATCGGGAAAAGCAACGCGGACTATTTCGGATCCGATGACGCCATGAGCTGGCGCCTGAGCGAGGAAGAGATCGTGAGATCCGGCCTGCCGCAGATCGATCGGATCGAACAACTCAAGCATCCGCGCGGAGGAGGAAGCTGGTGGTCGACAACCCAGGTCCCGATGTTTGACCGCAGCGGCAAGGTTTCCGGAATCGCCGGTATTTCCAGGGACATTACCTCGCTCAAGCACACCGAGGAAATGCTGCGGGAGCAATACGAGCACAACCGCATGATCCTCGAAACCGCCAACGACGCATTCATCGGAATGGACGCGGAAGGCGCAGTCACGGTCTGGAATCCCCAGGCAGCGTCCACCTTTGGATGGACGGCCGCGGAAATCATGGGACGTAGCTTTTACGACGCAGTGATTGCTCCGGTATGCCGCGAGGGCCACGTGTATGGCGTGCAGCATTTCCTTAAAGCCGCGCAGGGATCGCCTTCCAAACGGTCGATCGAGCTGATGGCGATGAATCGCGATGGCCGGGAGGTTCCGGTGGAAGCGACCGTTTGGTCTGTTTCCGTCGGCGGGGTTTGCAGCTTCAACGCGTTCGTACGGGACATCAGCGAGCGGCGGCGCGCCGAGGAAATTCGCAAGAAAGATGCGCAAAGGGTTCAACTGCTGCAATCGGTGACGGTGGCGGCCAACCGTTCCTCCAACATTGAACACACCGCTCAAACCTGCTTGGGCTTGGTCTGTTCCCACCTCGGATGGCCGGTGGGCCACGTTTATCTGTGGGCGAACAACGCCGCTGAAGACCCGGTTTCAGCGGGATTTTGGCACTTCGAGGAGCCCGCCGGTTTCGAGCCGTTCCGTCGGGCTAGCGATCGTTGTCACACCGCCCACCTGGCGGAATTGCCGAGCGCTGTGCTGACCTCGCGAAAGGCCGCGTGGATCGTCGACCTGGCGAGCCAGGAACTGACGTCGGAACGAATGCGTGCGGCGGCTCAGGCCGGCCTCCACTCAGGATTTGGGTTCCCGGTCTTAGTGGAAAACAAGATCATCGCCGTGCTGGAGTTCTTCTCGCCTCTGGCCGTGCCGCCCGATCAGGATCTCCTTTTGCTGATGGAGCAGGTTGGCACGCAACTTGGGCAAGTGGTCATTCGCCAGCGTACAGAGGAGGATCTTCAGCGCGCCAAGGCGGCTGCGGAGTCGGCGAATCGCGCAAAAAGCGAATTTCTCACCACCATGAGCCATGAAATGCGAACGCCGATGAACGCCATTCTCGGGATGGCCGACCTGCTTTCAGAAAGCTCTCTGCTGGGAGAACAACGGGATTACATTGAAATTTTTCAAAAAGCCGGTGCGAACCTGCTGCATCTGATCAATGATATTTTGGATCTCTCCAAAGTCGAGTCCGGACACTGCGAACTCGAGACACTTGGCTTCGATCTCCGCGCTCTTCTTGAAAAGGTGATTCAGATGATGGCTTCCCGATCTCAGGATCGTGGGTTACAGCTCACTTTTCAGATATTACCGGGTGTTCCGCCGGGCCTGGTGGGAGATGCGAATCGTCTTCAACAGATTCTGATCAATCTGGTAGGAAACGCATTGAAATTTACCGATCGAGGATCGGTGACACTGCGCGTGGAGCCGGCTCAATTGGGATGGCTGCGTTTCAGTGTCACCGATACCGGGATTGGAATCGCCCCGAATAAGAGGGAAATAATCTTCGATCGCTTCACGCAAGCCGACTCCTCCACCACGCGCAAATACGGCGGAACGGGCCTTGGTTTGGCCATCAGCAAGGGCCTTGTCGAGTTGATGGGCGGACGGATTGGATGCACCAGCGAGCTGGGTAAGGGAAGCACGTTCTTTTTTGTCGCGCCATTCGAAATTCGGAGGGAGGGGGAAGCCTCGGGCGCCACGGAAACGGCGAAGAGCCCGGTCCCGCCCGCCGGACTGGCAGCGGCTCGGCCCGTTACACGGATCCTGATTGTAGACGATTCCGAGTTCAACGTCGTATTGGTGAAGGCATATCTCAGGCACTCCGCCTTCGAGATTGAAGTGGCGGAAAACGGTAAGATCGGTGTTGATAAAGTAATATCCAATCGTCCTCATCTGGTTCTGATGGACCTGCAAATGCCCGTGATGGGCGGTCTTGAGGCCACCCGAGCCATCCGCGATTGGGAAGCAGGAAATCATCTGCGTCCGATACCGATCCTGGCCCTGACAGCGCATGCCTCCGGCGATGGAGCGGTGAATAGTCTGGAAGCCGGTTGTTCGGAGCACCTTACCAAGCCAATCAAGAAAGCTACTCTGCTGAGCGCTATTTCGCGCCATCTCGACGGAAAAATCCGCATCACGCCCCCGAGAGAGATGGAAGGCTCGATCCCGACGTTTCTAGCTAACGTCAAAAGAGAGATGGAGGAAGTTTTGGCGGACTGCACGACCGCGCGGCGGGTAGGGCGCCAGTTCAAAGAATCGGGGGAAGGCTTTGGCTTTCCTGAAATAACGCGAATCGGAGCCGCGGTGGAACTAGCCGCGGCAACTGCGAATGAGGCCGAAATTCGAATCCAGATCCTGATGCTGGCAGCATACCTGGACCGGGTGGAAATTGTGGCAGCCGATGCGCTCGCCGCGATCGACGCATAGATTCTCAATAGGGACTCACAGCGATCAGAGCCGCTTCAGACGCGCAACTTCCCCCTGGCGCCGGCTTGGCGCGCGAGCGAAGTTCGCCGATCTCCACGCCGGCTTTTTCCAGGTCAACCCGAAACTCCTGATTTCCGTGAAGGGCGGCGACGACGGCGGCAGCCGCGATTCGTCCCGCATCGATCGCATCCACATCGTGAACGCCGCACACCACGCGGCTCTCTCCGAACGTTCTGGCGCGGGTCAGAATCTGAGTGGTGTTTGCCGGCTCGATTTCAGAGAGAATCAGCCCGAAAGCCCAGGAAATGGTCGCGTGGCTCGAAGGATAATCGAATGTCTTGGCGAACGCCGGAGTCGCGGTGATGCAAATGGGCCCTGCGTCTACTAAAAAGGGGCGCTTGCGCTGGAAGTGGTCCTTCGCCGGGTCAGTTGCATTCATCGCATCGGTAAAGACGCGCGCCAATAAATTTACGAGATGTGGCGCGTTATCGGCTTTCGGCTCCACTCCCATGGAGCAGCGCAATGCCG
>JBEKPC010000231.1:0-6097 GCA_049521155.1 Bryobacteraceae bacterium
GGCTCGGTTGGGGTGCGGGAGGGTCGGGGGGGGCTATTGCCGGCGGCGAAGGGCGTCGCCACGAGTGGCGACGCGGCACGCCTGGGGGCGCGCGCTACGACGGGCATAAAAAAGAGATTTTTCCTTCGTGCCCATCATTCGTTGGTTCGGGACGGTTTCGTTCCTCCCTGGATTCCCCCCCTCGTAATTTCTACGGTGTCCGACCCCACGACGGACTACCTACTGGCCTGCTAACTTGCCGGATTTCACCCACAACCAGTCTGCTCCCTCGCCTAGCTTGTCCCAATTTTTGGCCACCAGCAGAAGGGTGGTCTGGGGCTTATTGCATTGGCGGGAAATGGGGGCGGTGGCGCCGCCGCTGGGAACGCGAACGTCGATATTGAACTGGTTCGGCATATTGAGGAGGCGGGCAAGGCCATTCGGTAGCACCGTGATTTGTTTGCCGTCCACGAAAACCTGGAAGCCACTGGTCACAGGCGTCATGGAGCCGGCGCGGACGATGTGGAACAGGATCATGCAGCCGCCATTCGTGGGCGGGTCCCCTTTATTGGCGAAAGAGTAGTCGGAACCAGAGCCGCCGGTGATGGCAGCGATCTTATCGTCGTCTGTAGGGAGGGGCGCGGCAGCCTTGCAGGCGGGAACGAACATGGCGGCCGGCGGAACGGCGAAACTCATCTGAGTGGTCTCGAAGGCGACCTTCGGCGCGCCACCTGGCTGCGCCATCAGGATCCGCATGATCATGCCGTACTTGGGGTCGACCCAGACCTTCGATTTACCGGCGGCGCCTTCCATGACGAACTCCGAGACTTTAGTGGAGACGCCGTTCACGGTCTCCGTGCCGGCGGGGGTGGGATGCTGTTTGTTGAGATCGTCCATGATGCCGGCCGCGGTTAAGAAGGGATCGCCCCAGTTGCCGCTAAAGGCGCCGTTACCGCATTCGGCCGCCGGTTGGGTGGCGTCCCAACCGATACTGGTGTGGGCCTGGAGATCCAAGACCGACCGGGTATGCGTGCCGGGATGCACGATATCGAAGGCCACTTTCGAGCCGTCGCGATAGATGTGCGTGGTGGTGTCCGGTCCGAACAACGAACTCTGTTGGACCACGGTGTACGACTGCGGCGGGGGCGTATATTGCGCGCACACGAGGACGGCGGTAGCCAGACACGGGAGCATGAACCTGTTGGGCATCGATAATCTCCTGTCAGGTTATGGTAGCGGAATTGACTTTTCTTTGATATAGACTAATTAGATCGATATCAGGGGAGGGGACCTTTATGAAGATGATCTCGTTCGTAAGCTTGGCGCTGGTTATCATGCCGGCGCACGCACAGGAGGCCAAAACAGCATATCCGAAGATGGCCCCGCTGGATCAGTATCTGATGGAGCGCAACGCGGAGGTAACTCTCGCGCGGAGCGCTGCACCGCCATCCATTTCGCAAGATTCCGAAGTGATGGTGCTCGGCCGGCATGGCTACGAAACCGCGGCCAAAGGCAAGAACGGTTTCGTCTGCATGGTGGAACGCGGGTGGACCGCTGGGAGCGACGATCCGTCTTTTTGGAATCCCAAACTGCGGGGGCCGATCTGCTTCAACGCGCCTGCTGTGCGATCCTACCTCCCACAAACGATCCTGAAAACCAATTCGATATTGGGCGGACGATCCAAAGCGCAGATGTTCGAGGACCTGAAAGCCGCTCTCGACCAGAAGAAAATACCGCCGCCGGAATCCGGCGCCATGTGCTACATGTTGTCCAAGCAGGGGTACTTGAACGACCGAGACGGGCACTGGCATCCGCACCTGATGTTTTTTCTTCCATTGACAGACCCGTCGGCTTGGGGGGCAGATTTGCCAGGCTCGCCAATCTTTTCGAATAAGGACGATGCAGGCCGGATGACCGTGTTTATGGTTCCGGTGGGACGGTGGTCGGACGGAACGCCTGCTCACTAAGAAGTAGTGGAACCGGATTTTTAACGGGCCGGCTCGGGAAAGTATCGCGGATGCATTCCGGGCTGCCACGGATCATAGGCGGCTGCGAAGTTGATCCGCTGGCTGGGAGATGGATGGGTGTAGCTCCAGAAGATGATGAGCGGGTTCTCATAGGGCGGTTCGAGATTCGACTCGCCCATGAGTTGGAATGCCTCCGCGGCGGCTTGCTGCGGGTTGCCGACCAGGCCGTGAATGACCTCGATTCCAAAAACGTCCGCCTGATGTTCAGTGCTGCGCTCGAAAGCAGTTTGCGCCGGTGAACTGAGAAAAACGAGCACCGTGAACACCAAAGCGAGCACGCCCGCGGCCGCCCAGTCGTCGAGGCTCGATATCCGCAAAAGCCGGCCAAATCGCCCGACGATCCACGCCGCGGTCACTTTCGCGAGATAAAGCATGAGCAGGGTCACAAGTAATGAATACGCCACCAACTGAGCCATGTGGTCGAGCACATAATGGCCCAGCTCATGGCCCACAAGGAAGAGTAACTGGTCCTTCGAAAGGTTAGCGGCGGTGATGTCATACACGACGATGCGTTTCGATGCTCCGACGCCGGTTACATAGGCATTGAGCACGGTTGACCGGGCGCCGGACTTCAGCAGGAAGATGCGCGACGGAGGAATTTCCGTACCGCTTTTCGCAATCAACTTCTCCAGTTCCCCGACGAGCGCTGGATTTGACTTCGCCATCGGCTCGAACTGGTCGAAGATCGGGTCCAGGACGTAGGGCCGGATGAAAGTGGTGAAGGTTTCAAACGGCGCCCACAACAGCCAGAACCACAGCCACCACAATTTTGGGGCACGGCGGATGATCGCGAAAGCGGCGAGCAAAACCGGCGTCCCCACGAGAATCCCGAGCAGAAGCGACTTGCCTTGCTCGGCAAACCATGCCGGCCACTCTTGCAAAGAGATTCCATCCCTGGCTCGCACTTGATGCAACCACATGTCGAAGGGCAGGGAAATCAGGGTCATGAAAACAGCAAAGACGGGAAGAAAGAGCAGTCCCTGGAGCCATCGGCGAGCTGTCACGGACTCGGCCCGATTCCGCAGCCAAACGAACCAGCGCATGCGGAGGGCCAGGGCAAGAATGGCGACTCGACAGACGGGCTCTACATAGTCTTTGAAGTTGAGAACCACATCGATATTCAGAGCCTTGGCAAGCTTGTCCGGTGGCAGATGATAGGGTTCTATCCACATGTTTGGAGGGTTATTATCTCACCAAACGGGTGGCGGGAAGGAACCGGGACGGACGAAACCGTGGGAACCAGCAAATGATGGGGTTTGCAGGAAGGGCGGGACCAGTCTCGAGCCGTTCACCGGCAGGCTCAAGACGAAAGGCTAAGCTCGCCCTCGCCGCATCATCTTCTTCGCGAACAACAGCGAGGAGATCCCCAGGCCCAATAGCATCGCGCTGGTTGGCTCCGGGATAGACGTCGAATCCAGTTCGATCCCCGGAGTCGCGCCGGTCTGGAACAAATGGCTCAATGAAGTGAGCGTGCTTCCGCTCCATATCCCGCCAGTGACAGCCTCATTATTCGAAAACCAGGTGACCTGATCCGGGCTGGCCTGTGTAAACACGATCCAATATTGCGTTCCGGAGGATAACAGCGGGTTCAGCACCGATGTGAGGAATGTGACGGCCGGGGGTGGGAAGAAAGTGCCAAGCGGTAGAGCAGTGCTCCAGCTCTCGAGCAACGTCCCTGGTTTATCCGCCGAGCTGGTGTACAGACCAACTGTAACGGCTGACGCCGATGATTCCGCGTCGAGCTCAAGGGTAGCGAGATTGCCCGTGGTGGTGGCGGTGAAGGTAGTCCCGATAAAAGTCTGTTCTGTGGCGTAGTTGGATAGCGAATCGGCGGGGAATCCGCTGCCGATGTTGCTGTAAAGGGTAACTGCGGATGCTGCACCGCTGGAAAACGCAATGCAGCCCATGGCTAAGAACAATTTCGAGATTTTCATCGGGCGCTCCTTAATTTTAGTCAATCATCGTACCACAGATCAAAAGATTCGGGATAAAACCAGGGACGTCCCAGGCTGGCACCTTATAACGATGGCTTGACAGATCATATTTCATGGAATAACATTGTTGTCACGATGAAAGCGATATGCGTGAGCGTTCGGCGGATTGGCAACTCACAAGGCATTGTGATCCCCAAGCCGGTTCTGGCGCAAGTGGGGCTAAACGGCGAGGCGACGGCGGAGATGACCATCGAGGGTGGCGCGCTGGTGTTGCGCAGGCCAGCCAGGCCAACGCGCGAGGGTTGGGCGGAGGCGGCGAGGAAAATCGCCGATCCCGAGACTTCTTCCGGCTCGGCCGCTCGATTCAAGGGTATTCGCGACATGAAGAGATCGCGAACTTCCGGCGTCTTGAGAATGAAATCGGCCAGCGGCGTCTTCAGGACGCTGGGCGCGATGCAATTCACGTTGATGCGATGTTTCGCCCACTCGGTGGCGAGCTGGCGGGTCAGCAGATGAACCGCGCCCTTGCTCGTGCCATAGGCCACGTAGCCCAGAGGGTGCCCCTGCAAACCGCGAACCGAACCGACCGTGATGATCTTTCCGCCCTCGCCGCGCTCGATCATATGCCGGCCCACGGCCTGGGCCGAGAGCCACGTGCCCTTGACGTTCACGTCCATGACGAGGTCGAACTCTTCGACCGGCAAATCGGCGGCGTCCTTGCGGCGGGCGAGACCCGCCGCGGCGAAAAGAATGTCGATCTTGCCGAAGTCCGCCAGCGCGCCGCGCACCGCCGTCTCGACCGATTCGCGCTGTGTGACGTCACATTCGTGCGCCGAGACTTCGCCCAATGCCGAAAGCTCGGCCTTGGCGGTCTCGAGTTCAGCCTTGCGCAAATCTGCGATCGCCACTTTGGCCCCGCTGCGCAGATAGGCGGCGGCAATCGCCTTGCCCAATCCGCCTGCCCCGCCGGTTATGAACGCCGATTTTCCGCGCAGCGAAAATAATCGATCGGGTGAATAGTCCGTTGAGTTCAACTCCACCGCGGCAGTCCTCCTGCGATCGCAACGGTCGCGCCTTGGAGCGCGTCGTCGTTGCCTGCGCTCCAGATTATATCGATAAAAATGGCACGCAAGGATATATTGTCGATTTTCGTGACAAAGCCTATGACCGTGCGCTATCTCTTCAAACTAGAAAATTTGCCGATAGTGACGGCGGCCGCCGCCCGCGATACGGGCCAATGTCGCTTTCATGGCGGCGGAACGCGATGGTATCAATCATTTCCGGCGCGGCCTTGTCTCCGGAAGCCCGCCGACGAACAGGAGTGGATGGGAAGGCGATGAGCGCAACGGAGGCGGAAACGAAGGGCACGCTTGCGACTTCGGTTTACGACCAGCTCCGCACGGACCTTTTGTCGGGGCTCATCGAACCCAACAGCAAAGTGCGCGTCGAATGGGTCGTCTCGCAATATCGGGCTGGGGCTTCTCCAGTTCGCGAGGCCTTGAACCGGCTCGCCAGCGAGGGGTTGCTGGACCGGCAGGAGCAGCGCGGCTTTTCCGTCGTTCCGGTCAGTGAAGAAGAACTGCGCGAGTTGACGAGAACGCGCTGCCTCGTCGAGGAAACGGCGCTGAGAGAATCGGTGAAATATCGCGATGCCGCCTGGGAGGAGCAAATCGTCCTCGCGCTCCATCGGTTGTCGCGCGTGCCGCGCCGCCAAACGGGTGAGGAGCAACGCCCCAACCCTGAATGGGAACTGCTCCACCGAAAGTTTCATCGAGCCCTGATCTCTTCTTGCCGTTCGCGGTGGCTCATCAACTTTTGCGAACACCTTGCCGATCACGCCTATCGCTACAGACAGATCGCGATCAGCAACGCCGCGGTCTCCAGGGACCAAATGGCCGAACATCGCGCGATCGCCGAATATGCCATCGCTGGAGACGTCGATGCGGCGGTAGCCGCGCTGAAAAGCCATTTTCAGCGAACCAGCGATCTCTGTCTTGAATGGCTTCGCGCGCAGGAGGCGGCGTCCGGGCGGCGCTTTCAACCGGCGCGCGGCAAAAGCCAGCGAACGAACGACGCGCCGTGAATCGGTCGCATTCTATAATATCGATATTTTATTTGACTCTCTAGATAAAATCGATATTTCTGCATCAGGAGCAA
>JBEKPC010000232.1:0-6052 GCA_049521155.1 Bryobacteraceae bacterium
CGAATACATCGGCCACCAGGTGTGGGTGCGTTGGGACAGGCCTCCGATGCGGACGATGGGCCGCTGCGTCCGGACACGACGATGTGGATGCAGCGGCCGGCGACGCTGTGGCAGGATGCATTCCCGGTGGGCAATGGGCGGCTGGGCGCGATGGTGTTCGGAGGCATCGAGACGGAGCGGCTCGCGTTGAACGAGGATACGCTCTGGTCGGGGTCGCCGAAGCCGTGGAATAATCGTGACGCGAAGAAGGCGCTGCCGGAAATTCGGAGGCTGGTGGCGGAGGAGCGGTATCACGAGGCGGACGCGCTCTGCAAAAAGATGCAGGGTCCGTATAATCAGTCCTATCAGCCGATCGGGAATTTGATTCTGAAATTTGATGTGCCTGGTGGGGTCGACGGTTATCAGAGAGAGCTCGATCTCGATAGGGCGATCGTAAGTGTGACGTATCGCGCGGGCGGTGCGGCATTCTCGCGCGAAATATTTTGTCCGGTCGAGGATCGCGTAATTGTCGTGCGGCTGGTTTCAGACAAGCCAGGGCAGATTAGTTTTACGGCGTCGCTCGACAGCCCGCTGCGATCGCAGTCGTCGGTTTCAGGAGACGATCTTCGATTAGCCGGTAAGGCTCCGGCGCATGTGGATCCGAATTACTTTCACACTGCGAATCCGATCGTTTATGACGACGAAGAAGGCAACGGCATGCGCTTCGAATGCCGGGTGCGTGCGATTCACGAAGGTGGAAAAATGCTGGCCGACGGCGCGAGTCTGCGTGTCGAAGGCGCCGATTGTGTGACGCTGTTTATCGCAGCCGGGACGGGATACCGGGGCTTCGATCAGATGCCGGACGGTCCAGTGGATTGTCGGCCCGCTCTGGACGCCGCCGTGAAGAAGCCGTATGCGCAAATTCGAGGCGAGCATATTGCAGAGCATCAGAAACTATTCCAGCGCGTCACGATTGATTTAGGACGCGGCCGCGCCGATCTGCCGACCGAGGAACGATTGAAGGCGTTCCAAGCCGGGCCGGACGATCCGGCGTTGCTGGCGTTGTATTTTCAGTACGGGCGCTATCTGCTGATCGCGAGTTCACGTCCAGGGTCGCAGCCGGCGAATCTGCAAGGCATTTGGAACGATCAAGTGCGTCCGCCCTGGAGCTCGAACTGGACGGTGAACATCAATACGCAGATGAATTACTGGCCCGCCGAGACGTGCAACCTTTCCGAGTGCCATCAGCCTCTGTTCGGCCTCATTGAAGGCTTGAGCGTAAACGGGACTCAGACGGCGAAGGAGAATTATGGCGCGTCAGGCTGGGTGTCGCACCATAACGTCGACCTGTGGAGGCAGTCCGCGCCGGTGGGAAATTATGGCGGAGGCAGCCCCACGTGGGCCAACTGGCAGATGAGCGGAGCGTGGTTGTGTGCGCATCTATGGGAGCATTATCTGTTCACCGAGGACAGAAATTTTCTGGAGCACGTTTATCCCGTGATGAAAGGCGCGGCGGAATTTTGCGGCGATTGGTTAATAGAAGACGCCCACGGCAAGCTGACGACGTGTCCTTCGTTTTCGACGGAGAACGATTTTCTCGCGCCCGACGGCAAGCCTGCGCAAACCAGTGCCGGATGCACCATGGACATCGCGCTGATCAGAGAACTGTTCGCGAACTGCGTGGAGGCGTCGAAGATTCTCGGTATCGACGCGGAATTTCGCGGCGAATTGGCGCAAAAACGCGCGCGATTGCCTGTGTATCAAGTCGGCAAGCACGGCCAGCTTCAGGAATGGTCGAAGGATTTCGACGAATCGGCGCCGGGGCAGAGGCACATGTCTCACATGTATCCTTTGTTTCCGGGCAGCGAATTCACGCCGCGGCGTAGCCCTGAATTTTGGAAAGCATCGCGCGTATCGCTCGAGCGTCGGCTGGCCGCGGGCGGTGCATACACGGGCTGGAGCCGGGCTTGGGCGATTTGCTTCTGGGCTCGCCTGTGCGATGGCGAGATGGCGCATGAATCGTTATGCCGTCTGCTCGATCACAGCACGGGTCCGAATTTATTCGATACGCATCCTGACGGAAAGGGATGGATTTTTCAGATCGATGGAAATTTCGGAGGCACCTCGGCCGTCGCGGAGATGCTGCTCCATAGCCACGAGGGCGAAATCAACTTCCTGCCCGCGGTCCCGAAGGCGTGGTCCGCCGGCGAAGTGAAAGGACTGCGCGCGCGCGGCGGCGTGACAGTCGATATCGCTTGGAAAGAAGGTCGAGCAACGGAGGTGGTGCTGCATGCGGATAAAACGCGTGAGCATCGACTGCGTGCTCCGAAAGGCCAGCGCATCCCCGCAGTCGTGGTGAATGGAAAGAAGCGGACGGGTCCGGCGGGCGAAACAGCGCAGGTAAAGCTGGCTGCGGGCGATCGCTGCGTCGTCAGTTTCGCTTAATCGTTACCATCCCTTGCGCTCGCGAAGAGAAGTGATGTGCGCGACGTGATGCTTGCCGTGCCACGCATAGAGCGCCAGATTTCTATCGAGCGGGATCGTTCCGAACTGCGGATGCCGGAATTGCTTTGCGAAATCGGCGTCGGTCAGGGAGCGCAGCAAGCGGACCCAACGATCGTGCAGATTGTCGAGCAACACGAGCGAAACTTCGACCGGTGTGTCACGCGTATCGGAGAGCTCCGCCCACGCCGCTTCCTCGTACGGCTTGATAGTGGGCTCGCTTTCCGTCAGCGCGAGTTTGAAACGGATATACGCGTTCATGTGGCTATCCGGGACGTGATGGATCACCTGGCGCACGGTCCAGCCGTCCTCGCGATACGGCGTATCCAATTGGTCCTCGCTCAGGGACGCCACGGCCGCGCGTAGCTTTGCGGGCGCTTCGGCGATTTCAGCGATCCACAGCTTCCGCTGCTCCGCCGTGCTGGGGGCTTGAAACAAGAATCGGCCGGTCGGATACTTGAGGTCGTCCATAAATCTCCTGATCCTTATATTGAAGTTCGTACAGCTTGCGATAGATGCCGTCGCGCAACGCGAGCAGTTCCTGATGCGTGCCGCTTTCGCGCAGCTGGCCTTTGTGCATCACGAAAATGCGATCGGCGCGTTGGATGGTGGAAAGGCGGTGTGCGATCACCAGCGAGGTGCGTCCTTCGACCATGCGCGACAAGGCGTCCCGGACGCGAAATTCGGTTTCCGTATCCACGCTCGACGTCGCTTCGTCCAGGATCAGGAATCGTGGATTGTGCGCCAGTGCGCGGGCGAAGCTGATCAATTGCTTTTGGCCGGTGGAAAAACCGTTGCCGCGTTCGCGCACCGGCTGCTCGAACTTCTCCGGCAGCGATTCGACGAACTCCAACAGATTTACCTGCGCCGATGCTTCGGCGACCGCACCCTCGCTGATCGAAGTGGTGCCGAGCCGGATGTTCGAATCGACCGTTCCAGTGAACAAATAAGGATCCTGCAACACGACTCCAAAGTGCCTCCGCAGATCCTCCAGCGCCAGTTCGCGAAGTTCGACCGAAGCAGTGCGACCAACCACGCGGATGTGGCCGCGTTGAATATCGTAGAAGCGCAGCAGGAGATTTGTGAGCGTGGTTTTGCCCGCGCCGGTGTGTCCAACAACGGCAATCGTCTCGCCCGGCTCGATGCGAAAACTCACGTCTCGCAATACCCAGTCTTCCTTTTTATACGCGAACCAGACGTGATCGAATTCGATCGCGACCGGTCCCTCGGGAAACGCGCGCGGCGCCGCGGGCGACGTGATTTCGGACGGCGTGTCGAGCAATTTGAACACGCGTTCGCTGGCCGCCATGGCCGATTGCAGAATGTTGTATTTTTCGCTGAGGTCCTGAATGGGGCGGAAAAATCGCAGTCCATATTGAAAGAATGCGACCAATACGCCCAGCGAAAGCGCGCCCTGCCGGTTCCGGTAGCCTCCGTAAGCGAGCAGCATGGCGAGCGAAAGCATGCCCAGAAATTCCACCACCGGATAGAACCAGCCGTACGCGGTAATCGAATCCTTGAACGCTTCCATGTGGTCGCGATTGATGGCCGCGAATTCGTCACGGCTGCGCGCCTCGCGATTGAAAAGCTGTAGCACCGCCATCCCGTTCACGTGCTCCTGTAGGTAGGTATTGATGCGCGCGACGGCCACCCGGATGCGCCGATAACTTTGCTGCACCGATCGCCGGAACACCGCGGTGACCAGCACCACGAAGGGCAGCACGGCCAGCAGCAGGAACGTCATGCCCGGACTTAAACGGAACATCACGACGACCACGAAGCTGAGCACCAGAACGTCGCCCAGGATGGTCACGAGTCCGGACGCCCACAATTCGTTCAACGCATCGACGTCGGTGGTGACGCGTGTAATCATCCGGCCCACCGGATTGCGGTCGTAATAAGCGACATCGAGTTTTTGTAGCCGTTCCATCAATTCGCGCCGCAAATCGAACATGGCGAGCTGCCCGGTGCGCTGCATCAGATAAGTTTCGACGAACTCGCAGCCGAAGCCGATCAGCAGCGCGGCCAGATAAAGCGCGGAGATTTGCGTGAGCCCTGTCCACACATCGGCCGCCAGCCAGTGGTCGAGCGGCGAATGGACGGGATGCTCCGGCCTGGTGAGATAGCGATCGATGGCAAGCTTGGTCAGCAGCGGCCCAGCCACTTGCGCGAGCGATTGCAGCAGCAGGAAAAACAAAGACACGAATACCGCGCCGCGATATGGTTTGAGGTAACGGACCAGCCTCCGCATGAGGCGGCCGTCATAAGCTTTGCCGAGGACTTCTTCTTCCACTGGAGGGTCTTAAAATCCAGCGTACCGCAGTTCACTCGTGGTTAACTTGAGGACGTGGATGGAGTGATTATTGTCGATAAGCCGCGCGACTGGACCTCGCACGACGTGGTAAATAAGATGCGCCGGTTCGCGGGCACGCGCAAAGTGGGGCACCTGGGTACGCTCGATCCTTCGGCCACTGGTGTGCTGCCCCTGGTGATCGGCCGGGCCACGCGTCTGGCGCAGTTTTACACCCGCAACGATAAAATTTACGAGGGCGTGATTCACTTCGGCAACTCCACCGATTCCTACGATGCCGACGGCGAGCCGACGTCGCCCGAGGTTGCCGTGACGCTTGATCGCGCGATGGTCGATGCGGCGCTTGACCGCTCCCGAGGCGAGTTTGAACAGATGCCTCCGGCCGTTTCAGCCAAGAAAATCGCCGGCAAGCCCGCCTATGAACTGGCGCGGAAACAGCAGCCGGTGGAGTTGAAGGCGGTGCGGGTCAACGTTTCCAAGCTGGAGATTCTGAATATTGAAGGCTGTGAGGCGTCGGTGCGCGTCCACTGCTCCGCCGGGACTTATCTACGCAGCATCGCGCACGATGCCGGGCAGGTGCTCGGCTGCGGCGCCTATTTGAAGAACCTGCGGCGCCTCGCATCGGGCGATTTCAGAATCGATTCGGCACGCACACTGGAACAACTGGCGGCGCTTTCCGAAGAAGGCCGCATGGCTGAGGCATTGGTGCCCGCCTCGCAGATGCTGCCGGAGTTTCCCGCGGAAATGGTCGATACCATCACCGCCGGGCAGATCCGCAATGGCCGCGATTTTCGCGTCTCCCCATTTCGTCCGAGCACCGGCGCGCGATTTGTCAAAGCGCTCAATTCCGAAGGCGATCTGATCGCGATCGGGGAAGCACGCCTGCCTCACCTCTATCATCCCGTGCTCGTGCTCTGAAAATGTGAAATAAGCTTCATCATCGAGTGGTTACAGTCGCGGACGAGTTCAAGTATTCTAATGACAGTGCCGCGCGTCTTCGGATTTTTGGTTCTTTCTCTGTGTCTGGGCTTGGCGCGTCCGCAGGACCCCACCGAGAAAAAAACCGAAGAACCGAAACCGGATACGTTTTTTGCCGGCACCGTGATTGAGACAACGGCGGACCAGATCACGGTGTCTCGCGTGGTGCTGGGAAAGACGGAGAAGCGCGTTTTTCGCGTCACTCCGGACACCAAATGCGAAGGCAAATTAAAAGCCAAGGTTCGCGTCACCGTTCGCTATGTCACCAAGGAAGACGGTGAG
>JBEKPC010000233.1:0-6020 GCA_049521155.1 Bryobacteraceae bacterium
CATGATCGGCGCCGCTCAGCTCGCCCGTATGAAGAAGGGCGCCAAACTGATCAACGCCGCCCGCGGCACCGTTGTCGATATCGACGCGCTCGCCGCCGCCCTCGCATCGAAGCATCTTTCCGGCGCCGCCATCGATGTTTTTCCGGTCGAGCCTAAAACAGAAGGCGACGAATTTGTTTCCCCTTTGCGCGGTATGGAAAACGTCATCCTCACGCCCCACGTCGGCGGCAGCACGGAGGAAGCGCAGCAGAATATCGGCATCGAGGTCGCCGAAAAACTCATCAAGTACAGCAATAACGGCTCCACCCTCACCGCCGTGAATTTCCCCGAGGTCTCCCTGCCGGAGCATCCCGGCAAGCATCGCCTGCTCCACACCCATCACAACCGCCCCGGAGTGCTGTCGGCCGTCAACGCTGTTTTTTCGAAACAAAAAATCAACATTACCGGCCAGTATCTGCAAACCAACGCCCAGATCGGCTACGTCGTCATCGACGTTGAAACGGAGACGCGCGAGGCCTCTCTAAATGTCAAACACGCGCTCGAAAAAGTGCCCGGCACCATCCGCACCCGTATCTTATATTGAAATCATGTTGGCCCTGCGCGCGATCCTGTTCACGATCCTGCTGCCGGGCCTGCTCACCGTTTACGCGCCCTGGATCATCCGGTCGGGAACCGCGCCAGCCAGCGGCGCCGTGCGATTCCTCGGACTCCTGCCAATCGCCGCCGGCATCCTCGGCTATCTCGCCTGCGCCCTCGAATTTCTCCTGCGCGGAGCAGGCACGCCCGCGCTATTCATCACCAGACCGCTCCGCTTCCTGATTGGAGAGGAGCCGAAAACCCTCATTGAAAGCACCTTGTACCGGTACACGCGCAACCCCATGTATATCTCCGTCGTCACCATCGTGCTCGGCGAATCGCTGCTCTTCGAATCCCGGGACGTGCTGCTCTACGCGCTCGTTCTGTGGTGCTGTTTTCATCTCACCGTGGTGTTCGTTGAAGAGCCTCACCTGCGCCAACGTTCCGGCTACGACGACTACTGCGCCCGCGTCCCACGCTGGCTGCTTTTCAATTGGACTGTGCGAAAATAACCCTCAATGGCCATCGTCGAGCCCGGCACCTCCACCAACCCGTTCACCGGCGCCTGGTATAAAGAACTCAACCGCTATCATTGGTTCGTACTCCTCGTCGCCTCCCTCGGCTGGCTGTTCGATACCATGGACCAGCAGCTCTTCACGCTGGCCCGCCGCCCCGCCATGCTGGAATTACTGCATGTCCACGCGGGCGACCCCAACTCCGCCGGCATGGTCGCGACCTACGCCGGCTATTCGACCTCCATCTTCATGATCGGCTGGGCCATTGGAGGCGTGTTGTTCGGCATCCTCGGGGACCGCATCGGCCGCGTGAAAACCATGCTGTTCAGCATCCTCAGCTATTCCGCCTTCACCGGCCTCAGCGTCCTTTCCACCAGCGTGTGGGATTTTTCGGCCTACCGCTTTCTCACCGGCCTAGGTGTTGGAGGCGAGTTTGCCGTCGGCGTCGCCCTCGTCGCCGAAGTCATGCCCAATCGCGCCCGCCCCTACGCCCTTGGCCTCCTGCAAGCCGCCTCCACCGTTGGCAACGTCACCGCCGCGCTCATCGGAATCTTTCTCGGACGCATGCAAGCCGCCCACGCCATCGCCACCCCCTGGCGATGGATGTTCATCATCGGAGCCTTGCCCGCGCTGCTCGTCCTCGTCATCATGCGCCGCTTGAAGGAGCCCGCAGGCTGGCAGATCGCCAAGGATCTCAACGTGAAACTCGGCTCCGTCAGCGAGCTTTTTTCTTCGAAATGGCGCCGCAGCACGCTCGTCGGCATGACCCTCGCCTTTTCGGGCGTCGTCGGACTATGGGGCATCGGATTCTTCGCGCCCGATCTGCTCAGTTCCGTGCTCGACAAAACATTTCGCGCTCAAGGTATGCCCGAAAGCATGATCGCCTCGCAGAAAACGCTGTGGACCGGCATCAACTCGCTGCTCCAAAATTTCGGCTCGTTCTGGGGAATTTATGCCTTCACCTACCTCACCGCGCGCATCGGCCGCCGGAAAGCCTTCGCCGCCGGATTCCTCGCCGCCATGTGCGCCACCGCCTTCACTTTCTGGAAACTGCAAAATTTCAGCGACATCTTTTGGATGACTCCGCTGATGGGCTTCTGCCAGCTTTCCCTCTTCGGCGGCTTCGCGATTTATTTCCCGGAGCTGTTCCCCACCCGCCTCCGCTCCACCGGCACGTCGTTCTGTTATAACGCCGGCCGCCTGATCGCCGCCGTCGGTCCCTTCGCCCTCGCCCTCCTCACCAGCCGAGTCTACGCCGGTACCGACGAACCGATGCGCTACGCCGGCATCACCATGTGCGCCGTCTTCCTGCTAGGCCTGGCCGTCCTGCCCTGGGCCCCCGAAACCATGGGCAAGCCCTTACCCGAATAGGGGCGTCGGCCATCACCTGCTGGCTGCTGGCTACTGGCTACTTTCTTGCTACACTGAACCTTACTATGGCCATCAGCAAAGATCTGCTGGAAATTCTCGTCTGCCCGCTCTGCAAAGCGCCCTTGGAGCTGAAACAGGACGAAAACGGCCTGAAATGCGTTGAATGTAAGCGGGTCTACCCGATTCGCGACGACATCCCCGTGATGCTGGTCGACGAAGCCCGTATTGAAGAGTAAGAAGAATAAGACGAGTAAAGTGAACCTGCTCGATCGTTTGCCGCCCGGTTCGCGGATCGCGGTGATCCGTCTGCGATCCCTCGGCGACTGCGTCCTCACCACCCCCGCCCTCTCTCTCCTCAAGCGCCATCGCCCCGATCTGAAAATCAGCGTCATCGTCGAGCCCCGCTTCGCCGAAATCTTCGCCGGCAATCCCGACGTGAACGAAACCCGTGACAGCATGACCCGCGCCGACCTCGTCCTCAATCTTCACGGAGGCACCCGCTCCATGGTGCTCACCGCACTCTCCCGTGCGAAAATCCGCGCCGGCTTCGCCCATCATCGCTATAGCTTTCTTTATTCCCACAAAATCCCCACCGCCCAGGAAATCTTAGGCGTCCAAAGGCGCGTCCATACCGCCGAACATTTAGCCTCCGCCATGTTTTGGCTCGGCGTCCCTCCCCAGGAGATCCCCCGCGCCAAACTCTTTGCTGACCCCCAGCCTGCCCGCCGCCCCTACGCCGTCATTCATCCCTTCGCCGCGCGCCCCGATAAAACCTGGCCCCCCGAGCGCTTCCTCGAAGTCGCCCGCCATCTCCCTCTCGATCCCATCTTCCTGGCCGGCCCCACCGACGATTTGAAACCCTTCGAAAATTTCCCGACCTCCCGCGAATCTCTCACCACCACGAAAAGCCTCCTCGCCGGAGCATCGATCTTCATCGGCAACGATAGCGGCCCCGCCCACATCGCCGCCGCCTTCGGAATCCCCGTAGTCGTTCTCTTCGGCCCCTCTGACCCCGTAACTTGGGCCCCGTGGCGCACCGAATCCCAAGTCATCACCTCGCCCAATTTGACCGACATCCCCGCCCACCAAGTCCTAGCCGCCGCAGAATCCCTAAAGGTGCGCGCATGACCGCTCCCCTTCGCCGCCAACTCGCGACTTCCGCCGTCCAACCGAGCCGTGACCGCAGGGAGCGGTGCCAATGATCTTGATCGAAGAAGTCAGCCCGGTAGGGCGGTCCCCCCGAACCGCAGCCGACGCCCCCGGCTCCTCCTGGCTCCTGGCTACTGGCTACTGGCTACTTCCCCGCGACCGTAGGGAGCGCAGCCTATGAAAGAACTCACCCGCCTCCTCCGCTACTCCCGCCCCTACGTCCCCCATCTCCTCGCAGCCGTAATCTCCATGGCCATCGTCGGAGCCGCGCAAGCCCTCACCGTCGTCCTCATCCCGATCATCCTCAATCGCGTTCTCAATCCTCAAAAACTGGAACCGCTGGTCGAGTTTTTCAAAATGCCGTTCACGCATCGCGTCGTCTATCTCAACGACCTGATGCCCCACAACATCACCAGCGTCTACAGCATGGTCGCCACCGCGATTCTCACCGTTTTTCTCCTCCGCGGCATTTGCGATTATTTCGGCAACTATCTCATCAACTACGTTGGATTTTCAGCCGTAACGGACCTGCGCCAAACCGTCTTCGATCGCGTCGTCCATCAGGACGCGCATTTCTTCGAAGACAACTCCACCGCCCGCGTCATGTCGTCGATTATGAACGACCTTGAAAAAATTCAGGTCGCTCTTTCGCATATCCTCGCCGATTTTTTGCGTCAGACTTTCACCGTCATTTTCCTGGTCGCCGTCGTCCTCCAGCGCGATTGGAAGCTCGCTCTGTGGAGCCTCACCGTCCTTCCCCTCGTCCTCGTCCCCACTGTGCGCCTAGGCCGCAAGATTCGCAAAACCACCCGCCGCGCCCAGGATGACGCCGCCGAATTGAATCAGGTGTTGCAGGAAATGCTCAGCGGCCAGCAGGTCGTCAAATCCTTCGGCGCCGAGGAAATCGAATCCAACCGCTTCCGCGATCGCGTCCAGCGCCTCCGCCGCAGCAATCTGCATTACGTCGCCCAGCAAGCCATCGCGTCGCCGCTCATCGAATTTTTTGGAGCCGTCACCATCGTCGCTCTTGTCTGGTTCGCGCGCCTGCAAATTAAAGCGGGAGTCATGCGGCCGGAAGATTTCATCAGCTTTGTCATCGCACTCCTCATGCTCTATGAACCGGTCAAGCGCCTCACCGGCATCCACAATATTTTTCAGCAGGCCCTCGGCGCATCGCAGCGAGTCTTTGAATATCTGGACCAGGACCAGCAAGTCAAAGAAAAGCCGAATGCCATCAAACTGGCCCGTTTCGAAAAGTCCATTCTCTTCGACGCCGCCAGTTTCCACTATCCCAGCGCGCCCGATGGATTTTTCCTCGATCAGGTTCGTTTAGAGGTGAAGCGCGGAGAAATCGCCGCCCTCGTCGGCCCCAGCGGCTCCGGCAAAACCACGCTCGCCAACCTCGTCCCGCGTTTCTACGACGTCTGCTCCGGCTCGATTCGCATTGATGGCAAGGATATTCGCGATCTCCGCCTTGCTTCGCTGCGCGATAAAATCAGCATCGTCGCACAGGATACCTTCCTGTTCAACGACACCGTCGCCAATAACATCGGCTACGGCCGCCCAGACGCTACCCGCGAACAGATTCAGGACGCCGCTAGAAACGCCTTAGCCGAGGAGTTTATCCTCCGCATGCCCGATGGTTACGACACCATGATCGGCGAACGCGGCCAAAAACTCAGCGGAGGCCAGCGCCAGCGCCTCGCCATCGCTCGCGCTTTATTAAAGGATGCGCCCATCCTGATCCTCGACGAAGCTACGTCTCATCTTGATACTGAATCGGAGCGTCTGGTACAGGCCGCGCTTCAGAATTTGATGGAGCATCGCACCGTCATCGTCATTGCGCATCGCCTTTCCACCATCCGCCGAGCCGATAAAATCGTCGTCCTCAACCGCGGAAAAATCTCCGAAATCGGCACTCATGAGGAACTGGTCAGCGGCGGAGGAATTTACCAGCGCTTGCATGATATGCAGTTTTTAGAAGATCCTATTGTCAATCCTTAATATGGCGTCTCCTTTGCGCAGCATGACCGGATTCGCGCGATCCCGCAAAACAATCGATACCGGCGAAATCATCGTCAGCGTGAAAAGCCTCAATCATCGCGGCCTCGATGTCCAGGTCCACGCGCCCTCCGCGGCCGATGAATTTGAAAATGCCATCCGCGCCATGGTCAAAGCTCGCCTCGTGCGCGGTCACGTCGAAGTGCGCATCTCGCTTCCTCCCAGCGGCGCCAACGGATCAGCCGCCCTCGCCCTCAATCACGATCTTCTGCGTCAATATTTGAAAGCGTTTCACGAAGCGGCCCAGGCCCACGGCATTCATGCCGAACCCGATCTGAACGCCGCCTTCCGCCACACCGGCATGCTCGCCGAAGCCGCTCCTGAGTCCGCATCGAACAGTGCCATCGA
>JBEKPC010000234.1:0-5977 GCA_049521155.1 Bryobacteraceae bacterium
AAGAGAATTTCCCAACGATTCGCACCCTTTCCCGCACCATCGGCCCGACCATGAGCCCTTTCGATAGCTACCTGACCATGCGCGGCATCAAGACCATGCCTCTGCGCGTCGAACGTCAATGCGCGAACGCATGCAAAGTCGCCTCCTGGCTCTCCGGCCATCCTCGCGTCGAGCGCGTCTACTTCACCGGCGATCCCAACCATCCCGACGCCGCCGCCATCGCCCGATTGTTCCCTAAGAATCTGCAAGGCGCGATGCTCGCGTTCGATTTGAAAGGCGCCGCCAAACCGGAAGTTTTCCGCTTCATGGAAGCGCTGAAAATGATCGTCCCTGCCACGTCCCTCGGCGACGTTCACACCATGGCCCTCTATCCAGCCATGTCCTCGCATCGCGATATCCCGCCAAAAACGCGCCACCGCCTCGGCATCGGCGACGGCCTGATCCGCGTTTCGATCGGCATCGAAGCAGTGGAGGATATCGTTGCGGATCTGGAACAAGCTCTGGTACCCTGAAATTTAATGAACGCCCATCCGCATCATCGGCATCACACCTCGCGACGGGCTTTCTCTTAGAACGAAATTTATCAAAAACGTTAAAGAGCCCGCCGCAAAAACGGTGGGCTTTTTTATTTGGTGCATATGAATTTAGACTTCAGCAAACTCGACGGCCTGGTGGCCGCGGTGGTGCAGGATCACAAAACCGGACGCGTCCTCATGGTCGGATTTATGAATCAGGAGGCCTGGCAAAAGACCGTCGAAACCAGCTTCGTGACCTTCTATAGCCGCTCCCGCAACAAGCTTTGGTTGAAAGGCGAGACCTCCGGCCACAAGCTGGTCGTCAAGGAAATTTCCACCGATTGCGACCACGACGCCGTCCTCATTAAGGTCGAAGCCATCGGGCCCGGCGTCTGCCACGAAGGCTACGAGAGCTGCTTCTTTCGCCAGCTCGACGGAGCCGAATGGAAAGTGACCGAACAGCGCGCCTACGATCCAGCCACGGTTTATTAAAATGTTGAAACTAGGAATCCCCAAAGGTAGTCTCGAAAACGCGACGGTCGATCTATTCCGCCGCGCCGGTTTTCAGATCACCACCAGCAGCCGTTCGTACTTCCCCGCCATCGACGATCCCGAGATCGAATGCATGCTAATCCGCGCGCAGGAGATGGCTCGCTACGTCGAAGATGGCGTGCTCGACGCTGGATTAACGGGCCGCGATTGGGTGCAGGAGAACGACGCCAAGGTCGAAACCGTAGCCGACCTGATCTACGCCAAGCAAAGTTTCGGCAAGGTCCGCTGGGTGCTCGCCGTGCCCGACAGTTCGCCGTTTCAGAGCGTGAAAGATCTCGAAGGGAAGGTTATCGCCACCGAATTAGTCTCCGCGACGAAGCGTTATCTGGCCACCAACGGCGTCACGGCGAAGGTGGAATTCAGTTGGGGCGCGACTGAAGTGAAGCCTCCGGAACTAGCCGACGCAATTGTGGAAGTGACCGAGACCGGATCGTCGCTGCGCGCCAACAAGCTGCGCATCATCGAAACCGTGCTCGAATCGAATACCCAGTTGATCGCGAATGCGAGCTCCTGGAAAGACCCTTCAAAACGCCGCAAATTGGAAGATATCCGCATGTTGCTCGAAGGTGCGATCAACGCTCTGGGCAAAGTCGGCTTGATGCTCAACGTTGAAAAAGCGAATCTTGCAGCGGTGATCGCCGTGTTGCCGGCGCTGAAAAATCCGACGATTTCAACGCTGAGCGACGAGAAATGGCTGGCCGTAAACACGATCCTCGATGAAACCACCGTGCGAACGATCATTCCGCGACTCAAAGAAGCGGGCGCGCAAGGCATCGTGGAATATCCGCTCAACAAGATCGTGATGTGATGATACGGATTCTCGACTACAAAGATGCGGCGGGCCTGATCACGCGCAAAACCGTGCGCCTGGAAGAAGCCGAGCGCATCGTCGCGCCGATCATGGAAGACGTTCGCAAGCGCGGCGATCGGGCTCTGCTCGAATATGCTCGCAGATTCGACGGATTCACCGGCGACAGCGTGCGCATGCCGGTCGAAGGATCCCTCGCGCCTTCCATGCAATGCGCCGTCGAAACTGCCGCGACCAATATTCGCGAGCACGCCCGCACGCAGCTTCCCGTTGATAAATTTATCGAATATCCCGATGGACGCAGGCTGGGACAGATCGTGCGGCCGCTCGATTCGATGGGCGCGTATATTCCCGCAGGCCGCTATCCGCTGCCATCCACCTTGCTGATGACCGTGATTCCGGCGCAGGTCGCCGGCGTCGCGACAACGTGCGTTGCGTGCCCCCATCCCAGCGCCGAAATTCTCGGAATCGCGGCGTGGCTCGGTGTCACGCATCTGTTTCGCATGGGCGGCGCGCAGGCGATTGCGGCACTGGCGTATGGAACGGAAACGGTTCCGCGCGTAGATCGAATTGTAGGTCCCGGAAATATATATGTAGCCGCCGCGAAGAAGCTGATCGCGGGCGAGGTCGGTATCGATTTCGTGGCTGGACCCACGGAGATCGTCATTATCGCAGCCGAAGGCAACGCCAAATGGATCGCCGCAGATATGTTGGCGCAAGCGGAACATGACGTCGATGCATCATCCATTCTGCTGACGACATCGCGGTCACTCGCTACCGCTGTCGCCGAAGAAATTGAACGGCAGCTCTCGACTTTGCCCACCGCGACCGTTGCGCGGCCTTCCATCGAAAACAACGGCGCGATTGTGATTGTCGATGCGATGGAGCAAGCTGTCGAGCTTTCAAACGCGCTGGCGCCGGAGCATCTGGCGTTGCACGATGCGGCGCTGCTCGGCGGAATCAAGCACGCGGGCGCGGTTTTTCTGGGGCCATCGAGCCCCGAAGCGGCGGGCGATTATGCGTCGGGACCGAACCACGTATTGCCGACTTCCGGCGCGGCGCGATTGCGCGGCGGCCTTTCGACCGTCGATTTCGTCAAGGTAATTTCAGTGCAGGAACTGGCGCAGGCCGCTCTGGCCGCGCTAACTCCGGCGATTACAACGCTTGCGCGGGCGGAAGGATTGGAAGCACACGCGCGATCGGTAGAGGCTCGCCAACATGGCTGAACCACGCGCCGCGGTCCGCAAAATGGCACCCTATTCTCCTCCCAGCGGGGGGCGCGACGGGAAATTGCGGCTCGATTTTAACGAGAACACAGTGGGCTGCTCACCAGCCGTCGTCGAATTTCTTCGGGAGCGTTTGAACGCATCGCAACTTTCGATCTATCCCGAATACGTGGACGCAATGCGTGAGTTGGCGACATTTTTTGACGTCGGCGAAGACGAGTTCACGTTGACCAATGGCACCGATGAAGCGATCCAGGTGCTGGTCAACGCGTTCGTGGACGCGGGCAACGAAGTGGTGGTGTTGAAACCTTCTTACGCCATGTACCGATTCTACGCGGAGGTCGCCGGGGCATCGGTGCGCCAAGTGGACTATCGAGCGGAGACGCTGGCGTTTCCGATGGAGGAGTTGCTCGCCGCGATCACTCCCTCGACACGCGCTGTGATGATTGCGAACCCGAACAATCCGACCGGCACCGTGATCGGTCTTGACGGCATCAAGAAAATCCTACAAGCCGCGGCGAATACCGTGGTGTTGATCGATGAAGCGTATTTTGAATTTTCCGAAATCACCGCGCTGCCCTGGATCCGGGAGCATTCCAATCTGTTCGTCAGCCGGACGTTTTCGAAGGTTTACGGAATGGCGGCGATGCGCTGCGGATGCCTGTTTTCAGGGGCTCAAAACGTCGCGTGGTTAAAGAAAGCGCAATCGCCTTACAGCGTGAACGCGATGGCTGCGCTCGCTGCGCGCGCCGCGATCCGCGATCGCGCTTATGTCGAAAGTTACGTCGATGAAGTGCTCGCGGCCCGGGCGATGGCCTATAAGGGACTGCATGATCTCGGAATAAAAACGTTTCCGAGCGAGGCGAATTTTATTCTGTTTCACTTGGGCGAGCGGGCGATTCCGATTCGCGACGCTCTGCGCGAACAAGGCGTGCTGGTGCGCGACCGCAGCTACGAAATTCCCGGATGCGTGCGCGTCACCATCGGAACGCGGGTGCAGGTCGAACGATTTCTAAAGGAGCTGCGAAACCTGTGGACGCGATAATTGTATTCGACATGGACGGCGTACTGACGGAGGTCTCGGAAAGCTATCGCGAGGCGATTGTGCAAACGGTAGAGCACTTCACGGGACAGAAGATCACGCGGGATCTGATTCAGGATTACAAAAATCAAGGCGGCTGGAATAACGATTGGGCGCTGTCGCACAAGATCGCCGGCGACCTGGGAACGAACGTCGAATACGGCGACGTGGTGAGCCAGTTCAACGAACGGTTCTTAGGAAAAAACGGTGATGGGCTGATTGTCCGCGAAAGCTGGTTTCCACAAGCCGGACTGCTGGAACGTCTGAGCAGCCGTTATGAGCTAGCGATTTTCACGGGGCGCCTTCGCTATGAGGCTGACATTTCTCTGAAGCGTTTCGCGGGCGATTGCCGCTTCGATCCGATCATTTGTTCAGACGACGTGGTGAACGGAAAACCAGCGCCCGATGGCCTGCATTCGATTCTGCGCATGAAGCCGGGGCGCAAACTATTCTATGTCGGCGATACGGTGGACGATGCACGCTCCGCCAGCGCGGCGGGGGTGCCGTTTATCGGTATCGCAGCCAAATCGCACTCGCGGCGCGCCGATCTGGTGAGTCTGTTCGAGCAGGAAAATGCCATCGCGATCATCGAAAACATCAATGAAATTGAGGGCGCGCTGTGAGGAAGGCCGCGATTGAACGGAACACGAAAGAGACGCGCATCAAGGCGAATCTCAAGATTGAGGGGCGCGGCACTTACAACATTTCCACCGGAATTCGTTTTTTCGATCACATGCTGGAATTGTTCACCAAGCACGGCGGATTCGATCTAACGCTGAAGTGCGATGGCGATCTGGATGTCGATCAGCATCACACTGTCGAGGACGTTGGCATCGTGCTGGGCGAGCTTTTCGCCAAGGCTCTGGGCGACCGCAAAGGGATCAATCGAGCCGGTTATTTCGTGCAGACGATGGATGAGACGCTGGCGGTGGTGGCGCTCGATCTGGGCGGACGGCCGGCGCTGGTTTATAAAGATCGCGTGAAGGTGCGGGTGGTGGGCGATCTGCAAACGGAGCTGGTGCACGATTTCTTCGATGGTTTCGTGAACAAGGCCGGGGCGAATGTGCACGTGAAGGTGCTTTATGGGCGGTCCAACCATCATAAAATCGAGGCGATTTTCAAGTGTTTCGCGCGGGCGATGAAGTACGCGTGTTCGAAAGATGCGCGCTTGAAAGATCAATTACCGTCCACTAAAGGTCTGTTGTGATTTCGATTCTCGATTACGGCGCGGGAAATTTGCGATCCGTCGAAAATACTCTGGGAGCAATCGGCGCGGAGTACGAGTTGGTGCGAGACGCGGATGCGCTACGGCGTGCGACCAAAATCATCCTGCCGGGAGTGGGGCATTTTGGGCAGATGATGAGGGCGCTCGACGAGATGCAGGTACGCGATGTTCTGGTCGAGCGGATCGCCGCAGGTGTGCCGTTTCTCGGAATTTGTTTGGGGTTGCAGGCGCTTTTTGAATCGAGTGAGGAGGCTCCGGAGGTGCGCGGGCTGGGGCTTTTTAAAGGACGGATCGAACGGTTTCGCGGCGAGCTGCGGGTGCCTCACATGGGATGGAATTCGCTAGAACGGACGCGCGAATCGCGGCTACTGGAGGGAACGGGCGAGGCGCCGTATGTATATTTTGCCAACAGTTTTTATGCGCCAGCGGTTGCGGAAGCTTCGGCGATTTGCACTTATGAAGCGCGGTTCTCGGCGGTGATTGAGCATAAGAATATTCACGCGGTGCAGTTTCATCCGGAGAAATCAGGGGCGGTGGGATTGAAGATTGTGAGCAATTTCGTATGCTCGT
>JBEKPC010000235.1:0-5952 GCA_049521155.1 Bryobacteraceae bacterium
TACATATAGTTCACGCCGCAAGGCTTCTGAGGGCCTCCGAAAGCTCAGGACCACCGTAGTACGACATTTCCCGGCCAGGAAAAAACTGTCAAAAGAGCCCGGTGATCGAACTCCTTCTGGCTTGAGGATAGGCGAGGGAACAAAGGCTCATTCGCGGGAGATTCGATAAGTTATTGAATGCAAAGATGAGATAAAATTGGCTCCTGTCGTGAAGAAACACTCGCGCTGCTTCCACGCTCTCATGTGGTGCGAAACAAAATTCTTATTGTTGCTGGCGTGGTTGTCGTTGTTCTCCTCGCCGGGTGGATCATTGCGGCACCGGTGCTTTCGAGAGTGGCGCGGGCACGGATTATCTCCGCGCTCGAAGAAAATTTCGGGAGCCGTCTAGAAATGAAGCGGCTGGACGTCTCGGTGTTCCCGCGGGTGTCGATCTCAGGCGAGGGACTGGTGTTTCGACTGAAGGATCGGCCCGGTGTGCCTCCCCTGTTTACGATCGAGCGATTCACGGCAACGGCGAATTTTCTTGGATTGCTGGCGAGATATGTGAGCGAAGTGCGCCTCGAGGGGCTCGATATTAAGGTGCCTCCGCACGAGGATCACGCGAAGAAGGAAGAGAAACTGCCACGATTCACGATCGGGGAGGTTATCGCCGATGGGACGAAGCTGACGACGCTGCCGAGGGACGCGTGGAAAGAGCCACTGGTGTTCGAAATTCAGCATCTGAGGCTGTATGGAGGCGGGCCGGCTGATGCGCTGTCGTTCGACGCGGTCCTGAAGAATGCGATACCGCCGGGCGAGATCAAGAGCAGCGGGAAATTCGGGCCTTGGGATATTGAAGATCCGGGAGGGACTCCGGTATCGGGCAAGTATACGTTTCGCGACGCCGATTTGTCGGTGTTCAAAGGGATCGCGGGTAAGCTATCGTCGGATGGCAGTTATAAGGGATCGCTGGGACACATTGAGGCTTCGGGAAAGACGGACGTGCCGGATTTCAGGCTGGCGGTTGCGGGAAATCCGGTGCATTTGACAGCGCAATATGAGGCGGTGATCGACGGTACGGATGGGAACACCTATTTGCAGACGGTGAAGGGCCAGTTCGGACACACGACGGTGACGGCCAAAGGGTCCGTGGAAGGGCATAAGGGCGTGCGGGGTAAAACGGTGTCGCTGGACGCAGTGGTGGATTCCGGGAGGATGGAGGATATTCTGCTGTTGGCGGTGAAGGGATCAGAGCCGCCCATCAGCGGTGCGATTCGTTTTCACGCGAAGCTGGTGATTCCTCCGGGCGGTGTGGATGTGGTGGAAAAGATCCAGATCGACGGGGCATTTACGGTGGATGCGGCGCATTTTGCCGAGCTCAATGTGCAGGAGAAGGTGAATGAGCTGAGCCATCGGGGGGAGGGCAAGCCGAAGGAATCGGCGGACGACACTGTGGCGTCGGATTTCAAGGGTCAGTTCCATGTGGATAAAGGAGTGGTGACGTTGACGGGGCTGTCATTTGCGGTGCCGGGGGTGGGGATCAATCTGAATGGAACTTATGGGCTGGTGAACAGCGAGATGAATTTTCGGGGCACGGCGAAGCTGAGCGCGGAAGTGTCGCAAACCACGACGGGTTGGAAATCGCTGCTGTTGAAAGCGGTGAATCCGATTTTTAAGAAGAAGAATGTGGGGGCGGAGATTCCGATTCGAATCGGTGGGACTCCGGAGAAGCCTTCATTTGGGCTGGCGCTCTAAGAAGAGGAGCCAGAAGCCGGGAGCCAGTAGCCAGAATAAAAAGGCGGCCCTGCTTGCGCAGGGCCGCATCGGATTAGAGTCAGAGGCTGAGTTTAGCGTCGTCCGCCGCCGCCGTGGGATCCGCCACCACCGCCGCCGTGGAATCCACCACCGCCGCCGCTTGAGCGGGCTGGCGCTGAGGAACGGGCGGCTGGAGCTGAACTCCGCGCGGCGGGGGCTCCACTGCGAGCCGCCCCGGCTGAAGAATAACTACGGGATGGAGCCGAGTAGCTGCGAGCGGCCGATTGACCGGCTGCACCGCGATAGCCTGCACCTGCTGCTCCGCCAGCTCGGGCTGCTCCGCCGGCTCGGGCTCCCGCGCCGACCGCAGACCTGCTTGCCGCCGCGCTGTAGGAGCGGCTATAGCCGGCTCGTCCGGTTGCCTGGGCTGACCGCGCATAGTTGTGGGCCCAAGCTCGGTTTCCGGCGAATCCGCCGCGGAATCCACCGTAGCCGTAACCGTAGCGGCCGAAGAAGCCTCCGTTGACGAAGAGGCCGCCGCCGAAGCCCCAGTTGAATCCCCAACCCCAGCCGCCCCAACCGGGCCAGCCGAAGTAGAATCCACCCATCGGGATGCCGAAGCCGAATCCGAAGCCATAAGTCGGATAAAAGAGCGGAGGATAATAACCCCAAGCCGGAGCGCCCCAGATGTAGGCGGGATCGTAGGTGGGCACGTAAATCACCTGCGGATCAGCCGGCTGAATAGCGATCTGCGGCTGGCCGTTCTGTGCCTGGGTGGTCACCGTCTCCTGAGGAGTGGTGCGCAATTTGCCGTTGGCTTGAGCGCGGGCGCGCAAACGTTGGATGGCGGCCATCACATCAGTCTGCTGGCCGAGGAAGGCGTTGCCTAGATCGGTGGTCCACCGCACGTCCTGATTCAAGCGCGTCAAAACGTCGGGAAACGCAACCAGGGCTTGCACGCTGGGATCCCAGTTTTGCTGTTTGGCTGCGTCCATCAGGGCGGTGCCGGTCAACTGGCGATTCTGCTGGAGCCATTGATTCGCTTCGACAAGCTCCAAAGGATACGTCGCGGCGACTAACACCTGACTTAGTAATGGGTCAGGATACAGCGCAAGCGGCGCCACCATATTATCCAGCTGCTGAGCAGAGAGCGTCGAGCGCGGTGCGGCCTGCTGGTCCGCCGGGCCCTGAGCTTCCTGCGCGAGCGCTACCGTCGTGCCGACGGGAACGAACAGCACTGCCGAGGCTGCCACGATCCGGAACATCGACTGCAAAGTAGAGCGTTTCATATTCGGCCTTCTTTCTCCATCCACTCTGTTAGATGGATGTCGCTACCGAAAGGTAACGACGGAATGTCCCACGGGATCATGGAGATACCTATGAATGTTTTATCATTTTCCGGGGCCTTGGTGGTAAGGGCAGGGATTAATCCTTAGAAACGTCCGGCGGGAGGGGGTTATCTGCGCTGTAGTGGCATTTTGTTGGTGAATATTTCGGGGAACGCTGCACACTCTCGAAAACGTCATTGACACCGCTCCCTGCGGTCACGGCTCGGTAGGGATTTGGGAAGTAGCTGCGGGGCCGAGTGAATGGGGCTAAAAAATTGAGAGCAATACTGCTGGTTTGGTGTGTGGCGCGGGTACTTCCGGCCCAGGTGAACGTCCTGACATGGCATAACGATCAGGCTCGATCGGGGCAAAATCTGAACGAGACAATTTTGACGCCGGCGAATGTGAACGCGGCTACCTTCGGGAGACTGTTCACGATCCCGGTGGATGGGAAGGTGGATGCGCAACCACTGTACGTTTCTTCGATCGAGAGGTCCGGAGGGATTGCGCACAACGTCGTTTATATTGTCACCGAGCACGATAGCGCGTATGCGTTTGATGCCGATAGCGGGGCGCCGGTGTGGCAGGTATCGGTGCTCGGTTCCAACGAAACGCCGTCCGATGCGCACGGTTGTTCGCTGATCATTCCGGAGATCGGAATTACAAGTACTCCGGCGATCGATTTAGAAATGGGACCGCATGGCACGATGTATCTGGTCGCGATGACGAAGGACGCGACGGGGATTTATCATCAGAGGCTGCATGCGTTGGACCTCGCGACGGGAGCGGAGCAGTTCGGCGGTCCGGTCGAGATTGCGGCGACGTATCCGGGGACGGGCGCGGAGGGGGTGGGCGGCATGCAAACGTTTTCTGCCGGACAGCACGTTGAGCGGCCCGGATTGTTGATCGCCAATGGAGTGGTTTACACGACCTGGGGGTCGCATTGCGACGATGGTCCTTATACGGGGTGGGTGATCGGCTACAACGCGTCGACGCTGGCGCAGACGAGCGTGCTCAATTTAACGCCAAATGGGTACGACGGAGGGATCTGGATGGCAGGGGGCGGGCCAGCGGCCGATGCGGAGGGCAACCTTTATCTGCTGATGGGAAACGGAACCTTCGATACCAACCTTGCCGGCGGGTTCCCGGAGCATGGCGATTATGGCAACGCGTTCGTGAAAATTCAGGTATCGGCCAGCGGGACTTTGTCGGTGGCGGATTATTTCACGATGTCGAACACGACGGGCGAGTCGAACGGGGATCAGGATCTCGGCTCCGGCGGAGTGATGTTGCTGCCGCCTTTACCGGATGCGACCGGGCAGAGCCATGCGCTGGTGGTGGGGGCGGGGAAGGACCGGAACATTTATGTGGTCGATCAAAACAACATGGGCAAGTTCAACTCCTACGAGGACGTGATCTATCAACAGATGACGGCGGGGGTGGGAGGAAGCGTATTTTCAGCTCCGGCATGGTTCAACGGAACGTTATATTACGGAGCGGTGGGGGACATTTTGCGAGCGTTTTCATTCTCGAATGGCAGCTTTCCGGTAAGTCCGGCGTCGCAATCGTCGCATGTTTTCGGATCCCCGGGAACGACTCCTTCGATCTCCGCCAATGAAACTAAGAACGCCATTCTTTGGGCGGCCGAAAATACTTCGCCGGCGGTGCTGCACGCCTACAATGCGGCAAATCTGGCTACGGAACTTTACAACAGCAATCAGGCCGCGAATGGGAGGGATCAGTTCGGAACGGGGAATAAGTTCATTGTGCCGACGGTGGCGAACGGCAAAGTATACGTCGGGACGACGAATGGTGTTGGCGTATTCGGACTGCTTTGCAGCTATGCCGTGACGCCGACGCACGCTGCGATTCCGGTGAGTGGGGGAACGGGGCAGATCTCCGTCACGGCGTCGAGCGGATGTGCGTGGTCGGCGACCAGCGATGTGAACTGGCTGACCTTCACGGCGAACGGTTCAGGGACGGGGGCCGGAACGATCGGTTATTCCGCGGAGGCGAACAGCGGAGCGCAGGAGCGTATTGGAATGATCGCGGTCGGGGATCGAAAGTTCGTAGTAAAGGAGGCCGGCACCTCTCCGGAGCCTCGGCGGCCGCGCAAAGATTGAGATCGCGGCAGCGGCGTGCGATGATAACTGAGATGCGTCGCGCGCTGGCATCGCTGCTGCTGGTTCTGTTCACCTTCCCGGTGATCGATCTCATTTTGCGCGCAGAAACCCCTTCCAGTTTGCCCGCCTGCTGCCGCTTGAGCGGCAAGCATCACTGCTCGATGGACTCCGCGCGGGATTCCTCATCCAGTCCGGCGGTCAAGCCGATTTCGCAAAAGTGCTTGTATTACCCTGCCACGATCAGCGTGTCCGGGGAAGGGAATGTCGCGCTGCTCAGCGGCCGCCAGGCGATCTTTGGTTCCTCGCTGAGCCAGGCTGCGATACTCGCCCAGACTGAGGCACGCCGTCGCGTGTCGTTCACCCGGTCCCGCCAGAAGCGCGGACCTCCGGCTCTCTCCTAAACACATCCTCATAAAAAATATCCGCCTGCTGACGCGCGCGGGTTCTGTTTAAGGAGATCTTTATATGCGTAAGCTTTTATTCTGTCTGTGTGTTTTGCTGCATGCGGCAATTTTCGGAAGAATTCAAGGGATTGTACACGATCCGCAGCATCGGCCTTTGGCGGGCGCGCTGGTCACGCTGAAGGCGATTACCTCGGATTGGTCACAAACCACGCAAACGGACGATAACGGTGAGTTTTTATTCACCTCGGTACCCGTGGGCGATTACAAGATCACGGTTGCGGAAACGAATCAATTCATTCGCCATGTTGAGCGCCGCAATCACCGCGATGCGGTCGAGACCCACGACCTTGCCGCTATCGCGAA
>JBEKPC010000236.1:0-5916 GCA_049521155.1 Bryobacteraceae bacterium
CGGCCGCGAACCGGCATCGATGCCCATCCCCGGATTGCCTCCTTCCACGGGCCGATGGCTGATCGCGCCGGCGGCGATCACGTCAGGATCGGCCGACAGGCGGGCAAAGAAGCGATCGAGGAACTGCTTGCCGACGCCTTTCTCCCAATAAGCGCCGGGCATGCTCACCGAAAACAGCAGACGGTTTTCGGTTTGGAATCCGCCGTCCACGTTCATCAACTGAGTGAAACTGCGGATCAGGAGGCCTGCCCCCACCAGCAGGACGAAGGAGAGAGCCACTTCGACCGTGACCAGAGTGGCTCGCACGCGCCCTTGTCCCCGGATTCCCGCTTGCCGGTCGCCTTCGCGGAGCGCCGTGGCGATTGCGCTTCCCGGCGGCTGCATGGCGGGAGCGAGCCCCGACAATAGGCCCGTCAGCACTGCGATCAATACCGCGAACCCCACCACCCACGGATTGAGATCCGCCTCCGCTAATCGCGGAATGCCGGCAATTTCCAGCGTCCGAATCAAAGGCAGGACGCCATAGGCCACCATCAGGCCAAGCGCCGCTCCGAATCCACTCAGCAACAGCGACTCCATCATCACGAAGCGAACCAACCTTCCGCGGCCCGCGCCCAGCGCCGTCCGTACCGCGATCTCCCTCTGCCGGGCCATTCCGCGCACCAGCAGCAGATTGGCGATGTTCAGGCAGGCAATCAACAACAGAAAGGCGACTGCGCCCAGCAATACCCAGAGCGCGCGGCGCGTGGTGTCGCTCGCCACCCAAGTCGAGGAAGCATCCAGCCTGAATCCGATCCCTTTATCGTCCTTTGGATATTCCCGCGCCAAAGTGGCCGCGATCCTTTGCAAATCCACCCGCGCGGCTTCGGCTGAAACGCCGCGCGCCAGTCGGCCGATCACGGAGAATTCCCAACTGCCGCGGTCCGGATTGGCCCTGTAGCCGAACGGGACGTAGAGCGCCCGGTCAATCCAGAACTCCGCCGCCGGCAGTACACCGATCACTGTATAAGGTCGTCCGTCCAGGCGTAGTGTTTTGCCCAAAATACTTGGATCCGCGCCCAACCGGCTCCTCCAGAATCGGTTGCCGAGGATCACTACGTTCTTACCGTTCCACCACGCCGGTTTGTTCGATCCCTGGTCTTCGTCATAAGAAAAGTCGCGCCCCCGGACGGGCGTCACTCCGAGCGTGCGGAAGAATCCCGCAGTGACCTCGGCGGCCTCCACCTTTTCCGCGGAACCGTTGCCAATCAGGTTGAAGTCGTCATAGTGGTAGGCAGCAACTTCCTCAAACGAATGGCTCTGAGCGCGAACGTCCCAGAAATTGGCCTCGCTGAAAGCGGCCTGGTCGATTCCACGCTCCAGGCGCGTCTCCTCAAGTTCCACCACGCGGCCGGACTCGCGAAAAGGTAGCGGTTTCAGCAGCACTGATTGAAAGACGCCAAATACGACCGTGCTGGCTGCCATCCCCAGGGTGAGAATCCCGACCACTCCCATACTTAAACCGGGACTGCGCCGCAATCCACGCAACGACTGGCGCAGCTCCGTCCAAATCGTCTCAAGCCTGACGCCGAGGCGAATGTCGCGCACCTCTTCCTTGATTTGTTCCACGCCCCCGAGTTCGAGCATCGCCTCGCGCTGCGCCGTGCGGGCATCGGCGCCCGCACGCACTTTCTCGTCTTCCAGCATTCCCTGGTAGGAACGGATCTCAGCATCGAGATCGCCTTCGACCTTCTGCTTCCGCGCAAGATTGCGCCACAGCGTCTTCAACTGTTGCCACATTGGCATAGTCTCTCCTTGACGGACTATGGGGTCTCGAGCGCAGTCGCCATCGCCGCCGAAATCCGCGCCCATTGCTCGGTTTCGTCCTTAAGCTGGCGGCGGCCGGTGCTGGTCAGACGGTAAAACTTCGCCCGCCGGTTATTCTCAGACTCGCCCCATGCCGCGCTGAGCCACCCTGCTTCTTCCATGCGGTGCAGCGCCGGAAACAGCGACCCAGGCTTCACCTGGAACGTGTCGTTCGTGATCTGCGCGATTCGGCGTGAGATCCCGAGACCGTGCATCGGTTCCAACGCGAGGACCTTTAAGATAAGGACGTCTAGCGTGCCCTGTAGCAGAGCGGTCGCGGAGCCAGGCATCTTCATGCAGTCATTCTATATGAGACAACTTGCCGAGCGCAAGAAAATTCGGCGATGCACGACGCCGAAGGCCGTGTCGTGTTGCGAATTTCCTTCCAAGCTAGGACCGGCTGCGGTTCACGCCGACGCGGCTTTTTTACGGGTGGCTGCGCGAAAGGGATCGCCTTGAACGTAGCGCCTCCGTCTCATACTCGCCCGCGTGCCTCGCGCAATGAAGGTCCCGGCTCAGTAAGCACTGATCGCACGTAGCTCCGGCCACGAACCCCACTCGGCCCATCGGCGATCACTTGTTTTCCGCTGAAGAACTCGCTGGGTCAATCATTTTCATGAACTGGTCGAAAGCGCCGCAGGCCAGCCCAATTGGGAAATGTTCCAGTACACCACCGCCGAGGGCGGTAATGTATCTATTATGCTTTTGACCGCGATCACAACGTGAAGACCTTCCGATACCATCCCCACCTGTGCTGGTCTCTTGATTTCACTATGAATCCTTTGTGCTCGGTGATTGCACCAATCCACGAAAAAGGTGGGGTGGTTGTTTTGGAGGAACTCGTCCTGCCGGACTCAAATACGCTTGCCGCTTGCGAAGAGTTCTTACACCGGACCGAGAAATGGTTCAGCGGATTGCCGTTGGGTATCTATCGGAGATTCCACCGAGTATTGGCCATTTCGGCGCGCGCAGGCTGGCGCCGAGCGTTGAGGGATTGTTTCTACGCGTATTTTCACCTTCGGGGAGTCTGGAGAGTCATGGCACCTGGAGGCGTGCGCTACAAAAGTCACAGGCAGCTCCGAATGCTACTTCTTAGAGGTTTTCGCCATCTGGAGGCGGACTGGTTCTGTGGCCGCGCCATTTGCCATCGTGAGTTGTGGAATCGTCACCGAGGTGTCTACCAGGCGCGCCATGTCCTGAACGGGCAATCCTTCCGCTTCGCGGGCGAAACGGAGCGCCTTCGCATCTTCGTCAAATTCCACCCGAACCCAGTCACCGCCGCGGGCCTGGTCGGTCGCGATCAGATTGGACATGGGGTGCACCAGCAGCCGCTCGACGGCGCGCTTGAGGTGTCTAGCTCCGTACTTCAGATCCGTGCCCTCCGCCAGCAGGAAGTCCTTGCCGGTGTCGGAGACTGTAAACACAAACGCTTGATCGGCGGAAGTATTGAAGATTCTCTGTTGCACCAGGTTCAACTCGAGCTCAAGAATCTTCTTCAACTGCTCGCTTCCAAGGGGGCAGAAGGTCACGATCTTGTCCAGCCGGTTCATGAATTCCGGGGTAAACTTGCGGCGCGCCGCCTCGACTCCGCTGCGCGCGATTTTGGCGGACATCTTCGGGTCGAAAACCGGTGCGCCGCCGCGGCCAAAGCCCATTTTGGGGGCCATGATGGAGCTCATTTCCGCGGAGCCCAGATTCGACGTCATGAAAATCATCGCGCGGGAAAAATCCACCTTGCGATTATCGCCCAGCGTCAGCGTCGCCTTATCGAGAATGCCTAACAACAGGTTCCACAGCGAATCCGATGCCTTCTCAATTTCGTCGAACAGCACGAAGCTGACGTTCATGGTCTCCGTGTGATACTGATTCAGCACCTCTTGCGACAGGAGCGGATGCGTTTCGCGGTGCCCGAGATATCCGGGAGGCGAGCCGACCAGTTTCGCAATCTCATGACTGTGCTGAAACTCGGCGCAATCGATCTTGAGTACCGCGCGCGGCCTCTTCAGCAGCGCCTCCGCGGTGGCTTCGACAATCCGGGTCTTGCCGGAGCCGGTAGGGCCGAGGAACAAGAAGTTCCCGATGGGGCGGCCCGGCGCGTTCAGCCCGGTGAGATGCATCTGATACATATTGACGATCTGCTGAATCGCCTCATCCTGCCCGATAATCATGCGCCGGAGATCGGTCTCCAGTGTGCTCGCCTCCTGGCAAGTTTTCGAGGGATCCAACGCGGCGTTGAGCCGTGCCATTTTATCTGCCGCCTTTCTCTTCGGATTCTCTGACAACACAGGTGGCATTCTTTAGACGCTCCTCAACCTCATGCAATCCTGATCGCCTCCTTCGCGCATTTTGCGCTGGAGCAGCAGTTTGGCCCGCAGCAGGCGAGTCTTGACTCCCTGCTCGCTGATCCCGAGACAAGCGGCTGTATCCGCGGTGGGCATTTCTCCAATCAACCGCATGGAAATTACGGCGCGATAGGCGTGCGGAAGAGAGGCGATGCTCGATTCCAGCATCCCGCGCATCTGCGCCTGAATTGCTTTTTGCTCCGGACTGGCTTCGGGAGCGGCAAACTCTCTGGGACCGACGCCATCCCTCTCCGAATCCCCGTCCAACGGCTCAGAGTCGCGGCGGCGCCGCATGTGAGAGTAGGCCTCATTGATCACCACGCGGGTAAGCCAGGTGAGGATGGTGGAACGGCCCTCGAACTGTCCCAGATGCTGGAGCGCGCGCAGATGCGCTTGCTGCAATACGTCTTCGACATCGCTGGGACTTTGCACAATGCGGCGGACGATTTTGTAAAACAGACGCTTGTGGCGTTCCGCCAGCAGTTGGTACAGCTCCGTTTCCCCAAGCTGAACCCGCCTGACGACTTCTTCATCGGTCAGGGAGGGGGCGAACAGGCATGCGCTCATGTTCAAAACACTCTTTCGGCGTCCACCTGGGCCGCCAGGTTCTGTTGAAAGCGGGTGCGGGCGCGGTTGAGCCGCGACACCACGGAGCTCAGCGGGACGTCCATGGTAGCCGCGATCTCGCTATAGGAGAACTTTTCCATTTCGCGCAAGACCAGGATTTCACGATGCTCAGGATGCAAATCCGTAAATGCATTCCTGACCAACTCATCCCGCTGAAGAGCGGATTCCGGGTCATAGGCGCCCGGGATGCCGGCGGCTGGTACTTCGTCGTCGAAAGCGTTGTCCCCGTTGCGTCTGAGAAGGTCGTAGGAACAATTCCGGACGATGGTCAGCAGCCACGCCCGCAGGTTCCCGTCCGCAACGGTCGAGAAGCACTGGTAAGCGCGCCTGTAGGCTTCCCGCACGACATTTTCCGCATCGTGCTCATCTCGAGTGAGCCAGCACGCAAGATTATATGCGGCGTCCAGATAGAGCCCAAGTTGGGCCTTTACACTTTCTTCCCGCGGTAGCATTCGAAAACCTCCTACAGCATCAAAACATTGGTTAGCGTTGGGATCTCATGCCTCCGTGAGGTATCTGGCGACACTTTCCTTTAAAGGAAGGCGGATGACGAAGCGGGCTCCCCGGGCAGGTTCGGTCCACATTTCCCCGCCGTGGTCGCGCACGGTCCGAAGGGAGGTCGCGAGTCCCAATCCGAGGCCGTCCTTTTTACGGGCGGAGACAAATGGCTGGAACAGCCGATCCCGAATCTCAAGGGGGATGCCGGGGCCGGAATCCTCCACTTCGATGAGGGCACAATCTTCGGTTTCTTTGGCTGCAATCCGAATCTTTCCGCCTCGCGGCATCGCTTCCACCGCATTGGTGACCAGATTGATGAACACGCGCTCCATGCTGGCCCGCACCACTCGAATTTCTCTTTGGACCTGGAGATCGAGCGATATTTTAATGCTTTGGTCACGGGCGGCGGCGGCGTTGTTTTCGCAGGCGGCAACGATGATTTCGCGGATACTACACGTTTCAGCCTCGGCAATCTTTCCTTGTGTTACGTCGAACAGGTTTCCGAGCAATTCGCGCATGCGACCGGCGGAGCGATGAATATTCCTCGAAAGCCTCTTGATCTGGTCCGGCGTCAGCTCCAAATCCACTAACATTTCGGAGCAGC
>JBEKPC010000237.1:0-5854 GCA_049521155.1 Bryobacteraceae bacterium
AGCATCACCCCTCCCAGCAGCAAGGAACACGGCATCAAGATTCGATTGTCCGGGCTAATGCGCGACCTCACCAGGTGTGGCACAATCAATCCCACGAACCCTATGGGACCCGTCAGCGCGATCGCCCCCGCCGTCAAGACTGACCCACAGCAATATCCAGTGATCGTCAACCGCCGAAGATCCGCGCCGCGCGATCCCGCCCACATTTCTCCCACCGCCAGTAGGTTCCATCCCCGCGCCTGCGTAATCACTACGATCGAAGTCACCACCACCACCACCGCGAACATGCCCAGCGCCCTGTAGCTCACCGCATCGACGCTGCCCAGCAGCCACTGCGTGATCGAGAAGGTTCGATGATCCCGCACCACGCTATTGATCAAAAGGATGAACGCCGTGCAGATGCTGTTCAAGGCTATTCCAGATAGCAGCAGCCGCACTCCTGAAAGTTGACCGCGTTTCCATGCCGCGCCTGCCACAATCACCAGCACTCCCGCTGCGCCCGCCATCGCGCCCACCCACGCCGCGGGAAAACCGAGCACGCGTTCCAGATCTAGCGCCAGCGTCACGACTGCGCCCAAAGCCGCGCCTGCCGATACTCCCAGCGTGTAAGGGCTCGCCAACGAATCCCGCAGCATCGATTGAAACAGGCTCCCTGTCAGCGCCAAAGCTCCTCCGGCCAGCAGCCCAAGCAGCGTCCGCGACACCCGCAGCTCCACGAAAATCGGATAATCCGGAGCCGCCTTCGCCAGCACCCGGTCCATGCTGATCGACCCGCTTCCGATCCACGGCAGCCCCAGCGCCGCCGCCACAAATAAAATCGCCGACGCCCAGATCCATCCCGAGCCCTTCATCGATACAGCACCCACGGCCTTCCCTCCGCCGTTTGCGTCATCCGCAATCGCGGCGAAAGCCACTCCAGCCATTCCGGATTCCGAGCCGCCTCCTCCGTCGCAAAATCCGCCGCCAGCTTGCCCCGATTCAGAATCAGCAGCCGCGTCGAATGCGCCAGCGCCAGATTCAGATCGTGCGTCACCGCGATGCACAACGCTCCTTCGCGCGCCAACTCCGCCAACGTCGAAAAACATTGCAACTGCTGATGAACGTCGAGATAAGTGGAAGGCTCGTCAAACAGCATCACTTGGGGGCACTGCGCAATACACGCGGCCAGCAACACCCTCTGCTGCTCTCCTCCGCTCAGCGTGGAGTAAAGGCGCTCACGAAATTGCAGGCACTCCATGCGCCGCATCGCATCCTCCGCATAGGCGAGGTCTTCGCGCGATTCGAACCAGCGGTCGGCGTACGCGTATCGCCCCATCAACACCACCTGCTCCACGGTAAACGGCAGCTCATTGCGAGTCCCCTGCGGCAAATGGCTCATCCGGCGGGACCGCTCCCGCGCCGGCATCATCCGTAGCGCGCGCTCCTCGAAGAATACCTCCCCCGCATCCGCGGCCCGCAATCCCGCCACGATATCCAGCAGCGTACTCTTCCCCGCCCCATTCACGCCCATCAGCACCACGAACTCGCCGCCGTCGGCTGAAAACGTCACCGAATCCAGAACCGCATGCCCCGGATATCGGAACGAAATATCGCGCACACTCAGCAGACTGCTCATGGCCGAAGCTTCGCCCGTATCATTTCCACCGCCTCCACCACGCGCGGCCCCGGCGTCGTCAGCACCTCCGAAGTCAGCCCGAAAATCTTCCCCGTCAGCTCTTTGTGAGACAGCCAAGGGCCCCGCGTGTCGACGCCCGCCGCGCCCATGGCCGATAAATCGAGAATGATATCGGGATTCAGCCGCACCACCGTCTCCAGCGAAATATGCGGGTAAGCAATCGCCGTGTCAGTCAATACATTGCGCCCGCCCGCGATTTCGAGCAGCTCAGCGAGATAAGCGCCCGGCCCAACCGCGACCAGATTGGTCAGCAATCCCGGCGTTCTCCCCACCACGATCATCACCGTTGGCCGAGCCTTCCCGCGAGTCTCCTCCCGCACCGCATCCAGCCGGGACTTGATATCGCCATTCAGCTTTTCCGCCCGTTCCGGCAAACCCACCGCGCGCCCGATCTCGCGGATCATGGAATAGATGTCGGCCAAAGATCCGATCTTGACCTCCGCATGCGCAATCCCCAGCGCCGACAAACGATCGGCCAGGCCCGCCGCCGTTTTCTGAATAATCACCAGATCCGGCCGCAACAGCGCGATCTTCTCCGCATCGGGCTTGGTATAACTCCCAATCTTCGGCAGCGCCAGCACTGCCGCGGGATACTTGCAGTAGTTGGAAACCCCCACCACGCGATCCCCCGCCCCCAGCGCAAACACCGTTTCCGTAATGCTGGGGAAAGTAGAAACAATCCGAGCCGGCTGCGCAGATAACGCAATGGCAGCCAATGCTCCAAGAATTCCCGCCTTGCTTACCAGGCCCGCGACCATTTCGGACCACTCTTTTCATTCATCTCCCGCAGCGAGTTCTTCACCCCCGCATCGACCTCGATCTTGCGTGCAAACAGCCACAACAAATCGGACAGCCGGTTCAGATACGCCAGAATATTCGGATTCACCGCTTCTCCCGCTTCCATCAGCCGCACTACGCCGCGCTCCGCTCTGCGGCAAACGGTGCGCGCCACATCGTAAACAGCGCCGGCCGGATGTTCTCCCGGCAAGGACCAGTCGGAAAGCAGACTTGGCGTGGCCTCAATTTCATGAACCTGCGCCGTGAGTCCCTCCACCATTTCCTCGGTCACCGGAACCTGCGGTTTCCGGCTCTCCGGCGGCGTGGCAAGGCCGGAGCCGATCCGAAACAGCTCCCTCTGAATCAGCTTCGTGCGCTCGCACAAATTCTCATCGTCACAATGCGATCGCGCCATGCCCAGGACGGAATTCAGCTCGTCCACCGTGCCGTAAGTCTCGACCCGTAAGGACGCCTTCGAGACACGAATCCCTCCGGCCAAGCCGGTTTGTCCGCTATCGCCGCGCTTTGTTGCAATGCTCATAAAGTAATTCCTTTTTCGAAATTGAACTTCCGCCGAATAACCTTCCACGCGATTAAAAGAGAAGTGACGGAGAGGGCCGTACCTCCCAGCATCAATAAAATGACCACGATGTCCCAGGCCGGCCGGCGCGCGTAAAGCCAAGGCAGATCGATCGAGTGCAGCCCATGATAAAGCCACCGCTCCCAGCGGGACCGCGTTCCGTAACTCTCAACGACCCTCCCCGTTCTCGGATCGATGTAATATGCCGACCTCGCGGCGTCGCTCAACTCAACATAGAGCACCGGAAGCGGCCGCCGATGCTCACGATCCAGATAATACATCTCATACTCATTAACAATCCGCGTATTCGAGACCAATGCCGGAGCGACGACTCGCTTCACAGCTTCCACGATTCGCTCCGTGCCGAACGCGTCTTGCGCATCGCGGGCCAAGGGAATGATGCGGGACCCATGCGCCTGCATCGCGAGATAAAAAGCATCGCCGGCAAACGAGGCAAACTCCAGTTCTTTAACGTCCATCCCGGCAGCTTCCGCGATCGCTTTCCTTGGATCCTTGGCCGAAAAGTCCCCAGGTTCGAAGCGATTTGCCCGCAGAGCCCGATCCAGATTCGGGCGATCCGGATCGCTCAGCCAGGAAAATGGCCCCATCGACAACAAACCGCTGAAGACCCAGGTACAAGTGACGGCTCCGAAAATCAGGCCCAGCACCACGTGCCACCGTTTTTGCCCGGCATAAGGAATACTCGACGCGCCGTCCGGAAAGCGATAGCGCTTCGACGGAGAATACAGCCACACTCCCGCCACCAGCCCCAGGATCGACATAATCGTCCCGACGCCGGAGAGCCATATGACCACCCGCTCCCAGAGAGGCCCGTTTCTGCGCAGACGGGTGAAATACAACCAGTGTGGAATCGCGCCGAAGTATGCGCCCAATCGCGAACCTCGAGTTGTGTCCTGCACCACTTCGCCCGTCGATTGCGAAACGTAAACTTCTTCGCCGCTCGGCCACGAATATTTCCAGAATGGACCAAACGGATGAACCGACGAATGGACCGTCCATTGGTCGTCCTTCGTGATCAACCCATCAAATACAGCCGCACCAGCCGCAAGTCCAGTCCACTTCGCAGCGATGCGCAGAGCCATCTCCGTTGGAATCGTCCCGACCCTCTCGCCGTTATCGGCAAAAACGAGGACAGGCCGCCGCCCAAACGCGAATCGATAAACCGGCCGCCCGTCGAGAACATTCAGTCGAATTTGCCAAGGCTTTCCCGCTGTATGCGCCGCCGCGAAAGCCTGCTCCGGGGCCAGTTGTATCTTGGCGGGATCCAGCGTGGCGGCGCGTGACAGCCGATCCTCAGCCTCGACATGAGGAAAGCGGCAATACATCATCACGATGCCCGACACGAACCAAGCCAGGAACAGGACGCAGAATCCCACGCCCATCCAGCGATGCGTCAGCATCACCCAGTTGCGAATTGTAATCGCGGTTCCTGACATGTTTTCCGTTCTCCGCAGAAAGCAAGCCGATCTATCCTCAGGTAGGTCTCCTGGCTCGGAGGGAGGCACCAACAACTTGCCGCACCGTTTCACCTTCCCCGGTTAATTCAACCGAGTGGCTCTTTGAAACGGGAACCCTCACTCACAGTGGCGGGACCGCGCCGGTTTCTCACCGGACTTCCCAGTTAGGCCCTTGCGGGCGCCTGAGGCTTATAAGTATGGCACATTTATGGTCGTTTAAACCGTCACTTATAAGCATGCTAGACTTCAAAAAGATTTATGTCTACCTCGACAGCAATCTCAACACCCGTCGCCCGCGATTGGAGCATCGCCTCGCGATGGCCGGCGCTTGCGGCCATTTCTTTGGGCTTGGTTATGGTGTATTTCGTCGGGTTCTCGCCGACGGCGCGGGCGCATAATTCCGCTCACGATACCCGCCATTCGAATGGTTTTCCCTGCCATTGAAGGTATGGACCGTTTTCGCGTACTGATGGCCGTCATTCTCCTCTCGGGAACGATCGCCGGATTATTGCTGTTTGTCGCGCAGCACTACACCACGTTTCCGCTGATTGAGAAAGCAGAGGTCTATGAGTCGGCCGGCATGCATCATGAGGACGAAGGATGGAAGCCGGCGGATGGCACGGAGAGAACACTTTTCACCGTTCTCACGACGATATTAGCGGGCATCGGATTTGCCGCGCTCCTATTCGGAATTTTGTCGCTCAAGCCAGTCTCTCTCAACTGGAAAAAAGGAATGCTGTGGGGCATCGCGGCATTTATCTGCATCGATGTGGCTCCGGCGTTCGGGTTGCCGCCGATGCCGCCGGGTGTGCCTGTCGCCGATATTTATGCGCGGCAACTGTGGTGGGTTGCCGCGGTTCTTTGCACAGCGGTCGCGTTATGGCTGCTACTCGATCGCAGCAAATCTGTTCCGGTGCGCCTGATCGGTCTCTTATTGGTGATCCTTCCTTACGCCATCGGCGCGCCGGTCGCCAAGGGGGAGAGCGCAGTGCCCGCGTCTTTGATTCACCAGTTCGCGACCGCGTCGATTCTGACCACTGGGATGTTCTGGATTGCCCTTGGTTCGATCGGCGGATTGCTCTCTGAGCGTTTCGGTTATCGAGACGCCTAACCCAGTTATTGGGGCAGCTCGATAGTCCATCCGGCGTAATTGACCAACCCGCCCGAATGCCACGCGCCTTGCAAGATGGTCCATCGCAGGCACGGATTTTGCCGCGACGGCTGGCCCGTAAAGCGGCAATAGATCGACTCGCCAACGTGCAGGACGGTCGTCGCGGTCATCACTTCTGAGACCTGATCCATCCAGTTCATCCCGAATCCATTCCCGGAATCCTGGAACGTCAG
>JBEKPC010000238.1:0-5830 GCA_049521155.1 Bryobacteraceae bacterium
CCATTAGTGGCACGGTGTTGGATACGAATCGAGACGTGGTCCAGGGTGCGCAAGTGACAGCGGCGGGGCAATCCGGTTCTGCGATTCGGATTCTGGAATCTGGTAGCAACGGCCAGTTCGCGTTTGCAGAATTGCCTGCCGATATTTATCAGCTCACGGTGACTGCGCCAGGGATGAACAGTTTTACCTCCTCTGTCATTTCCGTGCATGGAGGCGAGACCTGTCTGGTCTCAGTGACGCTGTCGGTTTTCGGCGGGACAAGCAGCGTGACGGTGAGTGGAAACCAGGAGCAACTGGCTGAGGAGCAGGTGCGGATCGCGGTACGGCAACGCCTCGCGGGTATCTTCCCGAACTTTACAGCTCTTAATGACTGGAACGCGCCGCCCATGGGAGCGAAACAGAAATTTCAGCTGAGCTTTCGATCCATCATCGATCCGGTCCCGTTGGTCACGGCGGCAGCATGGGCTGGTGTGCAGCAATATAGAAACACTTTCCCAGCCTATGGTGGTGGAATCGAGGGATACGGAAAGCGATACGGGGCCAATTTGGCGGATAACGTAACTGGCATTTTGCTGAGCCGAGGCGTTTACCCTTCAATCTTCCATCAAGATCCCCCTACTTTTACAAGGGGACGGGGAACATCCGATCGCGCATTTTATACGCGATCTCTGCCGCAGTCATTGCCAGGGGCGATGATGGGCGGTGGAAACCAAATTACTCGCAGGTGCTCGGCACCTTCTCCGCCGCAGGCATTTCGAATCTGTACTATCCGGCTTCCGATCGCGGAGCTTCGTTGGTCTTATTCAATGGTTTGGCGGGCACGGGTCAGAGTGCTCTCAAGAACCTACTTCGCGAATTCGTTTTCAAAGGGGTCACTTCGCACCTTCCCCTGGGAGGGGTGGCGCGACACAGATTGGTTCAAACGCGCGATCCCGGACAAACTCATTGACGGCCTCACTTCATCCAGAGTGCTAACGACCTCTGCCGTCCACGCTATATGGATCGTACACGCGCCGACTCAACCTAATTTTCATGTCAATAGATTGCTCCAAGGCCCACATTATAAGTCAATGAAAATAAATGGCGGAAGCGAGTGGGGGTCGAAACCGCTTCCAAACCGCAAACAAAGGATTTAACCCAGCACGGTCAGCAATTTAAGTCCATGAAAGTCCACGTAAGTACATGAAAAACCGAGGAGTGATTTTAACTGATTTGCTGTGGCGTCACATGCATGGGGCTTCCGACAGAGGGGCATCCCCTACCTAGACTAGGTACGGTCCGGAGAACCGATGGCACAGAAGAGAATTTCGAAAGAAGGATGGAATGATGGCGAACGCTGCAACGCCGACGCGCAGAGAGGCAAGGGTGTCTGCGCGTTCCACGGCCCAAACAAAATGATCCTATTGGATCTCGAGAGAGACAACATTTCCCTCGTCAGGTTGGCAAAGTTACATTCGCAAGCTCTCTGGAAAATGCGGGACAGCACGTCGATACACTCGAACTCGACTCTTCGTTTAATCTTCTTGGCCATGCGGGGCAGTCGGGTTCGTTAGCAGTACGACCACATTAACTCGAACGGCGCGGTCCAAAATTTGCACCATCTCGGCTGCGGCGAATGCGTTGACGACATTCGGTCCAGGCTGCGAACAGTAAGGCTCGGTTAGGGTCAATCAACAAGGAACGCTATGCCGCTCCTTCAGTTGTGTTGATACGCTGATTCATGGAATCGCCAACACTTTATTTTGGGGGCTGCGTGATCGCCCCCTGCGACGCGGAGGAGACCAGCGCCGCGTACTTCGCGAACACTCCGGTGGGATAACGCGGCTTCGGTGGCTTCCATTCCTTCATTCGCTGGCGAAGAATTTCATTGCTGATCTCAACTTCTAGGATTCGCTCCTTAACATCGAAGCGGATCATATCGCCATCGCGCACCGCGCCGATTGGGCCGCCGAGTGCGGCCTCCGGCGAGACGTGCCCCGCCATCAGTCCGTGGGTGGCGCCGCTGAATCGTCCATCGGTCAGGAGTGCGACGGAAGATCCCAATCCTTCGCCCACAATTGCGCCCGTAACGCTCAACATTTCCCGCATGCCCGGCCCGCCCTTGGGACCCTCGTTGCGGATCACGACCACATCCCCGGATTTAATGTTCTTGCCCGTGACCGCGGCCATGGCGTCTTCCTCTGATTCAAAGACGCGCGCGGGACCGCGATGCTCCAGCCGTTCGTGGCCGCTGATCTTCGCCACACATCCCTCAGGCGCGAGATTTCCCTTGAGAATCACGAGTCCTCCGGTTTTCTTCAACGGCTGTTCCAGGGGCGTAATCACCTCCTGCCCGGAAGCTTCGGCGGCGCTCTTGCTCTCAGCTCCAAGTGAAAGTCCGGTAACCGTTTTCGCTTCCGGGTGAAGATGTTTTCCGAGCAGCAATCGCTGGGCCAGCAATCGCACGCCACCGGCTCGGTGCATATCCGCGGCTACAAAACGTCCCGAGGGTTTCAGATCGGCAAGCAGCGGCGTGCGCTCACTCACCTTCTGGAAATCGTCAATCTGCAAATCGACGCCGGCCTCGCGCGCAATGGCCAGCAGGTGGAGCACGGCATTGGTCGATCCCCCGGTCGCGGCCACAGAAGCAATCGCATTTTCAAATGCGTCCCGGGTCAGAATCTCCCGCGGTCGAATTCCTTTCTCTAGTAAGTTCAATACAACATTGCCGCAATCGAAGGCCACCTGATCTTTTCGCGCATCCATCGCCGGCACGCTGTTGAAGCCCATGGGAGAAAGTCCGATCATCTCCATCACCGTGGACATGGTGTTCGCGGTGTACTGGCCGCCACAGGCGCCGGCTCCGGGGCAAGCGACATTTTCCAGGTCGTGCAGTTCCTGGTCCGTGATTTTGCCCGCCGCATTCGCGCCCACGGCTTCGAACACATCCTGAATCGTCACGTCCTTACCGCGGAAGCTGCCTGCCGCAATCGTCCCGCCATAGAGCACAAGTCCGGGAAGGTCCATGCGGGCGAGCGCCATGGCCGCGGCTGGAATCGTCTTGTCGCAACCCACCACGCACACCACCGCGTCAAACAACTGGCCGCGGCAAACCAGTTCAATGGAGTCGGCGATCAGCTCGCGGCTTACCAGGGAGGCGCGCATGCCTTCCGTGCCCATGGTTTCGCCGTCGGAAATCGCGATGGTGTTGAATTCCATCGGCGTTCCGCCGGCGGCACGAATGCCCTCTTTCACTTGGGCCGAGAGCCGCCGCAGGTGAAAGTTGCACGGCATGGTTTCGATCCACGTATTGGCTACACCGATCAGCGGCTTGCGAAGATCGGCGTCGGTGAAGCCGATAGCTTTGAACATGGAACGCGCCGGAGCCCGGTCGCGCCCGTCGGTAATTCCGCGGCTGCGATGCTTAAGATCCATGATGTTTATGATCCTGATGTTTAAGACGCTGATGACTAAGATACACGGCGTAAGATTGCAATAGAGGCTAAAGATTCAGCGGAACAAAGTAAGAAAAACGGGGAATCTGTCATCCAGCGACGTCAGGAGGCGCGCTAGATTACAGGTTCCCCAACTGGCATGATGCTTACCCAGGAGGCATCACGCTTCTGATACGACCGTCAAAACTTATGCCAACGCGGCGCGCGCCGATTGTTCTGTAATATTTTCCGAGGCCGGCGGAAGCGGTGCCCACTCGCCATCTTCCGGCTTCTTCAAAGCGGCGCTGGAACGTACCTCGATTACATCCACGATCGAATACCACTCCCGGCAAAGCTGCCCGATCTGCTTGGGCGTGACCTCGATCGTCACCGTCGCACCGTGATAGGGGCCGGCGGCCTCCGCGTGCACCGATGTTAGATCGAGCCCCCGGCGGGAAATTGCATTCAAAATGCGCATCAACGTCCCCTGCGCATTGCGATAGCGAATGTGAAAAACGTGCATTGGCGTTTCCTCAAAGAAATTTGTAATTGAGTAATCGGGTCATTTAGCAATTTGAAATCGTTTCTCTGTGCTTTTCAAATTACTAAATGACCCAATTACAGAATTACTAAATGTTTCTACTCGTCCCCGAACACCATCTCCGAAAGCGCCGCTCCCGCTGGAACCATGGGATAAACATTCGCTTCCGGCGCGCAATCAAATACCAGCAACTCCGGCCCGGGCGAACGGAGAAAATTGTCGATCGAATCTCCCGTTTCCGCCGATACCGGATACTCCGCCATGGCAGCCTCATTCAGCCGCCATCCATGAATCTTGTAAGCCTTGGCAATCTCCACGAAATCCGGGTTGTCGCTCAAATCGGTTTCCGCATAGTTGCGCTCGTAGAAAAGCTGCTGCCACTGCCGCACCATACCCAGATACTTGTTGTCGACAATCACCATCTTGATAGGCAGACCGAGGCGGTGCACCGTGGCCAGTTCTTGAATGTTCATCTGGAACCCGCCATCACCCGAAACGCAAAGCACGCAGGTCTCCGGCTTCGCCAATTGCACGCCAACCGCGGCCGGCAGGGCGAAACCCATTGCGCCTAAGCCGCCCGAAGTGATAAATCCGCGCGGCGATGACGCCCGATAGCGCTGCGCCGCCCACATCTGGTGCTGGCCCACGTCGGCAATCACCACGCTATCTTGTGGCAACCGGCTGAACAGTTCATCGAGGAAGCGAATCGTGGGCTGCGCCAGTCCTCGCGGATCGACTTCCGCCCGCTCGGGTCCGCAAGCCACCGCCCGCCAGCCGCTCCAGTCGGGCAGAGACGCATGCCGTAACCCCGCGTGGAACGCTGGAATCGTCTCCGCCAGATTCCCAATCACCGGCAACTCGCAAGCTCGCACCCGGTCAAGCTGCGCCGGATCAATTTCAAAGTGAACAATCTTGGCTTGCGGCGCAAACTTGATGGGATCGCCAGTCACGCGATCGTCCAGGCGCGCGCCAAAAACCATCAGCAGATCAGTCTCGTGCAACGCCATATTCGCTGCCCGCGTCCCATGCATGCCCACCATGCCCAAGTAATATGGCGCCTGCGGTGGAACCGCGCCCAACCCGTGCACCGTAGCGAACGTGGGAACGTTCAGCTCATCGAGCAGCCGCCGCAACCCCGGAATCGCTCCGGAAAGTTTCGCCCCCGCACCCACCAACGCCACCGGCCGCGTCGCCCCGTGCAACAACGCAACAATCTTGTCGCTGAACGTGCTTTCCGTCTTCGCATCGGCGGGCTGCGCCTGCGGAGTGAATTTCACCGGCCCAGAAAATTCCTTCTTTGCCTTCAAAATATCGGTCGGAATGTCGATGACCACCGGCCCCGGCCGTCCGCTGCGCGCCCAGTGGAATCCCTCCGCGATCGCCTCCGGGATCTCCTCGATCGTCCGCACCAGCCGGCTCCACTTGGTCAGCGAAAGCGTCACTCCAAAAACGTCAGTCTCCTGAAATGCATCGGTGCCAATCATCGCCGTCCGTACTTGCCCCGTGATGCACACCAGCGGCACCGAATCCATCTTGGCATCGGCGATGCCTGTCACCAGATTGGTCGCCCCAGGTCCGCTGGTCGCAATCGCTACGCCAACTTTTCCCGTAACCCGCGCGTATCCCTCCGCCGCAAACGCCGCGCCCTGCTCGTGCCGCGTGAGTACATGCCGGATCCCACTCCCATCCAATGCGTCATACAGCGGCATAATCGCGCCGCCGGGATACCCGAACACCAGGTCCACCCCTTCGGCCCGCACGCACTGCAAAACGATCTCGGCGCCCTTAAGCATTCTTGTAATCAACCTCTGTCATCCTGAGCGAGGATTGTTCTTTGCGCCAGCCCAAAGAATAACCGCAGTCGAAAAGCCCCTTT
>JBEKPC010000239.1:0-5823 GCA_049521155.1 Bryobacteraceae bacterium
CGAGCGCAACCACCAATCAGCAGATTATGTACATGATGGCCGACGGCACCGGAGGTTTCGTGATCGTGAACACCAACGATCTGCTGGGCGGCATGGAGAAGATCGCGAAGGAAATGAATGAATTTTACCTGATCGGCTACACGCCGCCGTCAGGCGAGGATGGCCGCGAAACGTGTCACACGATTCGGGTAAAGGTGGATCACGGCGGGGATACGGTGCGGGCGCGAAGCGGATACTGCAACACCAAGATGAAGGACGTGCTGGCCCAGACGTCGACTGAAAAATCGCTGGAGAATCGCGCGGCGGCGCCGCAGGCGGGCAATATTACAGCGACGATGCAGGCTCCGTATTTCTTCACCGGCGGGAATGTGGCGCGCGTCAATGTGGCCATCGAGATTCCGCCGTCGTCGCTGAAATTCGAAAAAGAAAAAGGGAAAATGCGGTCCACGCTCAACGTTCTGGCGATTGCGTATAAGGCCGATGGCACCGTGGGGGCGCGGTTTAGCGACGCGGTGAAGCTGGACTTCGAGAATCAGAAAGAAGTAGACGCGTTCGAAGAACACCCTTATCATTATGAGAATCAGTTCGACGTGGCATCGGGGCAATACAATCTGAAGGTCGTGTTCAGCGCGGGCGGCGAAAATTTCGGCAAACTGGAGCAACCGCTGGTGGTGGACGCCTACGACACTAAGAAGTTCAGCCTGAGCGCACTGGCGCTGAGCACCAAGTTCCGGAAAACGGCGGAAATGGATCAGGCGCTCGAAACGGCGCTGCTCGAAGATCGGACGCCCCTTGTCGCGCAGGGCTTTCAGGTGGTCCCCACGGGCTCGGCGAAGTTCAACAAAACCGACAACGCCGCCATGTATTTCGAGATCTACGAGCCGGCCCTGCTCAATGCGGAATTGCCGAAGGGATTGGCTGTTGGGCTCCAGATTCGGGTGACGGATGCCAAGGGGGCGACTAAATCCGACTCGGGCGGCTTCCGCATTCCGGTTCCCGAGAAAGGCGGCAATCCGGCGATTCCTTTTGCCGCCAAAATTCCCGTAGCGACCCTCGATCCGGGGTCTTACAAAGTAGAAGTCGTCGCGGTCGACAGTGCGAACAACAAATTCTCACGGACAGCGAATTTCGAAGTGCAATAAAGTTACGGCTGGTCGATCTTGAATCTCCAGACCGTCTGTTCGCGAAGATTCGTCAGCCACACCGATCCGAATCCCACGCGGATGGAGTCGCCGCCGGGGCCGACCCATTGTTTCACCACGGCATTTTTCTCAGGATCGATTTCGGTAATAGGGATCTGAAAGGTCGTAGCCCACACGTGACCCGCTCCGAACGCAATCTCGCCGCCGCTGCCGGGAATGCCGGCTTCGATTGAGGCAAGCAATTTATTGGTTTTCGCATCGATGCGGGAGACGCTGCCGTCGCCTTGATTCAGGGTCCAAACGGAACCGGTGCCGGCGGTTAGAAAACGTGGACCTGGGCCGACCTCGATGGTCGCGATGACCTGGTTCGTTTTCGCATCGACCTTTGTCAGGAGATTTTTTTCCGGAGTCGTGATCCACACCGCGCCATCGGAATAAATGCAGGACGCGGAGTTCGGCGTCACCGCGATCTCGGCGACCGCTTTGCCCGACACCGGATCGATACGCGAAAGGACTCCTTTTTTATCGGTCAGCATCCAGACGCTATCCAGACTGGTCGCGATCCCTCCCTCGCTATCGGCCGGACCGAAAGGCAGCGTCGCGATCACCCGATTGGTCTTGATATCGATGCGCGAAAGCGCCTTGTCTCCACAATTCGGCACCCAGATACTGCCGAAACCAGCGGCCAGCCCGGAGCACGGCTTCTTCCCCACGGTAACGATTGCTGCCACTTGATTGGTTTTAATATCGAGCCGATAAACCGCGTTCTTGGGGCTGCTGGTGACCCAAAGGGCGTCGTCCGTAAATACCTGCCAATCGGGAGCGCCTTCGACCGGAAACACCGCGTCTGGTTTGATGGCGGACATCTCGCGCTTCACACCAGGAGTCGCAACGCCCGGCTTGGGAGGACGCGGCGGCCGCTTCTTGGGAGCCTCGGAAGGGTCCTGCGCGTACAGCAACGAAAATAAAAGGATCGGAAGTATCATTTTCTTACTCAGCCAAAGTCGCCAGAATTCGCTTAGGATCGATCCGCCACAACGTTCCGTCCTGCACATTCGTCAACCACACGGAGCCCTGGCCGAACTGAATCGCACCGCCGCCCGCGCCCCAAAACTGTTGCGCGACTTTTTCGCTCGCCACATCGATGCGAGTGATCGGAAATCCGCTCAGCGTTACCCACACGGAGCCCTGTCCAAACGCGATGCCTCCCGCGCCGGCGCCGGAAACTCCGGTCTCGATGGTTTTTGTCACCTTGTTGGTCTTCGGGTCGATGCGCTCGACTTTGCCGTCCTTCAAGCACAGCACCCACAGCGACGATTCACCGATGGCCAGCGCGCTCGGATGTACGGAAACCTCAATTCGTTTTTCTACCAGGGTGGTTTCCGGATTGATCCGCAGCACGCGATTTTCGGAGGGACAAGTGACCCAGAGAGCCATTTCTCCGAACGTCAAAGTATTGCACCCGGCTGGCAGGCGCAGTTCGGAGACCACCTTATTCAGATCGGGATCGATCCGCGAGAGCGTCGCCTTGTCGTCGCTGAGAATCCATACGCTGTCGGCATTGGCGGCAATCGCGGGCGATGCGCGTCCGACGCCGGAATCGATTTTCACGGCCTCAGCGAGCTTAACTGCGGGTTTTGCCTCAGCCGCCGGTTTGGAGTCCTTGACCGCCTTCGGATCGGCCGCAATCTTCTGATCGAACCGCATCAGCGCGCGCGTCTCGCAGTTGGGAATCCACAAACTGGAGAACGCGACTGCCGCGCCGCCGCACAGCTTGCTCAGCCCCAGCACCGGATCGACCAGTTTATTGGTCTTGGCATCCAGCCGTTCCAATCCGCCGCTCTTGTTAGGGATCAGCACGGAATCCGAAAAAACGATCCACTGCGGCGCGAACGGCAATTCCGCCTCGGCCTTCACGCTGGCGAATGGAATCTGGACGCCGGGAATCTTGATCCCTTGTTTCGGCCCCGGGTCTGAATGTTTTGATTTGCTCTGTGCCGCGGACGCTGTCATCGTGAGGGCAAAACAGAGTCCGATCAGAATTCGCATGCAGTCTCCATGAACCAGTCGAGTATAGCTCAAAGAGGTATCTTTCATTGACACCGACGGCCTGGAAATGGTAGAAATGACCATTCGGCAGCGCCCGTCAAGCTTCTGAAACGCCAGCCCCTGTCCGGCATTTTTCGCCCGGGAAATTTTCGCCCGACCACAAGCCGCTCGCGACGGACTAAACTGGAAGGGGTCGGAGACCTAAAGTCCATCATGCGTCGTTCGATCGTCATTGCGTTTCTATCGCTGGCAGGGGGAATTCTGTGCGCGCAATCAGCGTCGGCGCCCGATTATTTCGAGCTAAAAATCCGGCCCCTGCTCGCCTCCAACTGCTACGCTTGCCATACCGACTCGGCCTTGGGCGGATTGCGCCTCGATAGTCGCGAGTCGATGCTGAAAGGCGGCAGCCGCGGCCCGTCTCTGGTGCCAGGCGATCCCGATAAAAGCATTCTCATCCAAGCGGTGCGTCAGACCGATCCCAAGTTGAAAATGCCCATGGGCGCCAAGCTGAAGGATTCCGAAGTCGAGGATCTGGTGGCCTGGGTGAAGGCCGGCGCGATCTGGCCCAAGTCCGCTGCTCCGCTCACCACCAGCACGAAAACCGGCGGGAAATATGTGATCCCTCCCGAACGCCGCGCGTTCTGGTCGCTGCTCCCGTTAAAGGATCCGCAACCACCTGCCGTTAGCGATTCGAAGTGGGTGAAATCTTCCATTGATCGATTCATTCTGGCGCATCTCGAAAAAGACGGTATGAAGCCGGTGCGCGCGGCCAATAAACACGACCTTCTGCGCCGCGCGACGCTCGATCTTACCGGTCTTCCTCCGACGCCGGAAGAAATCGAGGCATTCGACAAGGACGCCTCGCCCGACGCCTTCGCAAAAGTCGTGGATCGCTTGCTGGCTTCCCCGCATTATGGCGAGCGTTGGGGCAGGGAATGGCTCGATGTCGCGCGCTTCGGAGAGGACGATTACCGCAGCTTGAATCCCTTTCCGCGCGGCTATTTTCCCTATGCCAATGCCTATCTGTATCGCGACTGGGTGATCCAGGCGTTCAACGACGATCTGCCTTATGACCAGTTTGTGAAGGCGCAACTCGCGGGCGATCTTCTCGATGAGAAAGTTCGTTATAAATATTTGCCGGCGACAGGATTCCTCGGCCTTGGTCCGTGGTATTTCGATAACGGTGCTGTTGAAGTGACCCGTGCGGACGAAAGGCATGATCGCGTCGACGTAGTTAGCCGCGGCTTCCTCGGCCTTACCGTCGCCTGCGCCCGCTGCCACGATCATAAGTACGATCCCATTCCGCAGACCGATTATTATGCCTTGGCCGGCGTGTTCAAGAACACCGCTTACCATGAGTATCCGCTGGCGCCGAAAGCCGTGGTCGAAGAGCATCTGAAAATCGAAGCCGAGGTCGAGAAGAAACAGAAAGTTCTTCAGGAAATGCAGACCGCGCTGAGCGCGTCGTTGTCGGAATCGCTGGCATTTCAAACCGCCAATTATTTGGAGAGCGTCTACGAAGTGGTGGGCCAGAAGAAGGAAAAGGATGCCGTGGTCGAGGCGCGGAAGCTCGACTACGAACTCCTGGAACGCTGGATCGCGTACCTCGGCAAGACCACCGATAAATATCACGAGAAGGACGCCTGGCAGGCGTTGATGAAGAAAGCCGTCCCGGACCCTTCCAGCGAGGGCAAGGATCGAGGGGCCGACCGGAAACCGAAGGTCAACCCGGAAGTGAAGAAATTGGCCGAAGAGTTTCAGGCGAATGTCGTCAAAATCATGCTTGCTCGCAAGGAGCTGGACGACGAGAATCAGATCATTACCGCCAAGTCGCTCGAAGGGACTACCAAAAAGAAGCGCGCCAACAAGCCCAACGAATTTATTACCAACGACGATTTTTGTCCCGGCTGCGGTCTCCGTTTGAAGAACATGGCGGAGCAGGAAAGTAATTTCTGGACGGAGATTTTCCAACGCGAGCTGCGCGATTCGGATGATCCGACCGTTGACTTTGCGAACGGCGCGAAAACTCCCAAGCCCGGTGTCCTGCTGTTCCGCGGATGGGGTCTCGAAAGCCGCGTCGGACCCGAGGCGCAAGCCCGCATGGCGTCCATTAAAGCCGATATCGAGGCGGCGAAGAAGAAACTCGATCCTTCCTATCCTTATATACACGGCGTCGAGGACGTCGCCAAGCCCGTCGACCTGGAGCTCGCCTTGCGCGGCAATCCCAACAATCTGGGCGACATCGTTCCCCGCCATTTTCTGAGCGTGCTTTCAAAAGACGATCCGCAGCCCTTCAAGCAGGGAAGCGGACGCATGGAGCTGGCTGAGGATATTCTGAAGCAGCCCATCGCCATGCGCGTCATCGTCAATCGCGTCTGGAAAGGCCACTTCGGCACCGGCATCGTCGATACGCCCAGCAATTTCGGAATTGGCGGAGAGCGTCCCACCAATCCGGAGTTGCTCGATTATCTCGCTACGCAATTTGTCGCCGGAGGTATGTCGATTAAGAAATTGCATCGCATGATTATGCTGAGCGCGACCTATCAGCTCAGCGCCGATAACGATGTGGCCAATTTCGCCAAGGATGGCGGCGATCGCCTGTACTGGCGCGTGGAGCGTAAGCGTATGGACG
>JBEKPC010000240.1:0-5818 GCA_049521155.1 Bryobacteraceae bacterium
TTCCAGTTTCAACCCGAGCTGCTGTTCCAACGCTGTGAAAATCGTCGCCGCCGGAGGAATATCCGAATTGGTATCGACGGGGCACGGCCTTCCCGGGAAGATGCAGCGGGTATTCTCGTCGGGCGAATATTCCAAGCGGAAGACGAATTTTCCCGTAATGCCGGTCCGGTCAATTACGTTGCGGTCCAGAATCAGTTGGCCAAAGTCTCGCGCCAGCACATTCAGCGTGACGCCTCCTAATAACAGCCTGCGGTTCGGTCCATTGACGTCCCAGCCGGTCCAATTGCACGCTGGTCTGCCTCCTGCAGGCCATTCGGGCGGCCCGTCGGGAATGCAGTCTCCCTCTTGCATCGGCTTCAGCTTAAATCCGCTCTTCGCCACCGTCAGCGCATACATCGGCGCCTCCTCCGTTACCCGGCGGATCTTCAAGTGAAACCGCTCTTCGAGCAGACGCTGCAGCATGGGTCCATACAGAAGCGTCGCAGCCGGAAGCGGAGCGCCGAGATCTCGCGGGGGGCGCTGAGTCGGACCGTTCGCAACCGGATCGTCAGTTTCCGCGTGGATCGTGTACCTGGCCGACATTGCCCACTTGGGGACGCCCATAATCGACTCACCCTCCCGCATCGGCCCGCCTGGATTGTTTAAAAGGGGAGCGCCGTTATGAACGTAAGCGAAGTCCACCATTGTCAGGATGCTGCCGCAGGTAACGTCGAGCCTGCCGGGTGAGGCGCGAAAGTATCCGCCGAGGCCCTCCGGCATGTTCGGATTGACGCCGTTTTTCGCTCCCATGTCGCCGCTGCCTCCGCGTCCCGGTCCGTCGCCTGGCTGACACGGTTTTATGGAGGCCACATCGAATTTCGGCGCAGGAGCAGTTGGCGATTGCTGCGCGGTTGACTGAGCCTGGGCCGCCGGCGCATGGCCGAGTCCCATTACGATGCCGATCATGACAGGGCTAAGAACAGCAGCCATCCCCGCGGCAACCAGGAGGAACTTCTTCGCTCGATTCAATCCTTGCACGCCGCGGTTGCTCATGATGATCTCAATTCTTCGCCTGATATCGGAGCCCGCCACGCCGGAAACGCATGCCAGCGGCGATTCCAGATAGAGCTTGCACACGTGGAGTATGGCGTCGGCGTAGACACTCGCCTGGTTGCCGAGGCGGAGCACTTCTTCGTCGCAGGCGCGTTCGCGTTCTTCAACTAGCCGCGCCCCGATCCACCACACCAGGGGATGGAACCAGAACACCGCCTCTACGATCATGTGGAGCGACGCGCAGAGATTATCGCGACGACGGATATGGCACAGCTCATGTGCAAGAACCGCCTCCAATTGAGACCTCGTGAGACGTTCCACTATGCCTTCGGGCAAGAGGAGGATTGGATGAAACAACCCCACGACGCCCGGCTCAACCAAACCCTGGGACACGCGAATTTCGACTGCTGCCGGAATAGTGGCCGGTTGGCTCGCGCGTATGGCGTCGCGAATGCGCAGCCAGGCCCGCGATCGGATCAAGACGATCGCTAGAAATCCGCACACCCAAATAGCGAGAGTGACCGGGAACCAATCCATATGGCCCGCCATTGAAGACGTTGGCGTTACGGCTTGGGCGAACGGCTCGCTAATCTGCTCGACGGTGAATGAGATGGCCGGCCCCACAACCTGCGTCGCCAGCTTCTGGGCGGCTGGCGTCCACTCTAACTGGCTTCCGATGCCAATGAGGAGAGAGAAAGGGACGAAGAATTTAAGCGAAGCGCTCAGCCACAACCAATAACGGACTTTGGCTTGATTTTTGCGAAAGGCAAGAGTAAGGAGGCCCGCTGCAATCGCGAACAGCGTGGACTGAAATAGATGGTTCGTCAGTGCACTGATCATTTGGATTCACGCTTCCTTTCGGTTTTCTGTTGCGCCTCAAGTTTCCTGACTGTCTTCTCCAGTTCGCGGACATCGTCGAGAGTGAGTTTCCCCGCCTCGGCCAATTGCGCCATCATCGGCTGGGCTTTGCCGCCGAAGAAGCTCAAAATCTCGTCGAGCAGTTTAAGCCGCGTCACGTCCCTGGAGACGAGGGGCTCAAATATATCGGCATTGCCAATTTTGCGGACTCGGCGCAGCGCTCGTTTCGTTTCCAGGCGGTAGACGATGGTCTGAATGGTGGAGTAGGCCGGGCGAGGTTCCGGAAACGCCTCCTGAATTTCGCGAATCGAGGCCTTTCCATGGGCCCACAAGGCTTCCAGAATTCGAAGGTCGAGCTTGCTCAGTTTGGGTTGGGGCATGTCTTCTACTACTCTATGACTGATGCTACTACTCTGTATGTTACATGCCCACGAAAATATTTTTTAAGCGGATAGATCGGCCCTGGGCTTCAGTTCTCCGAAGGCCGCTCCACGCTATCGATGACGATGTGCTCCCGCGGCCCCTTGATAGGCTCCAGCTTCAATCCGAGCTGCTGCTCGATCGCCGCAAAAATTGTTGCCCCGGGAGGGATATCCGTATTGGGATCCGCCACGCATCTCGATGCCGGTCCCTTGCATGGAGTATTTTCGTCCGGCGCGTATTCCAGACGAATGAGAAACGATCCTGAGATTCCCGTGCGGTCGATAACGTTCCGGTCCAGCACGAATTGGCTTAGCGACGTCGCCAGCCGCTGCAGCGTGACGCCCCCGCCCAGCAGCGTCCGATTCGGGCCGCTGATCGGCCACCCAACCCAGCCACACCGCGGCTTTCCACCCGCTGGCCAACGAGGCGGGCCATCGGGGATGCAATCTCCGTCTTCCAACGGTTTCAGCTTCGGACCATTCTTCGCGACCATCAGCGCGTACATGGGCGCCTGTTCCTGCACTCGACGGATCTTCAGTTGAAATCGGTCCTCCAGAAGACCTTGGAGCATCGGGCCATAAAGAAGTCTCTCTGCCGGACCTGGACCTTGCCCGGGTGCGGGTTGAGTCGGGCCGTTTGCCACTGGATCCTCGGTTTCCGCGTGGATGGTATAGCGGGGAACTAAAGCCCACTTTGGGATTCCCTGAATCTGTTCAGCCTCATGCATCCCTGGATTATTCAGGAGAGGATTGCCGTTGTCGACGTACGCGACTCCGATAAGGGTTAGCAGACCGGCGCATGTAACGTCGAGCCTGCCGGGAGAGGCGCGAAAATACCCGCCTAAGCCGTCCGGCGGGTTCGAGTTAGCGCCCATGTCGCCTTTTCCGCCGCGTCCCGGCCCGTCGCCGGGCTGGCATGGCTTAATGGAGGCCGCATCGAATTTCGGCTTCGGCGCCGAAGCGGGCTGCGCCGTCTGCTGCGTCGCCGGCGCCTTAACCGGAGCCTGCGACGCCTGAACCGGAGCCTGCGACGCCTGAACTTGCGCCATCTGAACTGGAGGCTGGGGAGCCGTCAACAGCTGAGCCGGCGGAGCCGCCGCTTGCATCGCGCGCGCAGGCGTCAACTGAGCGGGAATGGCCTGAGTAAAACTGATAGCCGCGAGAGGAAGCGCCGTCGCCAATCCGAGAAGCCATGTGACGGCTACCGCCGCGCTCGCAACCGTATCGCGCCGCAGATCCGGATCGAGCAACGCGTACAGGCGCCGCTTCAGACAGCTCCGATTTGCAATACCTACCGCAATCAAAGAGTCCAATCCGGGGCTGCTCTCCCAAACCAACAGCAGTTTTGCGTAGGCGGAAGGCCTTCGACCTGTCGCCAGAACACGGTTGTCGCAGGCCAACTCCTGCTCTTCGCGCAATTGTTGCCAGACGATCCACATGAGAGGCTGAAACCAAATCAGGGCTCGCCCAATTTCCGCCAGCCCGCGCATCAAAAAGTCATGCGCTTGAATGTGCGCCAATTCGTGGCAGAGGACCGCATCGCGGCAATCCGCCGGCAACTCTTCAAAGCCTGCCGGGACTAAAATGATAGGTCGAACGATTCCCCACGTCACCGGCGCGCCGATCACTTCGCTTCGCCACAACTCCACGCGCCGTCCAAAGCGAGCCGCGCCCGCCACCAGACCAGCGTCAGGCACCGCCTCCGACGCCTTTCGCAACCGGTGAAGGCCAAGCAGATTGATCGCGAACCGCGTCAACAGCGTGGATGCCCCCACGAACCAAATCAGCGGAATTAGCCAGGAGCTGAGATCGATACGACGAACTAGTGGTTGCGCGGCCGGCAACTGGGCATCCGGCGCGGCAAGTTCGTCGTCCCCGATGATTACCGGAGCGGAGGCCTGCTCCGACACAGCCCGCGCCGCGGGGCGCTGAACCTGGAACCACTGAGGCGTCACCGCCGTCCAGCGTGGCAGCATCGGTAAGACCGCAGCCGCTACAAACATGGCGACAACCGCAGTGGAAAGCACCAGCCGCCGCACATCAGCCGACTTCCTCCGCAGCAGCAGGCTCACACCCAGCGCGGCGCCGAGCGCAACGCCGGATTTCCAGAACACGGTAAAGAAGACGGAAAGACCGTAGAATTGGGTGATCATTGTCCCTCCTCTTCGCGGCGGGCAATCAGCGCGGACAGGTGATCTCGTTCCTCAGACGATAACTTCTGGCCGGACATCTCCAGCAGCGCCGCCGCGGCGGCCAGTGGCGACCCCTCGAAGAAGGTGGATACGAGCTGCCGCAGCGCCGATTGCCGCGCCTTAGACGCGGCGATCACCGGCGCGTAGACATAGCGCATGCCGTCACGCTTGTGCCGGACGTAGCCCTTCTCCTCCAGCAGGGCCAGCATTCCGCGAACCGCGGAGTAGCTGGGCGGGTCCGGCAGATCCGCAAGCACCTCCGCCACGCTTGCCTTTCCAAGCCGATAGAGTACCTCTACGATCTGGCGCTCTCTTCGGCCGAGTTGAATTCCGATTTCGTCGTCCATTATAAGCCTCGCTTACGTGCTATTACACTAGCAGTTGCTAGTAGATTAGCAGTAGCGAATGAGCCAGTCAAGAGAAAAATTCGACTCTCCTGGCGGTTAGTTCTCGGAAGGTCGCTCCACGTTATCTATTACGAGGCGTTCCTGCGGTCCTTTAGTCGGCTCCAGCCTTGGGTCCGAACTGCAACGCTGTAACAACTTGTCGACGCCGGAGGAATGTTAGCCCCGATATAAAACACCCGCAGTTTCCCCGGTTTTGACGTTCGCCAGCCCGTGAAGCCGGGACGGTGAGACACACTTCTGCACCGACGCCGAAGGGAGTGAACCCTGACGCCACGCTGGTGGTGTTTGGCCGAGCGAATGATCAGCCGATAGCCGACCCTCCCGCGCCGTCAATTGGAACTGGAACAGTGGAACGCCGCGTGTGGTTGGTGTCAGACCGGACCGAGTCGATCACGAGGGAGAGCCTGTAAGCGCAGTTGACCTTGCCCGCTTCGGTATAGGCCACTGTAGGCCGGATGAGCTGGGCGTTGGTGAGGTCAGAGAGCCGGTAGACACACCGCATGTCGTGGTCCCGCATCCAAGACACCGCATTCGACGGGCGCTTCGTCCGCGAGAGCAAGAGTGGTTGGCGCAAGCGTTTGATCTTAACGCGCGAGTGGGGCGATCCGCCAGGAACAATTTAGAATCTCCTGTAGAGTGGGTACCGCCTCCCCGCCAATGTCATCCTTGCGAACGACTACAAAACCGGGGAAATTGCGGGTGTTTTAAACCGGGACTGACAGAGGAATATCCGAATTGGGATCGCCGGCGCACCACGTATCTGTTCCGAAGGCCGAACCAGCCCGACAATTATCTAATCATTGATGGCTACAGGCAAATCGCCATGCTGTAGCAACTGGGCCAGGACACAATGAAAGCGGACGTCTGGCCCATGAGCGCGGCTGGGGACCTGCTACTGGACCGTTCG